>NZ_JPUF01000169.1 GCF_014737315.1 Treponema zioleckii | reverse complement strand
GCAAGCGTATAAAACAAGTGACATCGTGCCAAGAGAAAATCTTTATCATTTGGTTCCATAGTCAAAGCATTGTTAATGAATCTAAGACTCTCATCATAATCTTGCAGCAAATTATCAAGCACGGCAAGTATATAATAACCATTTGCAAGAAGCATTTTTCCTTCGTCTTCAAGACTGTCTTTTATTTCAAAAGAAGTAGTACAATATTTTCCAGTCTCCAGCACTCCCACCATCTTCTTTAAGTCGTTGTACGCTTCGCCAACATCAAAAGTCTCCTTGCTTGCAAAATGGCAAAAAGCCCTCATAAAATATGCTCCCGCAAAATCAGGCTGCAATTTAAGGCATTCGGTAAGGCTTTCAATCGCTGGCTGAAACCTTTTTGTAATGATGTTGATTTTCGACTGAAAATAATGTGGAACCATATAATCCGGTCTGAGCAACGCTTCATCACAAAAATCTTTATAAGCGTTAACAACCAACTCTACACACTCATCATCCGAAAG
>NZ_JPUF01000168.1 GCF_014737315.1 Treponema zioleckii | reverse complement strand
TTACTAGCGATTCCGACTTCATGGAGTCGAGTTGCAGACTCCAATCCGGACTACGATCGGCTTTTTTGTAGATTAGCATCCTATCGCTAGGTAGCAACCCTTTGTACCGACCATTGTAGCACGTGTGTAGCCCTGGTCGTAAGGGCCATGATGACTTGACGTCGTCCCCGCCTTCCTCCAGTTTGTCACTGGCAGTATCCTTAAAGTTCCCGGCTTAACCCGCTGGCAAATAAGGAAAAGGGTTGCGCTCGTTGCGGGACTTAACCCAACACCTCACGGCACGAGCTGACGACAGCCATGCAGCACCTGTATGTAAGTTCCCGAAGGCACCAATCCATCTCTGGAAAGTTCTTACTATGTCAAGACCAGGTAAGGTTCTTCGCGTTGCATCGAATTAAACCACATGCTCCACCGCTTGTGCGGGCCCCCGTCAATTCATTTGAGTTTTAGTCTTGCGACCGTACTCCCCAGGCGGTCTACTTATCGCGTTAGCTGCGCCACTAA
>NZ_JPUF01000167.1 GCF_014737315.1 Treponema zioleckii | reverse complement strand
AATTGGGATATCCAGCGGACTTAGTACATTACTTAGCAGGATTTGTTCCTGATAATTTCTTAGGAAAGCTAGTAAACCCTGAATATGACTTAATCAATGATGGCCCTAAGGTTTGGCAAGCCATTATGGGTAGTGCCTATCTTGGTAAAGAGTACAACGTCGCAAAGCAATATATCTGGGCATATAACCAAATCATGCGAGATGGCTTAGTTGTACTGCCAGAAGACACGCTTAAACGGTTTTGGCTTGCAGATAAAGCTTATATGAGTCAAACAAGACAAAGTGAAATTACAGGTACTCCTATTCCTGGATTACCAGTCAATCCAACTCGCCCTCCGAAACCCGAAACACCAAATTATCCTGCATGACCTGAACATTGTGGAATTATAAGATTGGAGAATTTTTAGAATGTTATATAAAACTATTCATACAACAATAGGTCTGCAGCTATTAGCAAGTGCCGAGGCTACGGGTTCAAAAATTGAAATCACCCATATGGCTGTTGGTGATG
>NZ_JPUF01000166.1 GCF_014737315.1 Treponema zioleckii | reverse complement strand
AATCTAACAACCATCTACCACCAGATTTATTCTTTCAAGCCTGTTTTTATTAAAGATGAATTCAGCACGAATACCACCGCCATATATAAAAGCTGTATTTGCTTCAATGTAATCAAAATCTCCAAATATTGCTTTTACTTCTTCCATTGTCATATTAAGTTTGATATTAAGTGGAGTTTCACCATCCTTGATAATTGATGTGCAAACCCATGTAAAATATTTATCATCACTTGTATAACAATCAATTATAACCGAGCCATACTCAAAATTATAACAAGTGGCGTTTATTTCATAACCGCCTTCAACCTTAAAGGATTCGTATGTTTTTTTTACATTTTTTCCTTTTCTTAAGTAGTCGCCGCAATTCGCGACAAATTTTACATTATAGTTAAACAAGGCGTTGCTCATGGCACGGGATTTTGATAATTCTGATAAATATTCAATGTTTGAATCTACAGAAAAATAACCTCCGTAAATCCAGCATTCATTATTATTGAATTCAACCCTGTACC
>NZ_JPUF01000165.1 GCF_014737315.1 Treponema zioleckii | reverse complement strand
AATCTTTAGATTAAAAACAAAACTACAGGGCGTTTATAATCAGCTGCAAACGGCTTAACCAAACAGAAATTGGACGCGAGGCGCGGACAATAAATCTGACCTCCCGAAACGCGGCTTTCCTTGCCGCCGCGTTTCGGGAACACCTGCAAGTTCCCCCACCAGAGCGCGAGTTTTACCTTGGAAAAACTCGCGGGAAACGCCAAAATCCAACTTTTAGATTAAAAACAAAACTCAGGGCGTTTATAATTTTCCCACACACAAACTGATTAGCCAAACAAAAATTGGACGCGAGGCGCGGACAATAAATCTAGCTTCCCGAAACGCGGCTTTCCTTGCCGCCGCGTTTCGGGAGCACCTGCAAGCCCCACCCACCAGAGCGCGAGTTTTGCCTTGGAAAAACTCGCGGGAAACGCCAAAAACTAACTTTTAGATTAAAAACAAAACTCAGGGCGTTTATAATTTTCCCACACACAAACTTATTAGCCAAACAGAAATTGGACGCGAGGCGCGGACA
>NZ_JPUF01000164.1 GCF_014737315.1 Treponema zioleckii | reverse complement strand
GTCAGTCTTTGTCTGGCGTATTTCAAGTTTACGGAGGGCATCAGACTGAATCGGATTTATGACATGAACCGTAAAGTTTCTGTCACAAAGCCAGGTATAGAGATTGAGCCAGTAATGGCCAGTGGCTTCCATACCAAAAACAAACTGGGAGATGTCAGCGTTGATTTCTGCCAGTTTTTTCAGAAGGTTTTCAAAGCCTTCAACGGAATTGTCGATTTTGAAGGATTTCCCGATATGTTTTCCTTTGTCGTCAGTGATTCCTCCAATGTGTGTTTTCTTGGCGATGTCAATTCCAACAATGTACATAAATCTTAATTCCTTTTGTGAAAGTGGATTTGTGAAATATGAACTATCTTATCTCTGGTGGCTCACATCCTCGTTGGAGATTCGGGGAAGACCCCATCCTGCTAATCTGTGTACTGCCAGCCAGAGCAAGAAACCCAGTCTTAGTTACGGGGAAAGCCCCAAGGAGAAAACGGGTTATCGGGTCATAATCACGGGTATACTATCCCAAATCGAATAAGATAATTCAATAACATTA
>NZ_JPUF01000163.1 GCF_014737315.1 Treponema zioleckii | reverse complement strand
TATACACCTTATCTGTAATGGTAACAAACATGAATATATGGAAGTAACCAAGTATCCAGATGGTGATATTATGGCTAGCATGGTATTATGTCACCCAGAAAATGATATTATCTTAACCATTGAGCAATTAGAAAAATTAGTAGAGGAGTTAAAGGAATGATTGAAAAATTTGAACCATTGTTTGAACCGTATGACAGATACGCAGTTTCAAATATGGGATATGTGATAGACCGTGACACAGGTTTAACAGTCTGGAACTCATATGATGACAACGGAAAACCATATGTAGTATTAGAAGGCTCACACAACAAGACACGTAAATTTTTTATTGCTAACTTAGTAGCTGAATCATTTGTATTAAATAAAGACAATCTAGGCTATCTATATTACAAAGATGGTGATGTTAATAACACACACTGCAATAATCTTGGTTGGGCTATTAACCCACAAGAAGGCAAACAGCGTGTAGCGCGTCCACTGCGCAAAAAAGTAGAGGATAAACGTCATAAATTAATTATTGAAATTAATAAAGCAATTGACAAGGATAAGTGGGACACCGCTAAA
>NZ_JPUF01000162.1 GCF_014737315.1 Treponema zioleckii | reverse complement strand
AGTTTCAACTGCTTCAACTGCCGTGGCAAGTTCAGTCTGTGTAGTGTTGATTGACTCTGTTGAAACCACTGCACTTTCAGCTTGGTAAGTTGGCTCCGCATTTACAGGCTCGCTTGCCAAAGCCATTTCCTGAGGCTTTACGATTGGCTTTGCAACGGCAACTTGTTCAGTCTCCGGCTTTTCCGTTGAGTGCGGGGCAGTGGCAAGTTCTGTTTGAGGGGTGTCGAGAATCGGAGCGTCTGGCACGAGAAGAGGCATGTCTGGCGGAAGTTCAAACGGAAGCGGATTTACGCTCTCGCTTTCTTCTTTTTCTGAAAGAGTCTCGTCTTTTTTGCCCGTCAAAATTGCCACCTGCTGAGTTGGTTCGGCTTCGCTTGTCAAGCGCGAGTTTTCAACTGGTTCAACAGCTGCCGCAAGTTCGGTCTGTGGAGTGTTGATTGACTCTGTTGAAACCGCTGCACTTTCAGTCTGGTAAGTTGGCTCTGTGCTTGCAGGTGCGTCTGCAAGTGCGAGCTGAGTTTTTGGCGAGTCGCCTTCGTCGCCTTCAAACATTTCGTCTTTGCCCAAAATTGAATCCGGCGTAACTGGCTCTGTAACGGCGATTTGTGG
>NZ_JPUF01000161.1 GCF_014737315.1 Treponema zioleckii | reverse complement strand
AAATCGCGATTTGTCGGGGAAGAATTCCTACTATTTTTTTCATCCAAAAGTTTTTGCACTTTCAGAATCATCTGCTCATCTCCACTAAGTTTTGCAGCTTCGAGACAGGAATCGTCCAAGTTCGCACCGTATTCCAAAAGCAAATCAACCTGACTTTCCCAGCGACATCCTTTTTTAATTGCCTCGTAAAGTGGAGTTGTGGCATTTGAAGAATTAAAGTATCCCTGCACTTTATCTTCAGTTATTTTTTCGCATACCCCTTTTTCAAATGGTAAATAGACACCCTTTCTATTTACATCAGCTCCCGCCGTAAGAAACATTTTTAACACCCGATTACAATCGGACACATAATAGGGCGCGAACAGTGCGCTTTGTTCATGATAATTTTTTTCAAAAATCTTTATGTCTTCATTGTTTCGTAAATATACGCCTGCCCAAATATAGGGATATTTATTTATGTTTGCGCCAGCATTTATAAGTTGATTAAAAACTTCCTCCTCATAGTTAGGAACTATGTGATTTTTTTTATAATAGGATTTATTCAAAAAATCAACATGAAACAGCATCAATGGATTTCTATATTGCCACCCATCAGACATCTTCATGCAATA
>NZ_JPUF01000160.1 GCF_014737315.1 Treponema zioleckii | reverse complement strand
AAAAAGCTGAAGAACTCCAGAAAACCGCAAGAAATTCATTTGCAGTACTTCTTTCGTCGCAGACAAATTCGCTGCTCGTAAAACAGATGATTGAGCAGATTGAACTTCTCGAATCTCAGATTTCTGAAATCGAAAAAATCATTGAACAGCTCTACTCAAAGTTTGACTGCAAACTCACAAAGATTCCCGGAATGGGAATTACTCTAGCAGCTGTCATTCTCAGTGAAATTGGTGACATTTCACGTTTCCCTGATCCAAAACAACTGACTGCATTTGCAGGCCTTGATCCAGTCCTTAAGCAATCTGGCATGAATAAAGGTCTTGGTTATCACATGTCCAAACGTGGTTCCCCGTATCTTCGTCGTGCCCTGTGGCTTGCCGCAAACAGTATCAAAAAATGGGATCCTTCTTTTGCTTATGCTTACCAGAAAAAACTTGATTCTGGTAAGAACAAAAGTCAGGCTCTCGGTTTTATTTCTCATAAACTTCTCAATGTTGTTTTCACTGTCCTTAAAAACAATATTGATTACGTTCCTGTTTTTCCTCCTGACGTTGACGTCTCAAAACTTGCTGAAAAAGCATTGAAAAATGCTTCGTCAAATGATTGACATTTCATAGCAGGTCTT
>NZ_JPUF01000159.1 GCF_014737315.1 Treponema zioleckii | reverse complement strand
GCAGAAATTTGGTATCAGAAACGGAAAGTCAAAATCAAAGATGAGGTTATTGTCCCTGCCCCACCAACAATTAGAATTTTTTATAAAAACAAATATATAACTGTAAGCATCCCAAATGAAATAGTATTTGATTTTGATTTGCTGTGTCGTCAATTAGTTAATGAATTATATTCATACGAAATAATAAGTGTAAATAGCACGGCTTCCAAACTAATATGGATTAATAAAGAAAAAAATATTATTTCTGCTAATAACACGCAACTTTGTATAATACATAAATGCGAAATGGAAAAACATAAAATACCAGTCTTATATGGTCTTGTAAAATTTCTTGATCTAGGCTACATAGTAGATATCAGGCCAAATAATTTTCCAAATTGCAATGATATTATACTTGGCGGTTGTATAGCTCAAGAACAAAGATATAAAGACCAATATATTTGTGAAAAATGTATAAAAGCAAGAGATGAATGGATATTGAAAAATAGAAAATCAGATTATGTCTTTTATGACTACAGAGAATAAAAATCTTACTTTTTATTCTTTAATATGATAATCCGTACATCTTTCCTGAATGCCCGATTGACTCTTTAAGGAAAAGAGGCTATCGACGTTTTTTGTTACAAAAAAAATTATGCAGCTTTGTATTTAGTAGAAGATGATAG
>NZ_JPUF01000158.1 GCF_014737315.1 Treponema zioleckii | reverse complement strand
ACAGCTTCCGCAGATTCGGCTTCTTCGTCTCGGAAAGTTCTTCAACGGCTTCCGCAGGCTCGGATTCCTCGACTTCGGAAAGCTCTTCTGCAGATTCCGCTGGCTCGGCCTCTTCAACCTCAGAAAGCTCTTCAACGGCTTCCGCAGGCTCGGCCTCTTCGACTTCGGAAAGCTCTTCTGCAACTTCGGCTGGCTCGGTTCCTCGACTTCGGAATGTTCTTCCGCATCTTCCGCAGGTTCGGATTCCTCGACTTCGGTGAGTTCTTCCGCATCTTCCGCAGGCTCAGCATCCTCGACTTCGGTGAGATCTTCTGCATCTTCGGCTGGTTCGGCCTCTTCGACTTCGGAATGTTCTTCAACAGCTTCCGCAGATTCGGCTTCTTCGTCCTCGGAATGTTCTTCAACAGATTCCGCAGATTCGGCTTCTTCGTCCTCGGAAAGTTCTTCAACTACTTCGGCAGGTTCGGCTTCTTCAACATCGGAAAGTTCTTCTGCATCTTCGGCAGGTTCAGCATCTTCAATTTCGGAAAGTTCTTCCACAACTTCGGCAGGCTCGGCTTCTGCGACTTCGGAAAGTTCTTCCGCAGATTCCGCTGGCTCGGCGTCCCCGACTTCGGAAAGTTCTCCTGCATCTTCGGCTGGTTCGGCCTCTTCGACTTCGGAATGTTCTTCAACAG
>NZ_JPUF01000157.1 GCF_014737315.1 Treponema zioleckii | reverse complement strand
TAATGACAATGACGACGGGGATGGGGATAAAAATGATAACGGTTCTAAAAATACTGATTCAAAGAATCAAAGAGAAAAAGCTCCTAAAAATGGAGTACCGCATGGAACGCGACCATTGGATAAAGCAAAAATTCCAAAGGGTAGTCATAATAAAATAAAAAAAGGAGTTGGCAATGGTCCAAAAGATTGGACTGGAATAACACCGGATGGAGATGTGATTATTAATGATGGATATGGCAATGCTGTAAATATGGGACCGTATCAAGATTATTTATAAATATAAAGTGAGGTTGTTTTGAGCAAATTTTCAATAGATATTTCATTGCAAATCAAGCACCCTGAAATTTCCGCTGAAGTTTTGAAAAAAGAAATTTCGCTTTTGCCTGCTACTGTACATTCTGTCGGGGATAAAGTGATTCGTGGTGATGGAAAAGAACTTCCATTCACTTACAATGAAACTTATTTGTGTTATGACATAGTTCCTTTGCAAGATTTTTCTGATATTTTTGAGGCATTGAAATCTGCAAATGATTTTGTAAAAAATAAAGTGAAGAACAATTCTGTTTTTTTTGACATAAATCAAAGTGGTGGAAGCGCTTCATATTATTTGGCAGTTTATACAAAAGACCACTTAGCATTTTCAATTCCATCAGAGATATTAAGAGAAACTTCTGAGTTGGGAATTGGGATAGGTGTAGAACTTTTTCAAAACTATACGGAGTAGA
>NZ_JPUF01000156.1 GCF_014737315.1 Treponema zioleckii | reverse complement strand
TTTTAGAACGACAAAAACTACGCTATATGTAGCGAATCCTTAATTTTCCCCGGAAAAGGCGCTTTTTGTGGCGGGCTTTCCGGGGAAAAGTGGATTTTTTGGACTTCCTACAAATCGCGATTTGTAGGAAGAAGAGTGGCAAATACTTTTTTAAGCAACTACACAACAAAATTCTGCATTTCATCTTGTGTCAGAGGGCGACCAAGACGTTTTGAAAGCAGGATTGCTTCGCGCAGTCTGAATATTTTTCCGTCAGACGGTTCTGTAAGTCTGGAGTCCGGCATTTCCTCGCCGAATCTCATTGCAAAATCAGGTCGCTCTGCAGTTATCGTGTATGTATCACAAATAACGGGTTCCCTCAAAGAAATCATTCTACGCCTCCTCAGAAAAATATTTTTTTATCAGATTCAAGGCTGCATTGCTATCGATGAACATATTCTGTGCATCGATATTTTGAGCGTTCAATGTCTTTTGGTAGTGCTCAACAAGATTTGTTTTTGCCTTGAACTGGACGAAGCCCTCATTGCCGACTTCCCAGCTCAGTTTACAGGCGATGGCAAAAAGGTGCGCGCCCACCCCTTGATACAGCCCCGCGTTTCCCCTGTTTGCCGGAGCTGATTCAACTATATCCACATGTGTGTACAGCTGATCACGAATATGTTTTAGAGCAATCAGCCCCTGCCGTTCATCCGTTCCTTTTAGCAGAAGTTCATAGACCTCATATCCATTTGAATGAGGGATACTCCAGTCAAAAA
>NZ_JPUF01000155.1 GCF_014737315.1 Treponema zioleckii | reverse complement strand
CTGTTATGGCAGACTGCGCTTGCGGCAATGCGGGGCGAGCCCGCAGGAAGGACTTGCAAGGGATACGGCCGCCGGGTCAAGCCCGTCTGCCTGAAAACTTTCTGTGACAAAAAAAATATGGGCAAGTCAAGCTTGCCCTTTCTTTTCTGTGACGGAAAACAGATGAATGCCGGAGAGAAATCTATAATATAGAAGCTTTTTGAAAAAAAACGGCAGGAAATTCATACTGAAACGACAGAAGTTCGGTTATGAAAAATCCGTGTTTTCGGCGATTGCGGGTCGAGCCCGCAGAAATGGTTTATCTAGGACACGGCCGCCGGGTCAGGCCCGTCTGCCCGAAAAAACTTGCGGTGCAAAAAGTAGGGCAGGTCAAGCCTGCCTCTTCTTTTCGGCGAAAGAAAGAGAGGAAAAATATATTTTTAAGATGCGGTGTAAATTTTTGTTTGAAGTTGTAAAATAAAAGCCAGCCTAACAAAGCTTCAAAGCCGACAAACCGGTCAAGCCGGTTTGCGGTTTAAGCAATTGTTAGGTTGACAGACCGATGGCCTGAAAATTTTTGGAAATAAAAACAAACAGCAAGAAAAGTCAGCTGAAAATAAAAGAAGTTCTGTTATGGCAGACTGCGCTTGCGGCAATGCGGGTCGAGCCCGCGGAAGGTCTTGCAAGGGAAACGGCCGCCGGGTCAGGCCCGACTGCCTGAAAAAACTTGCAGTGCAGAAAGTAGGGGCAAGTCAAGCTTGCCCTTTCTTTTCTGTGACGGAAAACAGATGAATGCCGGAGAGAAAACTATAATCTATAATATGGAAG
>NZ_JPUF01000154.1 GCF_014737315.1 Treponema zioleckii | reverse complement strand
GAAATCCATGAATAAAATTTATCATCTTCCATTATAAAACCCCTGCTCGTCTTCTAATACTTCATTAAATCGTCTTTTTAAAAAATTCAAATCTCTCAAGATGTTTATTCCATCAATATCAACCTGTGCCAAAAAAGTCCGATACCAATCGCATTATTTTAAATATCCAATCCAATCATCGTAATGAGAAGTCAACAAACGAAAAGCATACCATCTCTCCTTTTTATCGAGGTCGCTACCAGCTGCTTTGTTCAAAATATCAATATCAACTTCTTTAGTTTGCTTTATAAAATCAAAATCAATTTTTCTTATTTGATTTAAAAAATCTTGATATACAAGACATTTATTACAAATGTCCTGCATTCTATCTCGTTTGCCAATTACAGCATAATAATCATCGTAAGTATATTTTTTCCATGAAAATAATTTATGTACATTGAGTTCCCATTGCTTAATGTAATAAACCAAGCCTTCTTTTTTTGCTATTAAAGGAACCGTATTTATTTCCATATATTCTTCAACTGTAATCACTTCTTACTTCCAACCTTCTAACATTCTATCAGGATTATCTGGTAAATATATAGTTCCTTTGTCGTCAGCAGATGGATTATATATTAGAGCCGTACCATCATCCGCCATATACAATTTAGAACCATCCCTTTTACGAGTTTTAACTTTTGTATTAGGGTCAGACAAGATATCATCTATCCGTTGTCTTATACCTTCTTCCGTCGGATTGTCAAAATTAACTTCATAACCATGCCCGCCATCGTGAGAATGTTGTGCTATAGCTTTCTTATCAGCCTCCGGAATCGCATCT
>NZ_JPUF01000153.1 GCF_014737315.1 Treponema zioleckii | reverse complement strand
CTTTGGGGGGAGTCGTGTCAACTTGCAACCACGAGAATACTTTCGGTAGCAAGCAGGCAGACAGCAACCGTTATCGGTGTTGGTTAAGCTTGCCGAAACCAACAACAACAAACCTCCCACGCAAGCATTCTAGACGCTGAATTAAGTGCAGAGCATTGAAAAGCTTTCAGAATCTTTCTGTAAGGCTTTTTGAATCTTTCGACAAGCCTTTTTAAATCATTCTACAAGCTTATCAGAATCTTTCGACAAGCCTGTTAGAATTCTTCTGAAAGCTTATCAGAAACTTTCAACAAGCCTATTATAAATCTTTTGCAAATTTATTAGGATTTCATCAAAGCGGTAACGGGAGCGATAAGGTTAACTTGTAATCTTAAAATCGGTTTTACCGCTCCCCAACAGTTTTTCTTCGAAAAACTGTTGCTTTGGTGGGTTCGCTTGCAGGGGCTTCGACCTCGCCGCGACAAGCACGGCGGCGAGGTCGAGATGCAGTTTTGTTGCTCGCGAGCCGCGAGCGACTTTGGGGGAGTCGTGTCAACTTGCAGATTGCGCACCACCTCGCATATCGGGCTTTAAGTTATGCTAGGCAGATTACGAACATTTTTGGTGGTCGAGTAAACTTGCAACCACGAGAACACTTTCAGTAGCAAGCAGGCAGACAGCAACCGTTATCGCTGGTCGGGGAACGTGAATTAATGCGGATTCTCGCTGATAAATCGTATCAGTCTTCCTGTTGTCATTCCGAATTTATTTCGGAATCTCCGCATTACGTCGTGCGGTGGTTGAGCTTGTCGAAACCACGGAAACAATGCAAGTTCACTTTT
>NZ_JPUF01000152.1 GCF_014737315.1 Treponema zioleckii | reverse complement strand
GGGGAAGTGCTTTTATTTAGAATCCAGCATCAATTTATAAGCATTTGATTTGCCTAGCGGTCCATAATACTGAATTGTAATCCATTCAGATTTTGGAATAAAATAATTTGTTTCGATATTCCGCAGGCTTATTATGTATTCCTGCTCTCTTCCCAAATAATACTTCTCAAGAGGTTTATCTAATAAAAAAACAGGACTTGCCATAATTCCGAAGTATTGAACTTCATTGTTTTTGTTATCATAAATTCGCAACCAATTGTTTTTCATGGAGGTTCGATTGTTTGATTCCATATAAAATTCAAGAAAATCATGTGGTATATAAGAGATTTCCTGTTCTTTATTTTTGATTTTGATATGGACATTAATCATATGATTTTCCACTTCTGCCGATAGCTGTATATCCAGTCCATAAGGTGAATAAACATCTGGTTCTGACGAATGCACCGTCAACATCATAAAAATACTCAATAAAATAAATATTAATAATTTCTTCTTCATAGTTATTTTCCCGTCACTTTTCGATAAAATCCAGCCCAATTGTCAGCATTGTTTATTTTTTTAATCATTAAGTCGGTAAATGCTGCGCTTTCATTATCATAAATAATAATCTTAACAGTTTTATCCTTACATCTTGGATAATACATTATTTGAACTGAGTCAATTTTGTTTTCCTTACAACTTTCCGGGGAAAGTGGATTTTTTGCGCTTCCTACAAATCGCGATTTTTTGGGGGAGATGGAAACAAAGCTAGTTTGCGCAGAGAAGGTGCACTAGTTTTCACACTGGATGAACTTTCTTCGCAGCACAAAGTCTCAATGCTTTTTAGAGCCATTTTTCAGTTTTCATAAAATGAGACA
>NZ_JPUF01000151.1 GCF_014737315.1 Treponema zioleckii | reverse complement strand
TAAAGCAAATTATGCCAAAACCGAAACTTTTTCCTTAATTACCTGCATCTGCTTGTCAGTAAGATTAAAGGTTTCTATGAGCTCTTCTTCTGACATTTTTCCAAGTTCCAGAAGTTTTGCAGCCATTTCAATTTTTGCTTCATCTCTTTCTTCTTTTGCGAAGTCTTCCATAATTTTGCACATGTGTCTTACCCCCTTGTCGTCTTCCTTGAGGTATCTGGCTCGGTCAGCCAAAAGCTTATTCTTCATATCGGCAGGCTTTTTGCAGTGAAAATCGTGCATCAGGTCGCCAATCGGGTCATTTCCCCTATATTCACCGTTAATATAAAGAATGTGCATTCCATCATTAAAGGGAATGCTGCCATTTATATATCTGTCAATTTTGTACACTGGACAACCATTCTTAAATATATCAGTTTCTGTAATGAAAACTACGTAACTTTCAGGCAGTTTCTCAGAATCCATTCCAAGAACAGTTTCATCTGCATCCATCAAAGCTGAATTGTATCGTGCGCGCTTGGCTCCGGCACCTTTGTCAGCTCTCTGAATCTCTATATCATAGGGAGTTCCGCTGCTGTCGCGTGCATATACATCAAGACGAACGGAACGCCCTCCAAGGTTCTTTACGACTTTCTGGGCAACTTCCTCAATTACCGTAATGTTCTTGTTTTCAAGAATCGTCTGAAGCACGAACTGCGTACATTCCTTGTCATTTTCAAAAAAGCGGGTCATAAAGTCGTCATCCATGAGCGTGAACTCCTGAATACGAGCAATCATTTTCTGCTTTTTTTCCAAATCTTTTTTTGTCATAGTTTATATTAACCTAATTCGTTGCTATTCTCAACGGTTCAGTCTTGTGGCACAAGGCG
>NZ_JPUF01000150.1 GCF_014737315.1 Treponema zioleckii | reverse complement strand
CAAAACAGCTTTGCGTCACGGGAAACGAATCGTTGAGATTAACCATGAATCATGCTAATATAAAACATGACAAAAAATGATTTGGGAAAGAAGCAGAAAATGATTGCGCGCATTCAGGAGTTCACGCTCATGGATGATGACTTTATGACCCGCTTTTTTGAAAATGACAAGGAATGCATGCAGTTTGTACTTCAGACTATTCTTGGAAACAAGAACATTACGGTGATTGAGGAAGTCGCCCAGAAAGTCGTAAAGAGCCTTGAAGGCCGCTCAGTCCGTCTTGATGTTTACGCGAAAGACGATACGGGCAAGCCTTACGACATCGAGATTCAGCGTGCGGACAAAGGAGCCGGAGCAAAGCGCGCACGGTACAATTCGGCTCTGATGGATGCTGATATAACTGTTCCGGGTGAGGATGCAAAAAATCTTCCTGAAAGTTATGTCATCTTCATTACGGAAAATGACATTTTTGGGAAAGGTTTGCCGCTTTATCACATTGACCGTGTTGTAAAAGAATGTAATATACCATTCGGAGATGAAAATCACATAATCTATGTGAATGGTAAATATGAGGGTGATGACCCGATTGGCGACCTGATGCACGATTTTCACTGCAAAAAGCCCGCTGATATGAAGAATAAGATTTTGGCCGACCGGGCCAGATACCTCAAAGAAGACGACAAGGGGGTAAAACACATGTGCAGAATTATGGAAGACTTCGCAAAAGAAGAAAGAGATGAAGCTAAAATTGAAAGAACGATCGAAATGGCTGTAAAACTTCTTGAACTTGGAAAAATGACAGAAGAAGAACTCATAGAAACCTTCAATCTTACTGACGAGCAGATGCAGACAATCAAAGAAAAAGTTTCTGTTCTGGCATAATTTGCTTT
>NZ_JPUF01000149.1 GCF_014737315.1 Treponema zioleckii | reverse complement strand
GAGGGCAGAAAGAAACTTTATGCCTTGCTGAGAGCCAGTGACAGGGTGGCGATTGAAGTATGCTCGCTGGGAATGGTGATGGCAAAGGAAATAAAGGAACAGGTCGGTTGTGACGTAGTGCTTTTGAATCCGAGTCAAGTCGCGTTGATTTACCGCTCAGTAAAAAAGAATGACAAGGAAGATGCCCTGAAACTCGCACGCCTCGTGCAGAAATACACTGACGACGAGCTTCCGACCGTCGAGCTTCCGACGGAGCATGAGGAAAGCATCAGACAGATTCTGACAGAACTGAGACAGTTGAAGAACGACAGGACGAAGGAAATCAACAGGCTTCATGCCGTATTCCTGGAGTGCGGAATAACTGAAATAAAACGCAAGGATCTGGCCACAAATGAAAACCGGGACAGGAGCATAAAGATTCTGAAAGGATTCGCGCTGAAGCAGGCGGAAAGAAGCCTCAGACGAATCGGGCAGATTGAGGAACAGATTGATGAAGTCGAGACGGAGCTTGATAAAGAAATAGAGGGGGACAAAAACGTTGAAGCCCTGACGGGCATTCCCGGAGTCGGGAAACAGCTGGCAGCTTCCTATATTGCATTCATCGGGGACGGCTCGCGCTACCGCAACGTTTCAACGGTTGGAGCTGCGGTCGGACTGGTCCCGAAACTTGACATGTCCAGCACAAAACTCCGGCTCGGACATATCACAAAGTGCGGAAATTCCAATTTGAGGTCCCTGCTGATTCTGGCCGCATGGTCGCATGTCAGGTCAAAAAAAGGCGGGGCAATAAAAGATAAGTTCCTATATATGACAGGAACTCAAAGCAAGTCGAAGAAAATCGCAATCGTTGCGACGGCAAGGAAACTTGCAGAATTGATGTACACGTTGTTAAAAACTGGTACATCTTATGAAAAGAG
>NZ_JPUF01000148.1 GCF_014737315.1 Treponema zioleckii | reverse complement strand
GTAAAAAATGGGGAATAATCAAAAGTACAGCATTGACTTCAAGTTACTGGTTGTAGGAAAATACAGGCAAGGTATCTGTGGCTACAAAAAACTTGCCAGAGAATTTAATCTTTCTAGAGATACGGTACGCGACTGGTGTTTAAATCCGAAGCTTCAGAATGCAACTCAAATGGCGAAAAAAAATAAAATCAATGACGACAAAGACTTAGAGTATTACAAAACGGCCGCAATTTTCTGGGAGCAATACGCCAGAAACATTGAGGCTGAGCTTGCAAAACAGGGTAAAAAAAAACTCCTTTTGAAAACGATGGTGGACTGTCTGGAACAGAATCCGAGACTGAGAACTCGGAAACTATGTGAGGTCACAGGAGTCTCAAAATCGTCATTCTATTACAACAGGAACAATGACTCGCAAAAATTGAAAGACGAAGGGGTCTTAAAGTACCTGAAGCAGCTTCCAGATAAAATACTGAACCGTCGCGGTAGTAAAATAAAATCAAAGGAACTTAAAGTTCGTTTCGGAATAACTGTAAACCACAAGCACGTTGAAAGAATCTGCCGTGAAAACGGGCTTCTCGCTAAAAACCGGCGCAGGAAGTTCCCCAGGGACTACTATAAGCAGCGGCAGGAAAACAGGAAGAACCTTCCGAAGAACATCCTGAACCGCAATTTTGAAAGCAGGGAGCCGTTGAAAAAACTCTGTACCGATATTTCATATTTCAAGACAAAAACAGGCTGGCTTTATCTAAGTCCTGTACTCGATTTATGCGGTCGCAAGATTCAATGCTATTCAATTTCAGCTCATAATGACGAAGCTCTTTCTGAAGAGACTCTGGATAAGTTTTTTACACTCGGAATACCAAAAGGTTCAATTCTCCATTCCGATCAGGGCTCCTTATATACATCAAAGAAATGGCGGGAACGGCTAAAAAAGAACGGCATCATTCAGAGCATGAGCCGTAAAGGAAACTGCTGGGACAATGCCTGCATGGAGCATTTCTTCGGAACTCTAAAAGTTGAAAGTGGCTACGATGACTTGCTGAAATCAGGCTTACTTTCATACGAAGAAACTAAAAAATTGATTGACGATTTTATTTATTACTACAATAATGAGCGTATCCAACAAAATCTTGGCTGGAAAACTCCAAACGAGATAGCTGCTTAAAC
>NZ_JPUF01000147.1 GCF_014737315.1 Treponema zioleckii | reverse complement strand
TTTTTTTTCTAAAAGTTTATATTTTCATAATTATTATCACTGATAACAATTGTACCATCAGGCATCATAAAAACAACTTCATCCCAATACTTCTTTTTTCCTTTATGTTCTTTTATTACATATATAAAATAAATAATCCACTTTTCTTGTTTTTCATCGAGTGGATGTATTTCATAATAAGAATAAAACAATGGTATATCGAGTTTCAATATTTCATTTATATAAGAATCAGCGATTTTTTGTAATTCTTTTCTTTTGATATAATCTTTTAAATCTTTTTTCTTTGAAAAATTATCCTGCGCATTAATAAGTTCCTGTCCTATTTTCCAGGTAAGATCATATACTCCTTCTGGATTAGCAGTTGAAGTAACGCCTTCTATATGTATCAAATCTTTTCTAGAATAATTTGCCTGATAAACATGAATTCTTCTTTTAGATGTTTCTATAATTTTTTCCTTATATTTTTTTGAAGAATCTTTTTCTGAGAACAATAAATCTAAAAAAAGTGTCATGCTATTATCGAGTTTATATGTCGTTCCATCCTGTTTCTTAATGATACGGTCATTCATGTAAAATGTTTCTTTCTCATCTGTGTCATAAGAAACTGAAACTTCATATTTTAAAAGAACTTTTATATACTTTTCTTGTCTTGAAATTTTAATTCTATCAAGAAATTCTTGCTTTTGAGTCTCATTTAAACTGATAGAAGATTTTTCCTGTGGATTATCAAAGTCTCTTTTTGTGATTCTTATTTCTTTTATATTTTTAATTTTTTCTAGTCCACAATAATTTGTTGATTCTTGTGCATTAAGTTGAATAAGTGAAATTAGTAAAAAAGAAATTGTAAATAATATTATTTTTTTCATTCTTCTCCAAAAGCAGGCCAGTGGCCTGTCGCCATAACAACTGCTTAAACCGCAAACCGGCTTGACCGGTTTGTCGGCTTTGAAGCTTTGTTAGGCTGGCTTTTATTTTACAACTTCAAATAAAAATTTACACCGCATCTTAGAAAGATATTTTTCCTCTCTTTCTTTCGCCGAAAAGAAGAGGCAGGCTTGACCTGCCCTACTTTTTGCACCGCAAGTTTTCAGGCAGTCGGGCCTGCCCCGGCGGCCGTTTCCCCGGCAAGCCCTTCCTGCGGGCTCGACCCGCAATCGCCGAAAACACGGATTTTTCATAACCGAACTTCTGCTGTTTCTGTATGA
>NZ_JPUF01000146.1 GCF_014737315.1 Treponema zioleckii | reverse complement strand
TCGTTAGAGCATTTACTTCCCCCCTACAAATCGCGATTTGTAGGAAGACCAAAAATCCGCTTTTCCCCGGAAAGTCCGCCACAAAAAGCGCCTTTTCCGGGAAAATTTAAGAATTGCGCTGCATATAGCGTAGTTTTTACAGTTCTAAAACCGCTCGAATTTTCTGACGAGTGGTTTTAGAATTTTCCGCGGACGGAAGTTTTCCGCCGATAAAATTCTTAACGGAGGATTTTAAAACCTGAGCTGATTTTTGTCTTTCTGGAGCCGGAAAGCGGATTTTTGGCGTGAAAATGCCTGAAATCCATTGAGATTGGGGGGCTGTCAGTCCAATCAATCTCAATTGTTACCACTACGCGGGGAACAACCCGGTGAGGTACACCGACCCGGATGGAAGAGAATTATGGGGCTGGGTAGATTCTGCTCCAGAAGGTATTACATGTGGTTGGAATGATAATGCGCCTCAGACAGCTGCTGGATATCACGATTGGATGGACCCTGCTTCAAAGGCACTCTTTGACATTGATCATGCTGAAGTTGATATGGGAAATTATAAAATGCGTTTCTGGAAAGGTGACTATGGTTCTACAGGACGCTTTTTGGTTACAGGTATTTTCCTCCTTAGGGGTAATATAAGAGCCGCAATAAACGCGTACTTTATAATAGGTATGGCTGGTGGGGAAACTGGAATTTATAACAATGATGGTAGAGGTCTTGGAAGCGATGGTGGCTCTCTCATGTCAAAAGAGGGGCTTAAGCAGTTAGGAATCACAAATGTATCATTGTCTGTAAAACACAAAGGTGGAAGTAAGATAGCATCTGTAAGCGGACTAAAAGCATGGCCAAATGTCTATAATATTTCTGATCGTTCAAAAAAATATGATATATATACAGAGACAACATATTCATTTATTGATGAAAATACAGCAAGTGCATTTGAAGCTAATTTCAAAGCTAATGTTCCAGATGCTTATCAAGGACAGTTTTCTACAGAAAATAATGGAAAAAACATCACAATAATCTGGGGGAAAAATGAGTAACATGAAAAAAATAAGTTTTGTTGCTTTGGTGTCAGCTATGTTTTCCGTTTTTATTGGATTCTTAAAGAGTTCAGTTTTTGCGCAGAGTATTCCGTCTTCAAGAGCGACATATTATGGGGATGTACCAAAAAACAAGAGACTCTTGTTGAGTTTTGGAGACCAAATATCACACGAAGCGATGTTTGGTCCTGATCACAAAGAAAATGATGTTAAAAACTATTTGGCACATGGTCTAGACCCAAAC
>NZ_JPUF01000145.1 GCF_014737315.1 Treponema zioleckii | reverse complement strand
ATTTTGATAGCATTTCTCAATATCATAACATTTCTGCGAGCCATAAACCGATGCAAGTACAAAATATGAATTTATAAAATTTGGATTCAATCTAATAGCTTTATTCAATAATGAAATTCCGTTTTGAATTAATTCTTTATAATCGGGAAGATTTTCATCTATATAAAAAGCAAGCAATAATCCCCCCATATATATTGGATAATAATCTTCAGTGTCAAGTATCATCTCCTCTGCAAAATCATCAAATATTTTTAAGAGCTCATCATAATACAGTTCATTCTTTTCTATATTTTTTTTATTTGTTATAAATTTTCTCTTAAATAGCTCATATTTTGCCATTCCTCTTGCCAAATGATAATTCGGCTGGGTTGGGTCAAGTTCTATAGCTTTTGACAAATATTCACAAGCCTCTACCTGATTATGCAATATTAATAAAATATCACCAGCCCTAAAATATCCGTAACCATTATAAGGATCGCAATCTATCATTTTCATCGCATTTTCCCAAGCCAAGATATAATCACGTTTGCGGTAATAAAATTCATTCAAAATAGAGAACACATTATATTTAGCATCGTTGGAACATGACTCCACAGAAAGTATTTTCTCTGCCTTGGTCAATATAGCTTCTTCATTCCCTTCATTAAATAAAACCATTAGTTCATCAATATCATCAGCTTCATTTCCATAACAAAATCCAGCAATAAAAAAAAGCAATAATACAAAAAATTTTTTCATAACTTAATACTCCTAAAATCTATATTTAAATGATGCCCCCATATTAATTTTATATGAATCCAAAGATACACTTTCGTTGGCAATGCCTTTCATCATTGCATTGCCAATCTCACACTCAAAATAGTAATTGAGAATACAAATTTGAATTTGTATGCGCGGTACCACTTCTAACTGTAAATCCCTTATATACATCTTCATAAATGGATTTAAATTGTGGTATAATTATGTAAACGTAAATTCAATTTGCGGATACCGAAGTTCTACAGTGTAGTTTAGAATTACGTGTTTTTCTGCTTCGTCATCAAAATGATACCACATCTCTATCTGACACTTAAAAGGTTCTGTAGCATATAATTGATTAAAAAACTCTTCTGTATGATTCATCAGTTGTTATAAGACGTTGCATAATTCGAAAGATATTTCAGCAATTTCTGATACAAAGCTAAGTTATCCTGCTCAAAATCTTTTACGACAACCTGTTCACCGAGCGACTCCAACTTTTTTCTGTCCTGTTCAGCAGATTTTTTATAATCTTCCCGCTTGGACAAATCTTTTTCAAACAAC
>NZ_JPUF01000144.1 GCF_014737315.1 Treponema zioleckii | reverse complement strand
GTATACGAAGGAGAAAAAATGAAAAAAAGTTTTGTGGTAAAAGGCGTGCTCGCAGGCATTCTGGCACTGGGCGTGCTTGCTTCGTGCAAGGCGGAGATGGAAGACGGGGAAGAGAAGGCGGTTGTGGAAACGAACGAACTTGCCGGAAAGACGTTTGCTGCTGATTTTCACGGAGATTTGTATTCGTTTGATTTTAAAAATGGCACTATCGTAACTACAAGCAATCAAGAACCTGACTCTTATGAATACTTAAAATACTGTGGCGATTACCGTATTAGATATGAATATACAGATTCATACATTGTTAATTCAGAAATGGGATACTTTCTTTCAAAAACGCTGAGCGAAACAGTTTCTTACGAGCGGGATGGCATAACTCTCTATACAGAACCAAATACAATTCCAGAAACGTTTGAAGAATACAAAGCAGAAAAAATAAAACTTTACAAAGCACTTAATCCTGATATCACGGAAGAACAAATAGCAGAACTTTTAAATGATGACCGTGCGTGTGAATCTGCTGAAAAATTCAACGAATGGAGAAAGCACGAAATTTTGAATGAGGAGGCAGAGAAAAAATTCTATTATACATACGCATACAAATTAGAAGGTAACGAATTTGTGATAAGCGATGAAGATTGGACCTTCATTCCCCAAGGTTTGAAATTTGGAGATATTTTCAACGCTAGTTATGAATATTTTTATAGTTCAGAAATACCTACCGAGTTTGAGCATCCAGATTTTCAAATAGATGTCGATATTGGAACAATGGCAAAGGAAAAGTCGAGTATCATAATTTGGGAAAATAATGCAGAAACTCAGTATACAATTCTTTCTGCCACAAACGACAGCATGACAATTGCAAAAGTTACAGGGTGGAAAGACGGTTATATTGAATTTGATGAATCAAATGCTTTTACTTCCCCGATTACCTACACAAATGGCGAAAACAAGGTAACTGCAACCATTACAATTGAGGGAAAGGAATACTCTTTTGATATTGAGTACATAACAAAGGAAGAGATAAACGAAGCACTTGAAGAAGAGTCTTGTATATACACGTTGCAATAAGTTTTCGATTCACCATCGATTTGCAAATAAACCCCGAAACAAGTTCGGGGTGACAGGGCAAGCCCGATAATGATCCGAAAACTGCGACCAATCCGCGTCGAAATTTGCAAGTCGTCATTCAGAGCGTTCCACGCTGTCATGTCGAGCGAAGTCGAGACATCTACTGTTCCAAGACGATAGTAGACCTCTCGACTACGCTCGAGGTGACAAAAAAGTTAATTCCAGAGTGACTACCCCCATCTATTCTAGAGTTTTTTCACCATCCGCGTGCATCCGCGTCGAAATTT
>NZ_JPUF01000143.1 GCF_014737315.1 Treponema zioleckii | reverse complement strand
GTTAGTTGAATATCTATATTTCCATGATCTAAAATTACTTTGAATATATTCTTATCTTCATATTTACTTTGTTGTATTTCATTAGTAATTATAATAAATTCTAAATACTTATCATTGTAAGGATTACAATTCTTGTTTATCAGTTCGATAGAATTTAGTTCATTATTATTAGCTATTGTCGAAAAATCAGTTTTATTTGATGTACAAGACATAATCAAAACTGATGAGATTAAACATAATAAATAAACACTCTTTTTCATTTTTATTTCTCCAAGCACCTCAGTGAGGTGTCAGCATAACAACTGGTTGTACCGCAGCGGGCTTGACCCGCTGTCGGCTACGAACCTTTGTTATGTGTCATTTTACAATATATTGTTATTCTTTTCATAATTAATTAAATTTTAAAATCATCTTTTTCAACATACGATAAGCATTCAGTAGTAATATATTCTTTCGTTAAAAATTTTTCCCCATCATACATCGGATTTAAAACATAATGTTCCACTTCTGTATATGGTGCAATTTTTTTTACATATCTTGCTAGTGTATTATAAATCTTTGTAGTCAAATCTGGCCGTTTGATAATGTTTTCTTTTTCATCATAATAATTTGTAATACAGTATAGTCTACCTCTAGATATCCTCTTATCTTTTTCAAAAATTTTTGACATACTTGCTTCAATCATAGTAAGTCCACTTGCATTATAGCCATAATCTATTCGTTCTCTATTTCCTATTTTTTCAACTTTATATTTTCCTGTTTCCGGAATATAAAAATAATAATCCAGACATTCTTTCGAAATAATATCTGTTGAGTCAGATTCAATAACAATACCTGTCTGCAAATCTTCTTTTAAAATTTTACAACCAATTTCTAGCGCTTTTTTGTGCTAATAAAATGAAGTTATCATACTCGATGAAATAATTAATTTGTTTTCCCACTAATATTCCTCCATTTTTGCTTTCTTCCGCTAGCGCCCCAGTGCGGGCGTCCACATAACAATTGCTTAAACCGCAAACCGGCTTGACCGGTTTGTCGGCTTTGAAGCTTTGTTAGGCTGGCTTCTATTTTACAACTTCAAACAAAAATTTACACCGCATCTTAGAAAGATATTTTTCCTCTCTTTCCTTCGCCGAAAAGAAGAGGCAGGCTTGACCTGCCCTACTTTTTGCACCGCAAATTTTCAGGCAGTCGGGCCTGACCCGGCGGCCGTTTCCCCGGCAAGTCCTTCCTGCTGGCTCGACCCGCAATCGCCGAAAACACGGATTTTTCATAACCGAACTTCTGTCGTTTCTGTATGAATTTTCTGCCGTTTTTTTTCAAAAAGCTTCTATATTACAGATTTCTCTCCGGCATTCATCTGTTTTCCGT
>NZ_JPUF01000142.1 GCF_014737315.1 Treponema zioleckii | reverse complement strand
GCCAGCCAGCCTTAATCATTTTTTCAGCTTCCGCCTTTGTGAGCGTCTTTGAAATAAGACGGTATTGAGTGTCGCATTCTTCACCTGTGTCACGCTTTACGAGACAGTTAGTAAGGCCGTCTATTTCGATATCAATTTCCATGTTCTGTAGGCTCCTTCTTCAACAGTATTATAGCACTAAAATGGAATAAAAAAATTGGCTCGACATTAAAAAGATTCGATGAATTTATGAATTACTTCTGAAAATGTCTGAACATCAACAAATTCTAGGCCTTTTGGATTGTCAAAAACGGGTCCGTCATATAAGTCGCTTTCGTCCCACTCAATTTCGATTTTATTTTCTACGCGCCTAAAATAAACCAGAGGCAAAGGTGAATCCTCATGGAGATAATACCAAGTGTGTGAAATATACCAATTCCACCGGGCATCAGCCCAATCATCAGAAGGAAGCCGCCTGCACTTTGATTCAAAATCAATTGAGGAGGTTGCATTTACGGCCAATGGAAACTCTGTTTCATTTAAAATCGCTTCAATGCTATCAGAAAACCATTCAACCAACAATTTTACATGCCCCCAAAAATGGAATTTTTTGTCCCTCCAGAGATAACTACACACTGTTCTATTATTAACCCAGATTTCCATCCAACCATAGTCGGAATCTGTCATTTCATATTCGATTGCAAATGTATCTTTGCTTCCTATAATTGTCATCATCCCCTCACTAATTATTATGCAAAAATTTATTATATTGAGATTTTGTTATGTCACCGTTATCCCGCATTGCTCTTAAAACATCCGCTGGGACTTCGCCTCCCTTGACAGCATATGGATGCCATCCTCCCAGATTGTCAGGCTGGAACTTTATAAGCTTACCATTATAGATGTTATATAATTGCTTATGATTTGATGAGGAATACGCACTATCCAGCAATTTTTGTCCTGTTTTTGCATCTGGTATTGGATTTTCGCTTCCCCATTTTAAACTTGGATCATGTTTAGGGCTTGGCGCATAAATTCTCTTTGCGTTAACAAGTGCATTCCCAACTTTCCCTACTACACTGCCACTGACTTTTTGTGCAGCTCCCGCAATATCAAGCGAGCCTCCGGTAAGAATCCCAACCATTGCCTTTGATGATAGGCCAGGAACAATGCTTTCAGATTCAATTCCGTAGTGTTCGCATATCTCTGCTTCCAAAGCAGACATTGCCAGCGGACTGCAGTTTATATCTGGAAGCTTGTTTCGGTAGTTTTCATTTCCGGTAATGAAATAATTTTGTAAATTATGCTCAACATAATTAAGAGCTGGAGCTTCAATTATAAGACCTGTCTGCCGATCAAACGTTGTAAAGCCACTTTGATAGTCTCCGTCTATAATATCAGCATTTCCATCCGGGTCGGTGTACCGC
>NZ_JPUF01000141.1 GCF_014737315.1 Treponema zioleckii | reverse complement strand
CTCCAAACTTATGAAAATACAAGACTTGCAAGGTTGTAAATCCAAGAAAAGAAAATAAAAGCAAAAGCCGTTTTTCTTTCCTTGAGAATCTTTTCCAATTCAAGCCAAACAATAATACAATACTATAGGGAATCAAATAATAAACTGTACATTCTATTATTCTGTAATTCATCAATAACCTGTATTTGCAGGAAATTTCATACAGAATATAAACGAAAACAACAATACCAAATGTATATAATTTTGAAAAATCTATTTTCTTTAAAAAAGGAACCGAAAAAGCACAAAGCAGATAAATTCTTATAATCCAAACAAATCCTATGGAATCATTCTGAAGTAGATAAGATTTCAAGATGGTGTTTCTGCCTGGCAAACCGTTATTTGTAAAAATATATAACAAAAGGAAATATACAGAAAGAAATATCCAAGTCGGAATCAAGAGCCTGAATATACGCTTCTTAAAATAGGTAAAAACATTTTTGCTCCGTTCAAAAGAACCATTAGCCAAACAACCAGAAATAAAGACCATTAATGGCACATCAAAATTCCTTATCATTGACAGCCAATCTGAAATTGGAACATGTGCAAGAATAATTAATGCTAGACCGAATACTTTTAAGAAATCAAGATAATAGTTTCTTTCATTTTGGATACTTGAGTTTTCCAATTTATCCTTCCTTTTTTGGATACGGATAAAAATGTTAAACTCAAATTTTATTTTTCCATAAAACTACCAGCCCAGTGGGCTGTGAGCATAACAATTGCTTAAACCGCAAACCGGCTTGACCGGTTTGTCGGCTTTGAAGCTTTGTTATGGCAATTATATTTCTTATACAGAATTAGCTTTCTTAATTCCTTTTTTTCTTTAAGAATTATTCTGTAATTTTTTGAAGCAACGCTTCTATTATTATTTATTTTTCCAAGCGGCGTAAAGCCGCGTACTACCGCTAACTTGCGTAAACCCTAAAGTTCAATTCCATTTTTTAATCGAGCTTGACTCAATTAAAAAGCTTCTACCTCATATAATTTTAATCTGTTTTCAAATAATAATGCTTTTCTGTCATTGTTCAAAAAAAACATATAATCACAATCCAAAGGAATGGAGGAACATGTAATAGGAATTCCTTTAGCAAATAATTTTTCTGGTACATATAAAACAACTAATGGATCTGTAAATTCATTAAACATATTGATAATTTGTTTGTTAATTATCTTTAATTCTAATATTTTTTCTTCATTTTTTTCATATTGATTAATAATTTCATAATCTGTTTTTATCAGTTTAATTGTATTTTTACATTCTGAAAAAGATACTTTCTCTACTGGAAGACGATTTGTCTTTTTGTTTTTTCCCGGAGTTTTTACCAATAAAGAAGATTCTGAATTCTTTAGTTTCATTACTTC
>NZ_JPUF01000140.1 GCF_014737315.1 Treponema zioleckii | reverse complement strand
AATCAAAACACCGTCACGGATTTTTATTACATGATCTGAAATATTAACTATTTTCGCATCGTGCGTAGAGAATACGAAAGTTGTATTCAGTTCTTTGTTCAATTTTTTCATCAATTCTAGAATTTGGTCACCATTTTTGGAATCAAGATTCGCAGTCGGTTCATCGGCAAGAATAATTGGTGCCTTTGTTACGAGTGCCCGAGCAATTGCGACGCGTTGACGCTGACCACCTGAAAGTTCGGAAGGCTTGTGATTTTTCCACTTTGTAAGCCCGACAGTTTCAAGAAGGTAAGAAATCCATTCTTTTTTTTCTGCGACGCTTAACGTTTCGTTTGCTACGGATTTTCCTAACGATAGGGGAAGTGAAATGTTTTCCCAAACGTCGAGCACAGGAATTAAATTGAATGTCTGAAAAATAAATCCTAAATGGCTGCGCCTAAGTTCTGTAAGTTTTGAATCGAGCGAAAGCGGAACTTTTGAATCAATACCAAGTTTTACACCGTTATAAACGTCAATACCTTCGAGAATAATCGAACCTGATGCCGGCAAATCAATCAAACCAATCATGTTGAGTAGAGTTGATTTTCCTGAGCCAGACGGTCCTGAAATAGCCGCGAATTCACCTTTTTCGATTTTAAAAGAAACGTTGTCAACAGCTTTTACCTGAACTTTTTCCATTCGATAAATTTTATTTACATTCTTTAATTCAATAATTGCCATATAAAAATAATACCTTAATTCTGAATTTTATAATACACTATTTTTTAGAGTTTCATATAATTTTTGAGCACTTTCTTCAAATGTGTTCTTTGCCAAGAAGTTTTCTGGCGAAGTTATTGGATCCAAAAGCACTTGGTCTAATTCGCATTGCGGGTTTTTAGGATCAACGTAATGCGCAGTTTCGTTAAAAATTGAAAAAGTTGCAGAATTGTTGGAAATAACAATTTGCGTTCCAGCTTTCAAGGCTAGCGCATTTTCCATAGAAAAGCCCTCTGTAAAACTTGGATTTACAAAAGCCCTGCATTTTTGCAGCAATAAAAATTGTTCCTGCTCAGAAAGTTTTCCTAAAAGAAGAATGTTGGAAAGATTTTTTACCCCCAAGAAGGCATCTGGAAGTTCGTCTTCCGCAGAAAGTCCTTGAATTGCAAAAAAATCATCTGGATGAAGTTCCGCATATTTTAAAATCCACAAAAAATTATGCCGCTTTTGAAAGCTTGCATTTGAGAAATAAAAAGTTTTTTCTCTTAAAATAGGAAATCTTTCAAAAATATTGTTTGTTACAGATTCGCTCTCCGCTGATTCGCCATCTGTTTGTGTTTGGGAACCTTCTAAAAGCTCATCATCAACTTTTTCTGAATGCACAAATCCGCTTTGAGAGTTTTCGCCACCCCCCCGGCAAGACTGTTATTTTTCATTCGGAACCAAATAAACTTTATTCAGCGTGTTTTTATCGCTTGTGAACAGGTAAAAATTCCTTTT
>NZ_JPUF01000138.1 GCF_014737315.1 Treponema zioleckii | reverse complement strand
AACCTTTAACTTTCCCCGTGCGTTTCCCGCGACTTTTGCAAAAGCAAAACTCGCGCTTTGGTGAGTCTGCTTGCAGATGTTCACGAAACGCGGCGGCAAGTGGGGCCGCGTTTCGCGAGTGCAGTTTTGTTGCCCGCGCGCCGCGAGCAACTTTGGAAACATGTCAAATTGTCTCCGCTCCTCCGAATTTACACACTTTGCGGTGGTTGACTTTGCAAAACCTCAATCAACAAACCTCCCACACAAGCATTTTAGCTTCTGAATCAAGTTCAGCAGAACTGAGCATCGGACAACGCCCATTCCCATCATACCTCATACTTCATACTTCCTACCTCCTACCTCATATTTCTACTTCTTACTTTTCCGACTCCTCCATGTAAAAATAACAAAACTTTATCCCGCAAATTGCGTAATTTCCAAACAAAAAACGGAAGTAACATTATAAGGAGACTTACCTTATGACCGATTTACTCACCTCAACACTCACCCCGGAACAAAAATGGGAGCAGGCTACCCTCGCGAACAACTTCCTTTTCTGTAAAATCATGGAAAGCGAGCCAGAAATCTGCAAACACGTAATCGAAATTCTTCTCGGAATCGAAATCGACCGAATCGAGATTCCGCAGACCGAACGCACGATGCAGGAATCTTTTGAGTCAAAAAGCGTGCGATTCGACGTTTACGCCAAAGACAGCGACCGAATTTTTGACGTTGAAATGCAGACCACTACCTCGAAAAAACTCGCCAAGCGGTCGAGATACTACCAAAGCATCATCGACGTGGAGCACCTCACCGCAGGCACCGACTACGACGAGCTGAAGGACGTCTACATCATCTTCATCTGCCTCGGCGACGTTTTCGGCGAAAAACTCCCGGTCTACACCTTCGAGAACGTCTGCACCGAAAACGGCAGGACAAAACTCAACGACCGCACGTTCAAAGTGTTTTTCAACGCCGACTTGTGTGATAAAATCGACTCAAAGGAACGGCGGAACTTTCTTACCTTTCTGAAAGCAAACGAGGCACGAGACGACTTTACCGAGACACTCCGCTCAAAGCTCGCCCTCGCCAAGAAAAACATGAAATGGAGGCGGCAGTATATGACCTGGGAACAAACACTCAAAGAATACGCAAAAGAAGCATACGAAGAAGGTCTAAAAGAAAACGCAAAGAACAACGCGATAAACTTGTTGCAGGAAACTGATTTATCACCAGAAGTTATTGCAAAATGCTGCAAGCTTTCGCTAGAGGAAGTTTTAAAACTAAAGGAAACGCTGCAAGTTCACTTTTGACCTTTAACTTCCCCCGTGCGTTTCCCGCGACTTTTGCAAAAGCAAAACTCACACTTTGGTGAGTCTGCTTGCAGATGTTCACGAAACGCGGCGGCAAGCGGGGCCGCGTTTCGTGGGTGCAGCTTTGTCGCTCGCGCACCGCGAGCAACTTTTGGGGAGTCGTGTCAACTTGCAGATTGCGCACCACCTCGCGTATCGGGCTTTAAGTTCTGCTAGGCAGCTTACGAACATTTTTGGTGGACGGAGCGCGTGAATTAACGCTGATTCTCGCTGATGAATCGCAGCAGCTTTCCTGTTGTCATTCC
>NZ_JPUF01000136.1 GCF_014737315.1 Treponema zioleckii | reverse complement strand
ATATACGAGGAGAAAGATATATGAACACAGAATGCCCATACTGCGGATTTGACGACGCTTATTATGATACCGACACCTACTACTGCCCAAGCTGTGGCAAAACTTTTGACAGGATTCCTGTAATACGAACAGGATTTAGAAAATATTTTAGAATTTGCTAGACCAATATTTATGGCAATTTTTTTTCGGGCAGCTCCAAAACGAGTAAAGATTGAGTTTTTGAGCTGCCCAACGTTTCTAAACTTCTGATAAACAAAAACTTAATAAGGTAAAAATAAACCTGAACTTTCGGACATAACATCTAAAAAGCAAAATCCGATTTTTAATAACTTTTGATATTAACCGCAAGCATTACAAAAAGGGGGAAGTTTCAATGCAAAAATCACTCATAAAAAAACTTTTACTATCACTCGCCTCGGTCGCGCTGCTCTTCGCGTTTAACGCGTGCAGTTCGGACTCAGACTCTTCTGAGCCAGCATATTACACCGTAACATTCAATTCTAACGGAGGTAGCGAGGTTGCTTCTCAGACTGTTGAAAGCGGAACTCTCGCAACACGCCCGGAGGCACCTTCAAGAACTGGTTACACGTTCTCTGCCTGGCTCTGCGGCGAAGCTGATTTTGACTTTGCAACCAAAATTACCGCCGACACGACTCTCACCGCAAAATGGACTGCGAACACCTACACGGTTACGCTCGACAACAACGGAGAAAAAACTGAAATTACCGCAACTTACGGAAAAAAACTTCCAGACCTCGAAGACGTTCCTACATTAGCGAACAGCAACTTTGGCGGATTCTACACCGAAAAGTACGCAAAAGGAACGAAGTTCATCGACTCTTAGGGCGAAGGGTGCAAAATTTGGGAACTCGTAGAAGATGCGACCTTGTACGCAGCATGGGGATACAAAATCAGCTACGAGAACCTTAAAGACGTAGAGAACCCGAATCCGGAAATTTATACTGGCGAAGACTATGTTACGCTCACCGATTTGGAGAATATTTTAGGTTATGCCTTTATAGGTTGGTACGATGCCGAAACCGGTGGAAACAAAGTCGAATCGATTGCGGCTGGCAGCACAGGTACAAAGACGCTGTACGCACGGTGGCAGGAATACAGTTATACAGTAAAGCACCTTTTGCAAAACATTGAAAATGATGAATATACGCTAGATACAGAAGAAAAATTTTATCTAAATCCTAACGAAACAACCTCAGCCGCTGCAAAAACTATCGAAGGATTTGAATCGCAAAGATTCGAGCAGAAAACTCTTACCGACGATAACTCGGTTGCTGTTATCGAAATCAAATATAACCGCAAAACCTACAACGTAGAATTTGACGCAAAAGGCGGAAGCGAGGTTACCACGCAAATAGTACGTTATGGGGCAAAAGCCACTGCACCAACATCGGAGCGAACTCCGTACGATTTGATTGGTTGGTATGCTTCCAACAACAGCAGAGAAACACTCGCAGAACAGTCGTTTGATTTTGACAAGCCTATAACCGCAAATGTAAAACTGTATGCGAAGTGGGAAATTCATGCGGATGCAAGCAATGTCGTCGCAAAAATAAACGCAATGACAGAAGATGGGACAGTTATCGTTAAAGGAACGATTTCTGATTCAACCATTACCGCTATAAAAACTGCAATCAATAAAAAAAGTTTCGGAATCGGGCTTGATTTGAGCGGAACGACAGGATTGACGGAAATTGATACCTGGGCGTTCTATGGCTGTTCGGGCCTCACAAGCGTCTCCATCCCGGATGGAGTCACTTCCATCGGAAACTACGCGTTCGAGGGCT
>NZ_JPUF01000135.1 GCF_014737315.1 Treponema zioleckii | reverse complement strand
ACAGATGAACAGAGATGGACACAGATGGGGCACAGATAAACTGAAAAAGCCCGGTGGTTGAGCGTAGTCGAAACCACAACCAAGCGAGAATTAGCTGGTAATTTTTGACACAGATTGACACAGATAGACACGGATGGGTCACAGATGAACTGAAAAAGCCCGGTGGTTGAGCGTAGTCGAAACCACAACCAGCACAATCTCACGGAAAGCTGCCTCAAACCAACGAAACAAAATTGCCACGGAGCGAAGAATTAGACAGTTTTTGCATTATTCAAGACTTTTTAGTCTTAAAATCTTACTTCACTTTATATCGATTTTAGAATAGTATGATAAAACTCAATGAGAGTTTCTAAGATTATTTTATTATGTTTTCTGCTTTTAGGTGGGATTTTTGGTTGCAATTCCACGCAAACCAAAAATAAAAGCATCAGGAGTTTTACAGTGGACACAAAAGTAATTGAACAGTACATTGACGATTTGATGACAAAATCAACTGCCGAACTGCCAGTTTGGAATATCGAAAAAGCAAGAGCTGGAATCAAATCCGGCTGGGATTACATTGACGGCTGCATGATTCTGGCACTTCTTGAACTTTACGAAACCAGCAAAAATGAAAAATTTCTAAAATTCGCAGATTATTATGAAGACTTTAGAATCGCCGATGACGGAACAATCACCGGATACAACAAAGAGGCTTGGAATATTGATGAAATCAACGGCGGAAAAAATCTCATAACACTTTACAAGCTCACAAAAAAAGAAAAATACAAAAAAGCCCTGGAAAAACTTTACGATCAGATTGAAAACCAGCCACGCACAAGCGAAGGAAATTTCTGGCACAAGGCAATTTACCCAAATCAGATTTGGCTCGACGGTCTCTACATGGGTCAGCCTTTTTATATGGAATACGACTCGCTTTTTAACGGCGGAAAAAATAAAGATGATATTTACAATCAGTTCTTTAACGTTGAAAAAATTATGAAAGACCCAAAAACAGGTCTTTACTATCACGGTTACGATAGTTCAAAATCGATTTTCTGGGCAGATAAGAAAACCGGGCTCAGCAAAAATTTCTGGCTCCGCTCTTTGGGCTGGTTCTCAATGGCTATGCTCGACACGCTGAACAAAGCTCCAGACCGTGGCAGCGAGAACTGGAATCACTTAAAGAAGATGTTCGTTGACTTGCAGACGGCAATGCTCAAATATCAGGACGAAAGCGGAATGTGGTTCCAAGTTCCTGACAAGCCGAATCAAAAAGACGCAAACGGAAAAGAAAACTATCTTGAAACCTCAGGAACAGCGATTTTTGCCTACTCGCTCCTCAAAGGATTCAGGACGCAGATTCTTGAAGAAACTGAATTTCAGGCAGCCGGCGTAAAAGCATTCAGAGGCATCTGCAACAAATACTTAACCACTGACAACGGCAAGCTAGGTCTAGGCGGAATCTGTCTCGTAGCAGGCTTAGGTCCAGAAAAAAACACTCGACGCGACGGTACGTTCGAATATTATTTGAGCGAACCAATCGTGCAAGACGATGCAAAAGGCGTCGGACCGTTTATTCTCGCCTATAATGAATTTGATTTAATTGGGAACTAACGGAAACGCTACAAGTTGATTTTTTTTTAATTAAAGTTGGCTTATTGCGTTTCCCGCAAGTTTTCTTACGAAAACTCGCGCTTGGGTGGGGGCAACTTGCAAGTGTTTCGCACTCGTCGCGACAAGCACGGCGACGAGCACGAGGTTTGGTCTTATTATCCGCGCTGCGCGGATAATTATTGAAAAAAGGTCTGTTGATTTGCGGATTTTAGCAAACGCTGCAAGTTGTTTTTTTAATTAAAGTTGGCTTGTT
>NZ_JPUF01000134.1 GCF_014737315.1 Treponema zioleckii | reverse complement strand
TGGACTTGTCTTTCCGTTGGTTCCGGTCACTTTTCCGTTCTTCCAGATGATCTTAGTCTCATGAGTTCTTTTGCCCAGATCGATTCCCACATTTCTTCCTTCGCAGTCTTTCATGTTATGCCTCCGTTCGGTAAAATGGAATCAGGAGTGAAGGTCTGGTGGTGGAACACCGTACTCCTATCCGCGGTAACGGGGAAACGTCCCCGTTCCGCATTATGTCTTACGGCGGTCGGTTTTGGTTAATCTTGTTTTCGAAGTAAGGGGCTGTTTTTGCAGTGCCTTCTTCACAGTTCAGCAGAACCTTCCGCCGACTCTCTGATTCCGTCGAATCAGAGTACCACCTTTTCCCAGACTTTCATATCATGGCATCTTGTTTCGGAATCTCTGCACTTCTGCGTTAAAAATATCAAAAAACTAAAGTGGCAAATTGGCATGGTCTGTTGTATACTTAATCCATTTATGGAGGATTTGTATGCAGTGTCCAAGATGTGGTGGCGGTTGCCAGATTATTCAGGAATTTGAGTCCGAGGGACAGGATTATTCTGCGGGAAACGGTTGCTGCGGATATATTTTGTTCGGACCAATCGGTCTTTTGTGCGGTCTTTGCGGAAAGGGACGGCAAGAGCGAACCAGAACGTATTGGATTTGCAATTCTTGCGGAAATAAATTCCGTGCGTGATTTTTGCTTGGCTAAAAAATGACTCAAAATCAGTGGCTAAAACTTATGACGTATGGTCGTCGGCTTGGCTGTCATCAGCTCGCGGAGAGGAGTTTCTTTTTCCGCGGCTTTCAGTTCCCTGTCTGCGCGCGCTGTACAGGCGTTTTTATCGCGTCCATTATCTCCTTGCCCGTGTTTTTCTTTTATGAGCTTCCGATTTTTCTCTGCGTGATTCTGAGTGGAATAATGTTTGCCGACTGGTTCGTGCAGAGAATCGGCTTGCTTCCTTCAACTAATGTACGCCGGTTTGTTACAGGTCTTGCTGGCGGATACGGCTACGCGACTCTTTATTACCATCTTTTTAAATTTTTGTTTTTGTTCTTAAAAAAAATTATATTAAATTGACGAAAGAAGAGATTTGATATAGATTCATTATTGTAATAATTACAAATTTTAAGAACAAAGAGGTACAAAAATGAAAAAATGGGTATGCAAAGTTTGCGGTTACGTTCACACAGGAGACAATGCACCGGAGGTTTGTCCGCAGTGCAAGGCGAAGAACGCTTTTAAGCCGCTCGAAGAAGATGCAGCGTTTACAGTTGAGCATAAAGTCGGACTTGCAAAAGGATATAACGAGGAAGTTGTTCAGGGCTTGCGCGACAATTTTAACGGCGAGTGCAGCGAAGTTGGAATGTACTTGGCAATGTCACGTCAGGCTGAGCGTGAAGGGTATCCGGAGATTGCGGAGGCGTTCAAACGATACGCTTTTGAGGAAGCTGACCACGCATCACGATTCGCAGAGCTTTTGGGTGAGGTTGTTCATGCTGATACAAAAAAGAACCTTGAACTTCGTGCAGCTGCTGAGGCTGGTGCGTGCGACGGAAAATATCAGCTTGCAAAACTTGCCGAAAAACTCGGCTACGCAGATGTTCGCGACACCGTTATGGAAATGGCAAAAGACGAAGCTCGTCACGGAGCAGGTTTCCGTGGTCTTTTGAAGAGATTCTTCAACTAATTGAAAGTTAGAAATTAAAATGCCGCACGGAGGATTTAAAAAATCGAGCCGTGCGGCATTTTTTGTTTGAACTGAAAAATCTGAAAACTTGATTTTAGCAGGTCTTTCGCATTGCAGGAAAGTTGACAAAAAAATTGTCGGAACGAGAGTAAAAAACGGCTTTTGTGAACGTTTGCAAGGTGAGCCGCTTTGCGGCGTCAATAATTTTCCTTGCACCTTGCACCGCGTGAACAAAAACGGCTTTTTACGGTAGTGCAGACAATTTTTTTTACACTT
>NZ_JPUF01000133.1 GCF_014737315.1 Treponema zioleckii | reverse complement strand
CATAACAATTGCTTAAACGGTGGCGCGGCTTGACCGCGACATCCGCTTTGAAGCTTTGTTATGCTTTGTTACTACAAAAATATATCTTTTAGCAACGGCTTGACCGTTGCGTAAAAATAATTTCCTAATACAGATAATATCTTATTGATGCTTCTGCAATTTCTTTCATTTTCTCAAACATTTCTGGGATTGTCCACCTTTCTTCTCGAAAGAACATTGATACCGGTGAGAAATAATTTACATCGGAGTTTCCGTCTCTCTTGAAAACATAGATTTGATTTAAATTATAAAATTCGTTCATTACGATAATTTTTGAACGAACAGTTAATGTTTCTGGAGAATCTACCGCAAAGTCACATCCCCAGCCAAAGCAAACGAATGGAGTAATCTTTTCATAATTCATCATAGCTTTTATACCAGTTAGATTTTTACCAAGTCGCTCTATCGCATTTCCAGTAGCCTGTTTTGCCTTTCCCTCTTTTATTCGTTCTTTATTTGTTCCCTGCCGTTTTATTTCAGCAATTACAAGTGGAGATTTTTCATTTTTCTTTTTGTTGACCAAATATAGAACACCGCCATCTGGAATTATTTTACGGTCAATGCAATCGTAGCAGAATTCTGAGCGAATCCTTTTGCGTTTTATAAAATCAATCATGTATTTGATTTCAATTTCTGCGGAGAATTCCAAATCCCAATCACTTTCAAAATATGACTGAAAATCTTTTTTGCTTTTGAGATACTGCTTTACGAGTTCCATTGCCTGATAGACTTCTTTGTCGTCTATTTTGGACTTTTCGTTTTTAGGTTTGTGCTGCTCTTTTCTTTCTCTCAAGCTGTCATGCTGACTCATTGTAAACTCCTATTTTTCCAAAACAAAAAGATATTCAGAAACATGAATATCTCTGCTTCGTAAATTTCTGCTACCGCGGAAAGTATTGTATGTAATTTCTACAGTTTTTAACTTTCCGTACTTTCTTAACATTTCTGACATTTCATCGAATGTTATGAAACCTTCCGAGTTATATGAAATAATTGCGAACTTGCTCGACAAGTTTGCAATTATTTCTTCCATTGATTTTAATGCTGAGTAAGGTTTGTTGAATGCAGAACGGTTCCAGTCTTGTGTAATTCCGCTTATCTTACTGATTTCTACATCAAGTTTATTTTTAAGAATTAAATTAAGCATGAAATAATTTGAACCGTAAGGATGCTGATTATATGGCGGATCAAGATATACAATATCTAAATCTTTTAGTTCTTTTGAAAGCTGAACAGTATCTTTTTGATAAATTTGCAAGTGTGATTCGAAATTACTAAATACCGGTTCTTTAAGTTCGATTTTACCGAATATTCTTGTAAGTGCATTTTTTCCTGTCGCTCCAAAGCAACCAATGCCAGTATTTTTATCTTTATAAAAACCTTTAAAAACTCCGCTAGTATTTACATGAATTGAAGCTTCAGTAATGAGTGGGGCAAGAAAGAATTTTTTTAATTTTTCTTCGCTAACAACTTTATCTATTAGATTTCTATAAGTATCGATTAAAACTGCATTTTCATGTGTATAAAAAACTCGTTCGCCTCTTAGGATATTATTATCATCCTGTGGAGCATAGTTTTGTGAAATTATTCCAGGCAGTTTTTCTTTAGCACAAAGTGCTTCGATTTCATTACGGATTTCAATACATTTCTTTTTAGGATAATTCTTTTTGTTTATGAGATAGCAGCTGTTTATCATTGAAGAATAATTTTCTAGGTCATTTACAATCAGTTTTGAAGAATGTTTTTTAAGCATTCTTGCAACAATACCTGAGCCTGAAAATACATCTGCACAAACTAATTTTTCTTTTCCTAATTTTTTTGAAATTATTTCTACTTCGTTTTCAATATTACCGATTAAACTTCTTTTGTTACCAAGATAAGTAATTATCTGTGTTGTAAGAAATTCTTTATTTTCTTCGAGTTCGAGCATTTTTTCTCTTTTCCATTCTAAGTTTGAGAATTTGAAATGCTCGATTTTATATTTTTAAATTCTACCAGCCCAGTGGGCTGTGAGCATAACAATTGCTTAAACCGCAAACC
>NZ_JPUF01000132.1 GCF_014737315.1 Treponema zioleckii | reverse complement strand
CCGCTCGAATTTTCTGACGAGTGGTTTTAGAATTTTTCGCGGACGGAAGTTTTCCGCCGATAAAATTCTTGATGGAGGATTTTAAAACCTGAGCTGAGCTTTGTCTTTCTGGAGCTAAAACTGGCTTTTTAAGCCAGAAAGCGCCTGAAATCCATTGAGATTTGCGGGCTGTCAGTCCAATCAATCTCAATTGTTACCACTACGCGGGGAACAATCCGGTGAGGTATGTGGACCCGGATGGAAGGGAAACATATGGCGCTGATATAACAAAAAACGAGTTTGAAAAAATTTCTGGATTTGGTTTTAAGCCAACTGTAGATGGTAAGACATGGGAAGAAGCCAAAGATTTTTTTAAAGAACACCCTGATGGTTTTATTTACAGAAATCCTGATGAAGTTACTTATCGATTTTATGCAAATGAGGGCGAAGCTAATATTGTAGATCCGAATGCTTGCAATGCGGAGTTGGTTAAAATTCTTGTTGGATCTAAACTTTTGACTAATTTTGTAAAGAAATTATTTTCTCGAAAGTCAGATTCAAATAAAATTGATGATTTTTTATCTGAAATAGACTTCAAAAGAAATCCACATGGAGTTAAATTAGGTCATAGAAAGGGAAATATAGAAGCTCTCTTTAGAAAATTGACGAAAGGGGGAAAGCGTTTAGATTCTGGTGCCTATGAACTGTCAGATGGAACGATTATACATATGCACAATTCTGTTAAAGATCCTAAACATATACCAACTTTAGATATAAAATTCAAAGGTAAAATTTATAAAATCAGGGTTGAACCATGAGCAGTACAGAAATTGAATCTTGCATGAGTTATTTTGCGAATAATATGATAAATCAAACTAAGTTATATTTAGACAAATTTTGGTTATTCGAAGAAGAAATGTATGAAGTATGGATTCCGCTAAAGGATAAGATATTTAAATTTCCTTCGCTCTATGAAAAGGAACGTAGTTGTTTAGATTTTTTTTCAAGCAACTTTGCGACATATACAATAACAGGGGGATGTCTATTTTCAAAAAAGTCATATAAAAATCTTACAAAAATAATGAAAAAAATGAAGGAAAAATATTTGATTATTATAGAGGATTATTTGAATCCTAATGCCCCTCCTCATACCGATGGACCTGCCTTACATTTTAAAATTCCAGTTGGGCTTAAATGGTCAAATTTTTATATCAAAGAATTACAAATTTGCGAAGAACTGATAAAACGACCTGTAAGGAATTTTTTTGTATTTGGCGATTCTGGCAACTGGGGAAAATACATTGCAAATGATTTTGAATGGCCTCTTGAAATAACGGGATATTCACCAGAACTCAAGAAGATATTCAAAAAACACTTTTATTTTCCAAAAAAATATAGGAAGGATTTATTATCTGAACGGAGTGATTGTGCAGAGAAAATTATAAACGAATGGAATTTTTTGGAAAAAAAATAACTTTTTGTAATCAAAAGTTCCCCTCATAGGGCCTACAAATCGCGATTTGTAGGCCAACCCAAAAATCCACTTTTCCCCGGAAAACCCGCCACAAAAAGCGCCTTTTCCGGGGAAATTTAAGGATTACGCTACATATAGCGTAGTTTTTGTCGTTCTAAAACCGCTCTGAATCAACTGACGAGTGGTTTTAGAATTTTTCGCGGACGGAAGTTTTCCGCCGATAAAATTCTTGATGGAGGATTTTAAAACCTGAGCTGATTTTTGTCTTTCTGGAGCTAAAACCGGCTTTTTAAGCCAGAAAGCACCTGAAATCCATTGAGATTTGCGGGCTGTCAGTCCAATCAATCTCAATTGTTACCACTACGCGGGGAACAACCCGGTGCGGTATGTGGACCCGGATGGAAGACTTGTTGCTCCTGCTCCAATTCCAATGTAGCCTCCTCCTATTATTCCGCCCCAAAGGGAGAAAAAAGGTTCCGTGATTGACGATGGTTTCTATCAGATTCCATCGTCAAATCCTAATACAGTGTTTCCTTTGTCGCCCGGATTACAACCTAGGAAAACAACAATATTTCCTAATTTGGGATTCGGACAAAAAATAATACTGGGGTTCTACCTTTTACTCCTTGAACCTGCAATAATTTTATCTAATCAGGCGCCTGGC
>NZ_JPUF01000131.1 GCF_014737315.1 Treponema zioleckii | reverse complement strand
AGCTTGACTGGTTTGTCGGATTTGAAGTGCATGTTATACGAGTACTGCTTGTTTCTTTGTTAATACTAAATGTTCCTTTTCAGAATTCTTGGCAAGAAGATAAACACAATATTGATTCATGCTTACACCTTCTTTTTTTGAATCTTCTGCAAGTGTTTTATGCAAGGTTTTTGGAAGGCGAAGCTTGAATTGACCTGAATATGAATCTACACTTTCTGGTTCTGCAATTTCAATATTATTTTCTATCGCTGCTGTAAGCCATGCCTTCTTTGCATCTTCTGCATTGGCAACAACATCTGCTATATTTCCACCACATGTGATACAACCTGGAAGTTCAGGATATGAAGCAACGAATCCTGATTCTTCTGTGTCAGGAACAATTTCTAACTTATACGGTAATTTCATATATTCTTCTAATGTTTTCATATCAGTCCTCCTTGTTCTTTTCTTCAGATTCCACAATTTCTTTTACCATTCTCACATAAACTACTTTTATGGGTTCATGATTAGGAATGGTAATAGGATTGCAGCCAGGTTTTCTGAAAATATAATGACTGCTTCCGCCTTTTGGCTGAGAAACCGTATAACCATAGCTTTCCAAAACTTTTTTAAGTTCTAAAAATCGCATGTTTTTATCGAGTGATTTTATTCTGGCTAAAAATTTGTCCCACTGTGCCATAATTACATTATAAATGGTGTTATATATGGTGTCAAGGATGTTTTTTATTATTGTCTAGCGACATAAAGCACGGTGTTATCGCTTCTTCGTCCAAGCCCTAAATTTTAATTGCATTTTTCAGCAAGCTTGACTTGCTGAAAAAAATTCTACTAAGAAAATGACAACAATGTCAATTTTTCTCCAATTCTAAACATTTTTCAATAAAAGCCTTTACATCTTCATCTCTAATATCAATATAAAATTTGGCTTTTGGAATATATTTCAGATTTGCATAGAGGACATTGTTATCGTCTGTTCCACCGATTACAAAAGAAAAATTTTCATCAATTTTGTATTGCATGATAAGAAGACCTGAACCAATCATAACTCCCTGATACTGTCGAAAATCAATAAAAGACAAGTTATTCCTTTTTTGGGAAAGTCGGATAACTTCATCAAGAGTCAACTTTTGATTTAGATAAACGTTACGTTCTGTTTTTGTAAGATATCCGTAAACCTTATAAAGCTTGTTTCCGTCATGTAGTAAAAATCGCGGGCTTGGCAATGCAGAATAATCAAGCCGCAATATTGAATTGATTTCTTCATATTTATCAGGTCTTTCAAAGTCTTCTGCAGTATTTTCTTCCATGTTATTTTTGGTAAATGAAAATGGTCCTGTAAAACTTCCGTCAGTATAAAAAACATATTCAATTTTTCCAAAGCGGCTTCCTGCGGCCCATGCGCTTTTTAGTTTTTGAGCTTTTGCTATGGTTCTGGAATATACTTCATGCAGATTGTACAAAACATAAGTGTCCCCGGAAATTCTGGCGATGTTTCCCACATATTCGTTGTCAATACTGAGTTTTCCACTTGCCGAATCGTAAACAAACTTTTTGGGAGTTTCAGCTTCTTCATAAATAATTCCGTTCAGATATGAATCGCATTCCTTGCAATAGCTTATTGAGAATCTTCTGACAGTCCCTTCGGTTTCTGATGTGAATTCATAACGTGTTTCAGAAAACTGAGAATCATTCAATGCAAGAGTTGTTCCGGTAAGAATCTTTGGTGTATTTGTCAAAACTCCTGTCTTAAATGGAGATTCGGCGTTCCAGATTTCAAATTCCGCTACATTACCAAAAACGACTCTTTTTACATCAAAAGGAATTTCAAATGAATGCTTAAACGAGCCGCTTTCTTTTTTTGAATGAAAAACGGAAGCTTCAACTATCATAACGATTTTGGAATCTTTTTTTTGTATGTCAATTTTTTTTATTACCATTGCACTGTTAGCGCACAAACCTGAAACAGTCAGAATTGTCTTTCCATTTTCAAAAGATTCTACAGCGGTTAAACCAATGACATTATCATATTCAAGATTTTTTGAAAAAATCCCAGTAAACAAATTAGCTGAAAGAAACAGGAAGGCAAATAATACTGAAAACTTTTTATTCATATTTTTCCTATGCGCCCCAATGAGGGCGTCCGTATAACAACTGCTTAAA
>NZ_JPUF01000130.1 GCF_014737315.1 Treponema zioleckii | reverse complement strand
GATTTTAATATTATTTCATTTTCTAATGTTTGAATTTTATATTCTTTATAAGTTTCGTATGATTGCAAAATTGAGCAAATATATTCTTTACTGGCTTCTGTAACTTTAGTCGTTAAAGGTATAAAAGATGAATCCTGAGCAGAAAGAAATTGCAACAATAGAGATATTATGATACTTATTCCGATTTTTTTCATTTTTTACCTATGTGCCTCAAGTGGGGGTTTACCACGTTGTCGGCTTTTGAACATTGCAAGAGTTCTTGATAAATAAATTCATTGATACAAAATGGTTGTTCGTCGTTGATTAATCTTTCCAGACATTTTGTTCCTGTAGTTTCTCTACCTCGGAAGAAATTTATCAGTACAGAAGTATCTACAAGAATCATTGAGCACATCTCATAGCTTTGTAGTCATAACCATCAGCAAAATGAATTTTGCCTTTTAAGTCCGCAATGCTTTTCTGCTTCTTTTTTTGAGGGAATCTATTGTTTCTATATATGAGATGACCATCTGAGCCTGTTCATCATCAAGAACCGCAAAATAATCCATGACTTTTTCTCTTAGAGCTTCTGCAACCATGATAGACCTCCATTAAGATAATTATAGCATATTTTGCTTTTTTTACTTTAAAATTGAGAAATACAAAAAAACAGTTCTTTACCTGATTTTTTATTCCCATTCTTTTGTAGAAGAGTGATAATACAGAGCTTCTCCGAGAGATAATCCAAAATAAAGGTCATAATCATTATCTGAAATTCTATCATACCAGAAATCAATGCCCTTGTACTCAGTGCCAATTCCACCCCACATCTCATTAGGAGCTAATCCTAAATCAATAAAAGAATCTGGGGTTTTTCCGTTAATATTCTTATAATTATCTATTTTTTCTATAATCTGTTTCCCGTATTTTTTTAGTTCATGATTTACATACCCATTTCCAATATTCCAATAAAGAAAAAATAATATAATGAATGAAAAAAGCAAAATAAAGAGAAAAATGACAATTTTTTTTATCGTTTTTATTTTTACCATTTTTATTCCAAAAACTGCACCCAAGTGCGTCTGCCACACTGTCGGCTGTGCTTTTCTATAAACTACAAACTATTGCCCAGTTTTTGAAGAACTGTTTGTAACCGCCGGAATTCCATAATTGCAGGAATTCATCGTAAGTGTAATACCGATTTCCTTCCTTGCATTTATTGTCAATGATTGTTTTACGTTGATTTTCTGGATTTTTTTCTTGCATGGAATCGTAAAGCATAAAACCGTTTTTATCGTAGCCAAGAATCGTTACATAATGAAGAACGTGATGAATTTTTATAAGGCAAATAATCGGCTTCTGTTGAGAAACGGTTTCTTTTATCCAGTTAATTTTATCTTGGTCGGATTTAGCTTTTAAAACATATTCTTTTGTTTTGAGTCCGTTTTCATGCAATTGGTTCACTGCGCCCTGAGGAAATGTAAGATTTTTATAAATCCGCCACTTCATTTGCTTTGCAAGAGTTTCAGGCTCTTTTTCTTCATTACGCAAAATGTTTATAACGGCCATTACAGAATAAGGACAGCAATTATTCACCATCTGCCGGTAAAAAAGATTTTTGTCCATTTTTAAATAACATGAATCATAAAAAGGCCGTTTCCTTTTGGAACAAACGAAGGTATTGCCCTGCCAAAACAAAGTAAAAATATAGCGGAAAACACGATGAATATTAAAATAGTATTTAGTAAGATTTTTCTTTTTGTCATTTTTGTCTCTAAAAAATAGCAAAAAACTTTTACGGTCTAAAAATGTCTAACTGCAATTCCGAAACTGCTTTTGCAGAAATTTCGCTGTCGATTTGAATGAGTTCAACACAAGATTCTTCATAAGTTTTTTTAGGGCGTGAAGTTCATGTTTGTTCTTCATGCCTTGGACGAGTTCCATATATGTAGTAGCAGAAATTTTAAACGGTGATTCAGCAAGAATTTTTTTTCTGTGCATTTTCATTTCCACGCAAAAACCAAATAAGAACATCTGTATCAAATATCAAAATGCCGTCCTTGTCTTAAATTCCGCACATATCCGTCAACATCTTAGGTAGAAAATACAACACATTCACTCAAAAATCAAGTTTTGGATTATACTTTCCTGAACGTTGACACACCACTGGAGGTAGGGTAATAAAATGAAAAAAATATTTCTGGCATTTTTGTGCATTTTTTCTCTGAATTTTT
>NZ_JPUF01000129.1 GCF_014737315.1 Treponema zioleckii | reverse complement strand
GAATTTGATGACGTGAGAGATGCTATGTATTTTCTTAGGGGAAATTATTATCTTGAAAGAGGAAATTATGAATTAGCCCTTAAAGATTATGATACTGCAATTTCATTAAATCCCTCTAAAGGAATTTATTATTTTAACAAAATAAAAATTTACAGACTTGTTAGCAAATCTGCGAATAAAACGGACAAAAGAAAATATGAAAAACTTATTAAAAAAAATATGAAACTTATAAAAGAAAAAGATCCCGACTTTAACAAATAAGTTAAAAATATTCCAGGAGAAATAATTAATGCGAAATTTCTTTTTGTTTGTTTTATTTGTGAGTGTCTCAGTTGTTTTTGCAAATGAGAGCGCAGACATAACTGATGTGCTAGAATTGTATAAGAAAAATGAACGAGAGCAAGCTTTTGATATGGCTCATCGAATTCTTGATAGTGAATTATATCTTGAAAGTGAAAAATACATTTTAATGGGATTCTTGTCGGATATTTTCGTTTCTGAAAAAAATTATGCAGATGCAATCGATTATGCTGATAAAATGATTGAAATGAAGCCTGAACTTGACAAAGGGTATTATTTGAAAGGTTTGGGATCATGGTATTTGCATGACTATATTTCTGCAGTTAAGGCCCTGTCTAAGGCCATAGATATTGCTCCAAATAAAAAGCAATATCATTTTATACGTGGATATATAAACTATGATTTGTTTAAGGATTGCTATATTCGAGAGAAAGACGGTGAGAAAAATGATGATTATTATTCGGCACTTTCTTTATGTATTGATGATTTTTGTGATGAAGTAAGAATTGATAAGAGGAACTATCATTCTGTGTATATGTTAGGTCTTTTGATGGGAATGTATATGGATGAAAAAACTTCTGACGGAAAAAAAGCACTTCAACTGAGTATATCTTTGTTGAATAAAGCGATTGAAATGAATCCAAATTTTATAGATTCATATTTTGTTCTTGCTTTAATTTATGGATCCGAAAAAAATTATAATATTGAACTTGCGTATTATAACGCAAATAAATATATTGAGTTGCTTGAGAATACGAATTCTAATTCAACATTGGAAAAATCTCACGAATTTGATTCAAGTGTCTATAATATGTATACAATTCGTGGGGACTATTATCGAGAAAATAAAAAATATGAATTAGCGTTAAAAGATTACGAGATTGCGATTTCTCTAAAACAATCTTTAGGTATTAACTATTTTAATAAAATAAGAATTTACCAAAAGATGATAAAAACTGCGAATAACTCTGCTAAGAAAAAGTATGAAAAACTGATAGAAGAAAATGAAAAATCGATTAAGAAAAACGATCCTTCATTTGATTTGCAGAAAGACGAAAAGATGATTGATGAATATGAAAAAGCACGTAGAAGTGGAATCCCTATTGAGTATCATGAGTTTAGTGTTGGTATGGAAAATTAATATGCTATAAATTTTGCTCTTCTGTGTAGCGTTTTATTCGTAGAATTGTTTCGTCCGCAAGCTCTGTATTGACCAAGGCCACCGGCAGCTTCATCTCTTCCGGGGGAGACTGGAAGGCTGTGAAGTCTGACCTCAACTCGTTCTCGGACTGGGGCGGCATAATCGCGAGCACCGCGGCATTGGGAATTAAAATAAACAGTTTAGTACTCAATTATTTCATCGAATTTCTCACATTCTGATTTCGGTACCCATTTCGTCCATTCTTCATATCCCGTATGTTTAAAACCGTTTGGTTCCCATTCAAGGCTCAAATCACTGGCACCGACAAATAATTGAATTTGTTCTTCCGTTTCTTCGTAATAGTAATATGATTTCCCTTCATATCGAACCATAGGTGTTGATTTATATACTCTTTCACATTCAGATCTATCTACAGTTTTACTATATCCATCAAAATCTTCAGAAAAACCATCCTCATATTTATCTGAGATTAATATTATCTTTCCTTTATAAAAACTGCATTCATAAGTTTTTCCTTCATATTCTGCTATCATTTTTTTACTCCACTGTATACCACTTATTTCTATGTCTCACAGCTACTAATTTAGGATTTTCAGCATTTCTACCTAACTCATAAATAGCAGCACCATCTTCAATTGTACAAAATTCTTTTTCCTTTGTATAAACCACATTCGAATTCTTCTTTATTATAAATAGCTTTCATGTTGGCCTCCAGGCTTATTTTTGCAATAAGCCTTTATATTGCAGCATTAATCCGGATTTTATACAGTGCTTTGTCAGAATCGAAAAAAAAGGAAGTAGTGGAAAGATGTCGATGAATCTTAATTGAAAAAA
>NZ_JPUF01000128.1 GCF_014737315.1 Treponema zioleckii | reverse complement strand
ACCAGCCAGCCTTAATCATTTTTTCAGCTTCCGCCTTTGTGAGCGTCTTTGAAATAAGACGGTATTGAGTGTCGCATTCTTCACCTGTGTCACGCTTTACGAGACAGTTAGTAAGGCCGTCTATTTCGATATCAATTTCCATGTCCTGTAGGCTCCTTCTTCAACAGTATTATAGCACTAAAATGGAATAAGCGTAATTCCGCCTTTTGTGCACATTTATCGCCCGAAAATAACGCAATCAGTCTTTTATTTCCGGCAAAATAATAGTTGCTGAGTAAGCAGGCGAAATGTATTTTTCATCGAATCTCCGTTGCAAAAGTTTCTCTGAAGTCCCAAAAGGAAACGGGTATACAATCCTGTAACAAACCGTCACTTCTGTCCCGGGAGCAATAACGAACAAATTGCCTCTGTAAGGAAAAGCTCAGTTTTTATTTTTATCTTTCCGCCATATCATTGAAAGATATGCAAATTGTTCTTTCAGATGAACCCATTCTGTGTCGTATTCAGCCGTCAGAACAAAATATACGGCATTGTCAGACACAGGACTCACAGAAGCACCAGCAACCATAATATCATCAATAATAAGGGCCGATTTTACTTTTTCGTTAAAGTATCTATATCTTCCTTTTACATTTCTGTAGGGAAGCCTAAAAATAGCTCTAGTCCCTATTTCCTCTGTCTTGATTACACCAAAATCTTCCACAAAGACCGGACTCATAACGAATGTCAAAAGCAATAACGCTATCAGTTTTTTTTTCATCTTGCTTCTATTTTATATTCCTTCATGAACAAGATATAAGTTTTTATCAATTCCTTTTTTCAGAAAGTCCAAAAAGCTGTTTATTTCGTTTCTAACTTTTTTTCTTTTATAGAAAATTATTTTTTTTGAAAAAACTATCAAAGAATTTGAAACGACTTGCTCTATTTCTTTTAACTGCTCTGGATGGAAAACAGTTATTCCGTGATATGCAAGTCCCTGTATCGCTTTTTCATTTTTGTAATTCCATGCATTTATTTGCTTCCATAAGGGCATAGAAAGTAAAAGCGTTTTATCTGACATCTCAAATTCAGCAAAAACATTTGGAGTAAAGAAAAAATTTGATTTTCGAAAATTTGAAATTAAAGAATTAAAGGACTCTTCATCCAACAGTTTAAAATCATGTACCAGCATACTAATCCTCGTTTCCAAGTATGGAACTGATGAAGCTAAAAAGTTTACTTAAATAGTCTTCCTGAAATATTAAATTTTTCAGAATACAGAATAGTAAAAATACAATCCCCCAACACTATCATAATAATTTCTCCAGAAGTTTTGTTATTACCATAATCACGTATAAGCTGTATAAAATCACTCACAAGTATAAGATTGGAAATAATAAGGCAAATTTCAAAATTCAGAGATGTATTACTATTCACTATGTATTTGCAGTAAAAATACATAGTGATGGCAAAGAACAAAATACTTCCTCCCAGTAAGTAAAAATAAAACAAGTTAAAATTCTGCAGTGTTAAAGTTGTATAAGCTATGATTAAATATGCTAAAAAAAAGATATTTTTCTTTTTTCTGATAAAATCTAAAATCATTTATTTTTTCTCCTAAAAGTAAAGACGGTAGTTGAATTATACCAAACACCGCCACCAATACTTCCTGTCGAAAATGCATTAGGTAAACCATTTTTATTTAGATTATTTAAATCATAAGATCCGACAAGTCCTAGTCCAATATCTGCAGTTGTCGAACCGGATGTACCTGAAGCAACCCCGCCATCTTCTATCGATGGCGAAAACGAATCTGAAATAGAAGCTGATGACTTTAATAAAGTACTAATATTGGAATAGTTTCCAATAGAAGCCTGAATTCCACAACCGTATGAACCAACTAGATAAATACCCCTATTTTCACCATCCGTTATGAATCCTACTTCACACCCTAGTCCCAAAATAAACGCAGCTTTAAATCCGAATCCGTAATTGGTAACCACTTTTTTAGAAGCAGAAGGCAATTCTGACTCAGCATAATTTTTCTGAGAAAGCATTTTATCTTTTCGCTCAAGGTCATGGCTCGAATACTTCATCATTGTAATCGGGTCTTTCTGTCCGACAATATCCCCTGTTTTTTAAGTTCGCGGATCACCTGTAAAACCTGATTTCTCCTGCCAGTCAGCACCGTATTTATCCCAAAGAGTATCACCTTCCTGAGCTGTAAAGGTTCCGTCTCCATTATCAAGCCACATTCCCGTCGGGTCCACATACCTTACCGGATTGTTCCCCGCGTAGTGATAACAATAATTTTCCCCGGAAAAGGCAGTTTTTGTGGCGGGCTTTCCGGGGAAAAGGGGATTTTTGGGTTGGCCTACAAATCGCGATTTGTAGAGGGAAGTAAATGCTCTAACGC
>NZ_JPUF01000127.1 GCF_014737315.1 Treponema zioleckii | reverse complement strand
CCGGAAAAGATGGGAAAAAAGTGTAATTATAGAAGCTTTTTTGAAAAAAACACCGGCAGGAAAATCATGCTGAAGCAGCAGAAGTTCGGTTATGAAAAATCCGTGTTTTCGGCGATTGCGGGTCGAGCCAGCAGGAAGGACTTGTCGGGGAAACGGCCGCCGGGTCAGGCCCGACTGCCCGAAAAAACTTGCGGTGCAAAAAGTAGGGCAGGTCAAGCCTGCCTCTTCTTTTCGGCGAAAGAAAGAGAGGAAAAATATCTTTCTAAGATGCGGTGTAAATTTTTGTTTGAAGTTGTAAAATAAAAGCCAGCCTAACAAAGCTTCAAAGCCGACAGGCGGTCAAGCCGCCTGCGGTTTAAGCAGTTGTTATGTGGACGCCCACACTGGGGCGCTTTTTTTAGGAATATAATTGAAAAAAGATTTAAACATCATTATAGAGAATAAACTAACAGACTCTCAAAAGAAAAATCTTAAAAAGAATTTGAATTGTACTTGCAGTTTTTTAGATACCATGATTTCTATCCGAAATGCAACTTTTGAGGAAGAAGAAATTTTCATCTCAAGGCTTAAAGAAATCTGTGATTATAAAATAGACTATGATCATGAAGTTTTGGAACTTGAAGATTTAGATAAGTATGAATACTTTTATGCTTCTGGACAGTGTAACGGTTCGCCAGATACTTTAATAAATCTGTGTGAATGGCCATTGGAGTTAAATGCTAATCCATCGTTTGATTATTCAAATTATTGTACTGTATGCAAAAGAGGTCTTGTTCAAATAGCACCATTGAGAATAAAAGGATTAACAACAAAGCATTTTAATAAAAAACTTGTAACTCCATTCTGGACATATTGGATTATTAATAAAGAATTCAAAGATGCTATAAACAAAAGCAATCTTTCTGGTATAGAAATTCTTTCGTTATATAATTATAAAAATGAAGAAATTCAAACAAATATGCAGTTAAAGCCAACCAGGGTATTAAAAGATTCAATATGCTCTGAAGCATTTAATATTGTACATGATGATAAATGTACGTGTAATAATTTTATGTATGGAATAAAAGGAAAAAGACATAAAATTAAAAAAGGAAATAAAAAATTATTTATTAGATTTTAATGAACTTGAAGAACACAATCTTTCAAGAGAAAATGGAATGTACATTATTAGCAAAAAAATGTTAAATGTTATGGTCAATAATGGAATAAAGCCAAATATAGATATTGAATTTATTCCTGTAGAATTTGAATAAAAACACATAACAAAGGTTCGTAGCCGACAGCGGGTCAAGCCCGTTGCGGTACAACCAGTTGTTATGACGACAGGCCACTGGCCTGCCCTATTTAGGAGAAAAAAATGAATGGAAGAATTATAGTTTTTTTAATTTTTTGTTTTAGTTTAGTTGGATTAACATCTTGTAAAAAATCAGATAATAAAGAATTAATTGAACAAAGTATCGAAAATGAAAAAATAATTCTTCAGAAAAACATCACAGAAGTTCTTGATAAACTGGATTTCAAAGATAAATATTCTATATCAATTATTTATCAGCCAAACCAGGAACATTCAAAAAATGTTATTTCTGAAGAAAAAATAACAAGAAGAGTTTTCGGTAAAGCTGACTTTTCAGAACCCAATGATTATCCAAACACATTTGATGCAAACAAATTTGATGGAATGTGGGAAGAAAAAAATTATCGAGCCAATTATTCTGAAGAAAAAGAAACTGAAAATTTAATTAATGGATATTTTTCTGTAATAATAATTCTCCAGGAAATTAATAAAGAAAAGAAGGATAAAATAATGGCATTAATGAATTATTCGGTTGCAAATTCAACACGTGGTGATTTAATAAATGTAATTTCAAAATCGGATTTTTCTAATTAACATTAAGGAATATAATTTCATCGAGTCAAGCTCGATGAAATTATTAATAAAACTTTCAAGTTATTATGAGGAAGTGATTTTATTAAAAGGAATATTTCATAAAGCAAGTCAAGCTTGCTTTATGAAATGAAATTTAACTTTTGGGCTTGGGCGAAGAAGCGGTAGTAAGCGGCTTTACGCCGCTTGGGAAAAGTATAATAATAGAAACATACGCTCAAATGGCTATATAGAATATTCTTAAAGAAAAAAGTATTTATGAAATCTAATTCTGTATAAGAAAAATAATTAGTCATAACAAAGGTTCGTAGCCGACAGCGGGTCAAGCCCGCTGCGGTACAACCAATTGTTAGGTTGACAGGCCAGTGGCCTGAAAATTTTTGGAAATAAAAACAAACAGCAAGAAAATTCAGCTGAAAATAAAAGAAGTTCTGTTATGGCAGACTGCGCTTGCGGCAATGCGGGGCGAGCCCGCAGGAAGGACTTGCAAGGGATACGGCCGCCGGGTCAAGCCCGTCTGCCTAG
>NZ_JPUF01000126.1 GCF_014737315.1 Treponema zioleckii | reverse complement strand
AAGGTTCTGAAAAACCGTCAATGTTATCAAATTCTTCAGTTTTAGCATCGACTTCTAATCTGTCACCTTTGTTCACTACTCCAACGACAGTAGAATATTTCAAGGACGGTGCAGATCTCACACGAACCCTATCATCCAAAACGGTTCCTGTTTCTGCAAAGATTACTGTACCTAAAAATATAAGAATAAATAATTCTGATAATAACTTTTTCATTTTCTTCCTTGCGCCCCAGTGCGGGCGTCCACATAACAATTGCTTAAACGGTGGCGCGGCTTGATCGCGACATTCGCTTTAAAGCTTTGTTATGTGATATTTCATTCCAGATACCCGCCGTAGCACCAACCGACAGTCCCGGATGGAATTTTATTACCATCTGCATCTACAGAATTTCTAACAGTTGATACTTTAACCCAGTTTGATGTTATGCCATTTATTGTTTCTTTTTTTCCAATTGCCAGGATTTTTACCCAGGAACCAGTTGCCATAACAGTTATTAAATCTGAAGAAGTTTTTTCACCATTGCGTAATTTCAAATTTTCGTTTACAAGCATAAATTTATTTTTTGCCAGACTTCTGTCCAATTTAAACTTATCTTCTTCTCTACGATTTGTATACTCATCTGGGACAGTAAGCGTTTCAACTATGGCATTCGTTTCTATAAAGAAATTTAGAGCATCATTAGCTAAATCAAAAGGAAGTTGGATTAAATCAAACAATATTTTATTTGTCTTATTATTGTAAATCTTCATTGATGAACCGTTTATTTCAAAGCGTACTTCAAATGATTTTCCATCTTTTAGCTCTGGAAGATTTTCTGCATAAGGAATCCATGATATTCTTTCATTACTTTCACCTTCCATCGGATAAACTTTTGCAATATAGGTGTGTTCGTTTACCTTCTTGAGTTTTTCAAAGGCGAATCCATTTATTGAAATTAAAGGAGTATTAAAATAAAAACCTGTATTTGTTATCTGTAGAAAAGCTGCTGTTTTGTAATAATCATACCAATGAACATCAACAGGTAAAAAATCATTATCCTGTATAAGACGACCTGGTTCAGCCATAGCAATAACTTCCCGTTTTTTCTGAATTAATGCCTCCATATACCAAACTGGAATCCAGCGGCTTGATTTATTTCTCCAATCAAAAGAGCTTAAAACGTAATCATCAAAGACATCAGAACCTTTTATTTTTAAATCATAAGGATCAATATAGGGACTCAATCGATTTGAAGCTTTAGGGTCTTTCAAGTACCAATAACTTGTTTGGCCTGAAATTTCAGTCCCCTTTTTAATTACAGAATCAGTATCCCTTGTAATATATTTTCCATTAGTCATTTGATAATAACAAGTATCTCTATAAACTTCATAAGTAGGATTGCATTTATAGCCATCTTCTGCAAATACAGTCAGTGCAAGAAATGCAGTAACTAATAAACAATATAATTTTTTCATTCTTTCTCTCAAAAAGCGCCCCAGTGCGGGCGGCCACATAACAATCGCTTAAACGGTGGCGCGGCTTGACCGGTTTGTCGGCTTTGAACTTTTGTTATGTGATTCTATATAGCGAGTTTCAATTCTGTAATGACACGAGCCATATTTACAAAATCTTCATCATCGTGGAGCAGGAGAATGTTATTTTCTATCGCAGTCTCGGCAATAAGCAAGTCAACTGTACTGCGGATTGTAACGCCTTTTCTTCGGCATCTAAAATTGAGGCTCGCGGCATTTTCATAAGACTGGATGCCAAGTTTTAAGGAGTACAAAGGAATTTCGCTTAGATATGATTTCAGCGTGGAGAATTCTTTTTCGTCTTTTGAACCTTGCAGGAGTTCCTGATAAATAAACTCATTGATACAGAACGGCTCTTCTTCATTGATTAAGTTTTCCAGGTATTTTGTTCCTGCGGTTTCCCTGCCACGGAAGAAGTTTATCAGTACGGATGTATCAACAAGAATCATTGAGTGCACCTCATAGCCTTGTAGTCATAGCCGTCGGCAAAATGGATTTTTCCTTTCAAGTCCGCAAGGCTTCTCTGCTTATTTTTCTGTGAGAAATCTATTGTTTCTATATATGAGATGACCATCTGAGCCTGCTCATCATCAAGCACCGTAAAATAATCCATGACCTTTTCTTTCAAAGCTTCTGCAACCATGATAGACCTCCATTAGAATGATTATAGCATATTTTTGAATTTTTTGCTTTAAAATCGAGTAATCTATATGAAAAAATCAGGATTGAACTGATTTCTTGACTAAGTTTAAATGCAAACGCTTCCTTATTTTATTTCATCTCGTCGGCTTTTTTCTGGTGCTGCTTCATAATAGGATTCCAATAGTCGTGGTACTGCTGTTCGTATTTCGTGTCTTTTGCGGAAACTCCAGATTTTATAAGCTCATCGATTAGTTCAGCTTTTGTAAGCTCGATATTTTTAGAATTCTTAAAATCACAATCAACTTTACGCGTATACCCGCTGAATATTTCATCGATTTTTGAAAAGAAGCTTATAAAATATAAACTCGAAGATGTAAAATACAACTGCTCACAGATGCCTCTGCTATATTCTTTACATTCCCATGTACAAAAAGTTTCAAAATTTTTGCCCGAAACTTTTGTCCTGAAAGTGTTTTCTGTGCCACTTATAATAGTAAAAATTAAATTTTCTTTATATGGGTCTTCATTGATTAGAGTCGCAGAACAATCATATTCAAATTTATTTTCAGAAAGTATTTTTATATAATTGCCCCACTGTGCATTTGCAGATTCCTTAAATTCTATGACATTTTCATTAATCATAACAGAAATATTTTCATCCATAAACGTGAACTTAGACGATGAAATAAGTCGTGAGCGCAAAAAGAAATCCAGCTGTTCTTTTGTTTTCGGAACTGCAAAAATGACAGAAGGGTCTTTTGAAAGATACGCACCGAACACCCATCCGAACTCCGCCACGTCGTCTTTCCACTTGAACTGA
>NZ_JPUF01000125.1 GCF_014737315.1 Treponema zioleckii | reverse complement strand
AAAAAAGGAAAGGGAGAAGCCGGCGGCGCCCTACTTTCCCGCCATGGGGCAGTATCATCGGCGCGTGGGGGCTTGACTTCCGTGTTCGGAACGGGAACGGGTATTTCCCCCCAGCCATGGCCACCGGCATCAAAAAAACAACATGAAAGTCCCGGGAAGAAGGTCCGGAGAAAAGGGAACGATAATATGGCCAAGCCTCACGACCTATTAGTACCGCTCGGCTGTGCGCGTCGCCGCGCCTGCACCTGCGGCCTATCGACCTGGTAGTCTACCAGGGGTCTTCAGGGGAGTCGAGCTCCCGGGGATGTCTAGTCTTGAGGCCGGCTTCCCGCTTAGATGCTTTCAGCGGTTATCCGTTCCGAACTTAGTTACCCGGCACTTGCCCTTGGCAGGACAACCGGCAAGCCAGAGGTTCGTCCACCTCGGTCCTCTCGTACTAAAGGCAGATCCTCTCAGACATCCAACGCCCATAACAGATAGGGACCGAACTGTCTCGCGACGTTCTGAACCCAGCTCACGTACCGCTTTAATTGGCGAACAGCCAAACCCTTGGGACCTGCTCCAGCCCCAGGATGCGATGAGCCGACATCGAGGTGCCAAACTTTCCCGTCGATGTGAACTCTTGGGGAAAATCAGCCTGTTATCCCCGGAGTACCTTTTGTCCGTTAAGTGATGGCCTTTCCACACAGCACCATCAGATCATTAAGACCTGCTTTCGCACCTGCTCGCGATGTCTCGCTCGCAGTCAAGCCTCCTTTTGCCTTTACACTCGTACGATGATTTCCAACCACCGCGAGGAGACCTTCGCGCACCTCCGTTACTCTTTGGGAGGCGACCGCCCCAGTCAAACCGCCCGCCTAACACTGTCCCCGCACCTGCTTCAAGGCACGGGTTAGAAATCCCATTCATCAAGGCTGGTATTTCACCGTCGGCTCCGCCCAGGCTGACGCCCAGGCCTCGCTGCCTCCCAGCTATCCTACACATGATAAATAGGATCCCAGTGTTAAGTTGCGGTGAAGGTTCACGGGGTCTTTCCGTCTAATTATGGGTAGCCGGCTTCTTTACCGGCATATAAATTTCACCGAGTCTCGCGTTGAGACAGTGCCCAGAATCGTTACACCATTCGTGCGGGTCGGAACTTACCCGACAAGGAATTTCGCTACCTTAGGACCGTTATAGTTACGGCCGCCGTTTACTGGGGCTTCGATTCGCACCTTCGCCTTGCGGCTGAGCGCTCCTCTTAACCTTCCAGCACCGGGCAGGTGTCACCACCTATACGTCCCATTGCTGGTTCGCAGATGGCTGTGTTTTTGGTAAACAGTCGCCTGGGCCTGCTTTCTGCCGCTCCAATCTTCAACAAACGGAGCCACACTTCTTCCGAAGTTACGTGTGCATTTTGCCGAGTTCCTTAACGCGAGGTCGCTCGTGCGCCTTAGATTTCTCATCCCACCTACGTGTGTCCGTTTACGGTACGGTCTCCTCAAGCCTGACCTTAGACATTGTTTCCCGGCACCATGATTACGTCCGCTTCGATTCGACTTTCTCTCTTCTCGCCCGCAGCTCGCCTCAGGGAGTGGATTTGCCTGCTCCCCTCAAAAGCTCGCTGTTTGGACAGGGACAACCGTCGCCCTGCCGGATTTCACCTCATGCGTCATGCCCTCGAAACTTGAGGAGGTATCGGATTATAAACCGATTTCCCATCGACTACGCGTTTCCGCCTGGCCTTAGGGGCCGACTTACCCAGGGCAGATTGCCTTTACCCTGGAAACCTTAGGTTTTCGGCGGACGGGGATCTCACCCGTCTTTTCGTTACTTATACCTGCATTCTCTCTTCCGCTTCCTCCAGGGCCCCTCGCAGGTACCCCTTCGCCGGTCGGCGGAATGCTCCCCTACCAGTCATACACTGATGTATGAATCCATGGCTTCGGTACTATGCTTAGCCCCGTTTCATTGTCTGCGCACGGATGCTCGACCAGTGAGCTGTTACGCACTCTTTTAAGGAGTGGCTGCTTCTGAGCCAACCTCCTGGCTGTCTGTGCATCCGCACTTCATTTCACACTTAGCATAGTTTCGGGACCTTAGCCGATGGTCCGGGCTGTTTCCCTCTCGACTACGAACCTTGTCGCACGCAGTCTCACTCCCATAGGCTGGCTGACGGTATTCAGAGTTTGATCGAACTCGGTAGGATTTGACTCCCCCTCGCCCGTCCAGTGCTTTACCCCCGTCAGCTTTCTATGAGGCTGTCCCTAAAGGCATTTCGGGGAGAGCCAGCTATTTCCAGGTTTGTTTAGTCTTTCGCTCCGATCCACGGGTCATCACTACCTTTTTTAACAGATTACTGTTCGGTCCTCCACCCGGTTTCACCCGGGCTTCAACCTGCCCATGGATAGATCACCTTGGCTTCGGGTCTACCGCATGCAACTTATGCCGCCCTGTTCAGACTCGCTTTCGCTCCGGCTCCGGGACTCCGATCCCTTAACCTCGCTGCATACGGTAACTCGCAGGCTCATTCTACAAAAGGCACGCCACTACCCTCGCGGGCTGTGACATCTTGCCGGTCTCTGGTTTCAGGTTCTATTTCACTCCCCTCACAGGGGTTCTTTTCACCTTTCCCTCACGGTACTCGTTCGCTATCGGTAGCTGAAATGTATTTAGCCTTGGATCGTGGTCGACCCGGATTCCGACAGGGTTTCTCGTGCCCCGCCGTACTCAGGATGCTGCTAGATGGCTTCGGTTTTCGTTTACGCGGCTCTCACGCTCTTTGGCCGGCCTTCCCATGCCGTTCTCCTAACCTAGGCTCCTTCACGTCGCAGTCCTACAACCCCGCTCGAGGCGGTTTGGGCTCCTCCGCGTTCGCTCGCCGCTACTTACGGAATCTCAATTGATTTCTTTTCCCGGATTACTTAGATGGTTCACTTCATCCGGTGTCGCTCCTGCGGCCTATTTTATTCAGCCGTCCAGGTGACGGGCTCGCGCCCGCCGGGTTACCCCATTCGGAGATCCGCGGGTCAAGGGATATGTGCTCCTCTCCGCGGCTTTTCGCAGCTTATCACGTCCTTCATCGTCATTCAGCTCCAAGGCATCCACCAGGGACCCATGTTTCGCTTGACCATATTATCTTTCCCTCCCGCGCACAAGCAGGCGCGGGAGATCTCGTTGTAAAACCTTCTTCCTTCCCTTCCAG
>NZ_JPUF01000124.1 GCF_014737315.1 Treponema zioleckii | reverse complement strand
TTCTGAATACTGACTCGAAAATAAATAATATCTTGCAAGCCCCCGATATAAATGGCTCCCAAAAAATCGCTGGTCAATTTTTAAGCTTTCATCAAAAGCCACAATGGCTTTCCTTAAGTTCTCCGAATCATCGCTTTTTTTATACAGGGCGATAAAAATCTTACCTTTTAAATCGTGAACTCCTGGAGAGTTTTTTTGAATCGCCAGACTTTTATCCGCATACTCGAGAGCCAAATCAAATCTATCAAGCTTATAACAAGCCTGTGCCTTTACATAATAAATCTCCGCCTCCTGAGTTTTTGACATTTTCTGCAGCAGCATCGTGTCCGAAAGGTTTAAAACTTCCTCATAATTCTCAATTTCAAAGTTTTCTTTTACCTTCTCAAAAAACTCAACACGAGTCAAAGCCTGTGCAAACACACACGCTCCTAACACCAACAACAGAACACCAAACAGTTTTTTCATACGTACCTCTGCTTAAAATCTTTGCTTATAAGATATGAACCTTTATTGATTGCAATCTTCTTCGGCAATCCAAGACAAAAAAGAACAGTCCTCTCCGCCCATTTTTACAACTTTTTATTTGATTTGTTCGTAAACATAAATACTATTTCCTGGTCATATTCACCTTTAGTTGCAAGTCTTCGGTCTGCACTAAAAGGCGGCATATTTTCCTTGAGTAAGGATAAATAATCTTTTACACTGTTTTTCAGTGGCAAAAATTGAAAATACGAAAATAAAAAATAATAAAAAAAGATATTCTTTTTCATCATAATAATATTGCCTTTTAAAATTGAATAATATCTAATTATTTATTTCCAAGCATTAACTGTTGTTACCTTATACTTAATAGTTTCATTCTTAATAGGATCATCATCAAACTGATATTTTAATAACAACTGAAACTCAAATTCTTCATCAATTGTTTTGTGATTACTGAACAATGAAGTAAAGTCTATTTTGGGCCAGCCTTTAGATTTACCTACTGAATGCGCAAAAAGTTCCCCATTCAACCAAAAATTCTTACCATCAGTCCTCCATGAATCAGGATTTTCTTCCAGTGTTGAAACTATTTCAGGTAATTTAAATTCAACATTTTCACAAATTAAATCAGTTTTACCTTCATATACATAAGATAATTCTTTTATAATTAATTTTTTATATTGTTTTTTTGTATATATTTCTACACTAGCTTTATAAGGATCTGCTTTTTTTTGTCTTTTATTCCACCCTGTCCACCATATAAAATAAATTTCCTGTTCAAATGCATTTCCACTTTCTAATCTATTCTTCATTCCACATGGAGGGGAATTTTCTTGATCTATTTCATATGAAAGATAATATTCAATATTATCAGCTCTATTTGTAACACAACTTAAGAGTAGTGTACTTATACAAAAAATTAAAAATACTAATACTTTTTTCATTTTTACTCCTAGATAATTGTATAATTTTAATAAAATTATTTTTTAGTTTGGCTACTTCTATAATGTAAACGTAAATTCAATTTGCGGATACTGTCAAAAGCAGATTCTGTTCATGATGGAATTCGTCCTGAATATACTCGCCGTCGCAAAGCTCCCGAAGACGCTTATTTGTAGAAGGCATCGTAACGGCATTATTCACAAGAACCTGCCGGACCTTATGAAGGGAGGAGAGTTATTCTAAGTAGCCACCGTAACACCAGCCAACTGTACCAGCTTTTATAGGCTTGCCGTCGCGGTCTTTTGCATCTGACTGAACTTCAACTTTTACCCAATTTGACGAAATGCCATCGATTGTTTCTGCTTTTCCAAGTTCAAGGATTTTTACTTTTGTTCCTGCAGACATTACAGTAAGAACCTGGGTAGAGGTAGCTTCGCCGGAGCGGAGCTTCAGGTTTTCTTTGACGGTCATTGTTTTGTTTTGAACAACGCTGGTAGCATTTGTTTTTGTTACTTCTGTTTGCACAGAAGGATTGCCATGTTTTGGCATTACAACTTTTGATAAATCGTTCGATTTTCCTTTTATCCAATTTTCTATCTGATTACAGGCTTCCGGACTTGTGCGGATTAATGTTTGAAATAGATTTTTTTCTGAAACTTCATCTATATACATTTTCATGTAGTCGCCGTCGATTATCAAATAAATATAGAATGGAGTTTCTTTCTTATATAATGGTAAAAAGTTTTCTTGCGGATGTGCAGTTCGTTTTGTATATTTTTGAAAATGGCTATACATTTTGCACACTTTATATTTTATAGATGATTCGGATACATCTTCTGTCGTTACAAGAAAAGTTGCTTCTCCATTACCAATGTAACTATTTCTAGCAAAAAAATAAAAATCATTAAAACCATAATAACCAAGAAAGAAATCTTCCTGCCATTTCGAAGGATTTTCAAATTGATTCTTCCATTCTCTCCAAAAAGGCTCATTTTTGTAAAGAATAGAATATCTGTCTATTTTGTTATTTATTTGCTCATAATAATATGCAGGAACCCAATAATTGCTCTTTATTTTAATTTGAATTTCTTTTGCATTCTCATTGAATACTAAAAAATTTATAGGCACACTTAAAGATTTATTTTCATTATTTTTAACCCATATCTCAATTTCTTTTGGGGAATTTGGATAAACAAAACCAATCCCATCATTATCATCTAACTGAAGTCTTTCATTTTTTTTCAAGGATTCTTGCTGTTTCATAAGATTAGTCCAGTTACAATCCTGTATAACTGTAAATGTATATTCTTGTGAAAATAAATCAATATTAATCAACAAAAGTAATAGAAAAAAAATTCTATTTTTCATTTTTATATGTCTCCGTATAATTAAAAGCATTGACAATTTCCATATTATTCAATGGTATAGATTGTTCCTCAGTAGAAGTTATTAATCCATGATTTTGTATAAATTTAGTAAAATTTAAATCTTCACTAAGATACATCTGCAAATGAAGATGTGCACCAACACCTTTTGCCCTTGCCGCTTTTTCTTCTGCATTTTCATTTATTCCATCGAGATCAAATTGTTTTTTCAATTTTTTTCTCCAAAAGCGCCCCGGTGCGGGCGTCCACATAACAACGGGTTGTACCGCAAAATCCGATTTGAAGCGCATGTTATGTGTTTTTTTTCTTACTGCAGATAGACATCATAAGCAAGTTAGCACAGGCTTTCATATCTAATCCTTTGTAATTTAACAGT
>NZ_JPUF01000123.1 GCF_014737315.1 Treponema zioleckii | reverse complement strand
ATTGAAAGCATTAACGACAGTGTTTATTTTTATCTTACAGTTAGAATTGCTTCTTACAAATCTTACAATTTCCGTAATCCTTTCATTTGAAAGCGGAGTTTTGTCTTTTGAGCAAAATCCCATATTTCTCTTGATTTCATCATTCAAAGAATGAAATGAAATTCCTAGCCAATCCAGATATGGCAGGACTTTGTTCAACCGTTCAATTGTCAGTAAGGAGCCGTTCGTAATAACACCTGTTCCCAATCCCAGGGATTTTGTAAAGGCAATCAAGTCCGGCAATTCATTTATTAAAAACGGCTCTCCTCCTGCAAAATTGATTGCAGAGAAAAATCCACATTCACCGATTCTTACGATAAGTTTTTGCATTTCTGCCAAAGACAGATGTTCTGATTTTGCATATCGGGCAAAACAGAATTTACATCCGTAATTACAGGATTCCAGTAAGTGGTAATTCACTTTAAGATTTTTCATTTGAGATTCTTTCATCTTTTCCTCCCTGATACGGATTAAGGTAGAACAGTTCTAGACTTTGGAAAGCGCAATTTTTAAGGGAAAAGTTTTTAGGCAGTTTTTTTGTGGTATAATATGTTTAATGAGCAGGAAATTATCTTTGCCTGAATATGGAAATGTTACTCTCAGCCAAATCACCCGCTTTATTGTTGAAGTCATCGGAAAGGATGCTCTTTTGGCGCGCACCACAATAACTGACGAAGAAATAAATGACGCATACAAGGAAAAAGGCAGTTTTTATAAATACAAATTTATGGGCAAAGATTCAATTTTTGGACGGATAAAAGACTTCTTTTCTGGATTGGAATCAGAGTTCAATTTGGAAGTACAGAAAATTACCCGAAAATCATCTTTTGACGGAAGTAAACGGACAACTTATTATGAAAGCAAGTTTACGACTTTTTATTACGCAATATTATGGGAACTTTTTGTGGCAATCGGTGGCGGTCGTCCCTTTGAGACAAAACAGTACGTTTATACAAACAGAAACATAGTTCGCCTGATATTTATCCAGACAAGTCCGATTTATATTTCATACATACATCATGCAAAAAATCTTAGATTTGATACTTTATTTGAATCCACAAAAACTGAACTGAACTTTTCTTACGAAGACATTTATAAAGAAATAGCAGAAGTTTATTACAAAAATCACAAAAATGAACAGGATTCCGAAGAACATGTAAAAAGAGCCATTCAAAAAGCCAGAAAGGAAAACAAAAATCCTACATGGAATATTTTCTATGCAATTCTAGTCACGCTGAAAAATCATAATATAAAAACTTCTTTAATTGAGCATTTTCTGGATTTTTATTTTTATAACAATTTCCGTTCAAACGCAATACAACATATTTCATTAAGCAAAGATACTTGGTTGGAAATAGAAAATCTTACAGAACAAGGTCATTCACCAGAAGAAATACACACTTTGTTCAGAGACAGTTTTTATAATGAATCTATCTTAACTTTGGAACAACAAGGGCAATATTTTGATGCTGTCACACAAGGCAACTCGATAGATAATTTTTTCCAGTTTAAAAAAGACTATCCTGCTATCAAAAAGGATTTACCGCACTCATTTGCATTTTGGGATAAATGGTTTGAGGGCAAAAAATATGTCTATGAGTTTTTAGACACTTGTGATATAGAAAAACTTACGATTGCAATAAATGCCTACAAAGAAGCCTTTGAAAGGGGAAAATACTTTGCGGGGAAAAATCTGACTGGATTTTTGCAGGAAGCCATCAGTGTCTGTGCATATTACGACATAAAGCATGATTTAAAAGGATTCAGAAACAGGATTTTTCAGTGTTCCCGTTTAGATTCAGACATAAAAACTCCCCTGTCGCAAAACATTAAATATTTCTATGATTTCGCTTACTGTTTTGATATGGTTCTGAATGAAATGCAAGACGCTTTTGCCGTTTATTACTTTTGCATGCAGAATTTTTGGAACAGATTTTCCCCATTGTCAAATCTAACAAAACAAATCCGAGCAGAAGACATAAATAAATCACTGGGATTTTTACCAGAGCCCGAAAAAGATTTTTTCAAAAAAGAAACGGAAAAACTTCCGTCCGTCACTGACAAAACAATAAACACTTTAATTGATGATGGCCGCCTCGTAATTTACACACCGATTTCACTTGCAATCTGTTGTAAAAAGTATGACATCGTTTATAAGTTTTTAGATGCACAGTCTTTCCCAAATCTAAATTTGAACATTCCAAACACAAACAATACTTTTCCAATCACAGAAATACTAGCACAATACAATCACTTTCACACCAAGGAAGATAAAAATCTTCTATTTGATATTTTGAAAAGAACAGAGAAAAAAACACTTTTCTCAAGAAGCAACCGCAGCAAGCGTTCTGTATTTCAACTAGCGTTGGACAGCTTTGACTTTGAAATAGTTCAAGCATTTGTAAACAAAATGACTGACAACGGTATAGAAAAAATCACAGACAATTTTCTAATCAGTTCGGATGAAGTTACTCCACTCTATTACGCAATAGGAAGACGGGAAGTCTTATTGCTCTCAAAAGAAAGGTATCTTTCAAAACTTCAAAACAGAGAAGGTGACATTAATTATAGGAACTATTTTCAAGCAGGATTTTCGGAAATACAAAAAGATGAAAGCAATGTTCTTCTAAAGAATACCGCCTTACGCCAAAAGGCTTTCTTCCAATTTTACGATGAGCAAAATCAGAATAGAAAAGAAGAACTAGAGCAATCAGACAAAATAATTGACCTGCTCATTAAAACAACAGAAAACATCGATGTTGTAAAATATCGTTCTGATGATTCGACACAAGGCTGTTCACCATTGCTATACGCTGCAGAATTAGATGATGTGGAAACATGCAAAAAACTTTTGGATTCTGGTGCAGACATAACACTTGATATTGGAAAATTTTGTATAAACAAATACTCCATTGAAAAACATTTATACATGCCGAACAATGTTCTTACAAGAGCAATTCATTACTGCTCATGGAAAGTTTTAGATTATATTTTTGAAATTCATAAGGACAAGCTGACTGAAATCACCAAAAGAGATGACAAAGATTTATCTTATGTGGATTTATTTTTTAATGGAAATAGCTAATAATAAGAACACGAAAAAAAATTGAAAAGTCTTATTTTTTAACTTTAATAAAACTAACTTTAATCGACTTGCCTAGTTT
>NZ_JPUF01000122.1 GCF_014737315.1 Treponema zioleckii | reverse complement strand
CCCGTGAGATTTCCCTTACGGCAAAAACTCGCGCTTTAGGGGGCGTTTTACAAATGCTCGCAAAATGTGGCGGAAAGCCTGGCCGCGCTTTGCGATCTTGGTTTTGTTGCTCGCGTGTGGCTCGCAACCGCGGAATCGCTGCAGGGGCTTTGAGAATAAAATTTTTCTCGTCCGTTTCCCGCGAGTTTTTCCTTACGGCAAAAACATCCAAATTTAAACTTTTTTCGAAATGTCCTTATTAAAAATCATGTTATATGTAGCGATTTTTTTATAAGCAGTAGGAATTTTTACAGAACAAATTTCTGTTAACTTCTATTATGTGGCTATGGAAAAAAATCAGAATCAAAATAAAGTCGTGATTTCTGAAAAAGAAAAACTCAGACGAGAAAAAATGCTTTACGGAAATCAGGCAAAAATACTTTTTGCAATCGCGCTTCCGCTGGTGTTTTACAACTCAATCGGACAAATTTTCCAGTTCATCGACACTTTCATTGCAGCAAACATGAGCGCAAAAGTAGTCTCTACGGTTTCCTTCGTGGCACAAATCGAAAAAATGCTCCTTGCGGTGGGAAGCGGACTCTCAATCGGCGGGGGAGTTTTAATCGGGCGCAGTTTTGGTTCTGGCGACATGGACAAAGTGCGCTCGCTAATCTCAACGATTTTTTTTATAGCACTCTCAATCGGCGCGGCGATTCTCGTTCTGGTCATTCCGCTCATGTACCCGCTTCTGCGCCTGTGCAAAATGCCAGACGAACTTTTGGCACAGGGAACTCTTTATTCAAGCCTCGTGGTTTTCAGCATAATATTTCAGTTCGTGAACACAATTTTCTTTTCGATTCAAAAGGCTCGCGGCGACACAAAAATCATAATGTGGGGAAATCTCCTCGTAATTTTTCTAAAAACTTCTATTAATATACTTACGATGAACCTAATAAAAAACGGATTCATTGAGAATGAAAAAGGAATTTATTTTCTTCCGATTGCAACGCTCATCGCTCACGGTTCACTCACTTTGATTGCGTTAAAAAATCTCACCTCAAAAAAGAATCCGTTCAGGCTCAGCATAAAAAAATGCACGTTCACAAAGAATTTCGTAAGCCAACTTTCAGGCCTTTCGATTCCGGTCTTCCTTGAGAAATTTATTTTTGCCATGGGAAAAACAATCGTAAATGCGCTTTGCTCAGGATTCAGTCCAACGGCGGTAGGCGCGCTGGGCGTAAGCGACAGAATCTGCGGATTTGCGACAAATCCAATAAACGGATTTCAGGAAGCAGAATCAAGTCTTGTTTCAAACAATATCGGGAACAAGAACATAAAGCGGGCCATAAGTTTTTTTTACCGTTCGCTAATTTTCTCAACAATTTTTGTGCTGGTCGTTTTTACGATTACAGGAATTTTTAAAAGTGAAATCATCGGTGCGTTTGCCAAAGGAAATGCAGAATTTGCGGCAGAAATCGACAAGATTTATTTTCTTGAACGACTCGACACAATCCTTATTGCCATAAATGTGAGCGTAATGGGACTTTTGTACGGTTTTGGAAAAACAAAAGTCGCGATGATTCTGAATATCGTGCGTCTTTTTGTGTACAGAATTCCTCCACTCCTGATTTTTATGAAAGTGCCATTCTTTTACGAAAAACTCGGCATTTACGCAGTAGGACTCGCCATGCTCATTTCAAACAGCTTGGTCGGCATTACGGCAGGAATCGTCGCAGTGATTTTTATACGCAAAGCCAGAAAAAATGAAAATTGAAAATTGACTATTAATTTCGACACAGATAGACACAGATAAACACTGATGGGACGCAGATGAAATGGAAAATGGAAAATGGAAAATGGATGCTTCGACTACGCTCAACTACCGTTAATTGCAAAACCAAGCCAAAAATCTGGGGTGGTAGCGTAGGCGGGGCAGAAAAATGATTTCGACCGTTCGCGACCGAAGGGAGTCGGATACCTCTTACGGTCGTCATCATTTTTATGAAACGCCGAAGCGGACACCCCAGATTTTTGCCACTGCAAGTCGATAATCTGAAGTTTCACTTGTGCGTTTCCCTTTACGGGGGTTTTTTATATAATGAGAGACAATCAAAAACGAGAGGAGCGAAAAATGGCACAGAACACGATTGGAACGATTTTTAAGGTAACGACATTTGGCGAAAGTCACGGCGCAGGACTTGGGTGCATTGTGGACGGTTGCCCTGCGGGACTCAAAATCGACGAACAAAAAATTCAGGCGGCTCTTGACCGACGGAAGCCTGGGCAAAGTTTTGCGGGAAAAAACAACGCTTCCGTTACGGCGCGAAAAGAAGACGATAAAGCCGAAATATTGAGCGGAATTTTCGAAGGCAAAAGCGAAGGCACGCCAATCGCAATCGTGATACGAAACACTTCTCAGCACTCAAAAGATTACGGAAATCTCGTTAACACATTCAGGCCGGGACACGCAGACTTTTCGTTCTTCTCAAAATACGGATTCCGTGACTACCGCGGAGGCGGACGCTCAAGCGGAAGAGAAACCGCAGCCCGCGTGGCGGCAGGAGAAATCGCACGGCAGATTCTGGAAGCGCACTTTCCGCAAATAAAAATCACCGCATACACGGAGCGTGCGGCAGGAATCTCAATTCAAAAAGTTGACTTTTCCCAAATTGAAGAAAACTCACTTCGTGCCGCAGACAACGAAGCCGCCGCAAAAATGAACGCAAAAATCGAAGAAATCCGAAAGCAAGGCGACAGTACCGGCGGAATCGTATCTTGCCACGTCTCAGGAATTCCGGCGGGACTCGGAGAGCCTGTATTCGGAAAACTCGACGCGGAACTTGCAAAGGCAATTCTTTCGGTGGGAGCAGTTAAGGGAATTGAATTCGGGGCAGGCTTTGCCGCGGCAGATTTGCTCGGAAGCGAGAACAACGACAACATGCACGCTTCGTCCGACAAAAAATCCGTAGAATTTGACTCGAACAATGCGGGCGGAATTATTGGCGGAATCTCGAACGGAAACGAAATCGTCTTTAGGGCGGCAATAAAACCCGTGCCGAGCATTTTTAAAAGCCAAAAAACAGTCTTCGCAAACGGAAACGGACTTTTTGGCGATACGGATTTAGTTATAGAAGGCCGGCATGACGTTTGCCTTTGCCCAAGAATCGTGCCCGTAATCGAAGCAATGACAGCCATAACGCTCGCAGATTTGCTCCTTCAAAACAAGGCAGCAAAACTCTAGTATAACGAATAACAAATAAGA
>NZ_JPUF01000121.1 GCF_014737315.1 Treponema zioleckii | reverse complement strand
CCAAACAATGAATCAATTCGTTATGAATATGACCAAAACGGTAATAAAGTTTATGAAGAATCTTCGGACGGTGGAATTTCAAGAAGTGAATTTGACGACAAAGGCCGAATTGTAAAAGAAACATACACGAACGCTTCTTATGATGGAATCCGCGTTTGTTATTGGGAATATTATGATGACGGCGCAATAAAATGGATTAACTCTTCTGACAAACATAAAGGCTGGATTATAAAAGGCAAGTACGACGAATTGCTTGAATACGGATTTGACGATCTTGTAACAAAATACGTCAAAAGAACTTCTTGCACTCATTGGAAAAACGGTCAACTAAAGACAAAAAAAATCTACACTCTTTGGCAAGGCGATTATACCGTTGACTAATAAAGTCTTTGTTTTTAAAGACTTGCTTTTATTATCTCTCCAAGCCTCCTCGCATTTTTTGCACCGCTTCCGTCAGGATGGTTGTTAAAGAAAACCTGAGTCTTTCGTCCTTCTTTAATTGACTGACACACCACAGGAACAAAGCTCTGCAACTCAACTTCGCTGTAATCGTAAGTATAACGCGCTGCACCGTTTGCTGTTTTCTGTTCCTCGGACGCGGACGCATACCACGCTTTTGCATTTCTTCCGTGCATTCGGATATAGGCGTTCTTACCGATAAAAGGAGTTCTTAGAGTTTTTCCGTCTGGAAGGGCAGGACAACTCGGCATGTCACAGAATACAATCCCTGCGCCGTGTTCGTTAAGTCCCTCGAACACGCTTTGACGTATCCATTCGCGGTGCCGAAATTCCACAACACACGGAAACTCTTTAAATTCTTTTAGCAGTGCCGAAAGATAAAATCGATTTTCCGTAACGTAACGAAAACTCTGCGGAAACTGAAAAAGCACTGCGCATAATGCAGATTTTTCGAGCAGGGGCGACACGGCGTTCTTAAAATCATTGGCGCTTTCTTTCCAGCCAGAAGAAATTTCGTGCGTTAAAAGTCGGTTTGCCTTCATGCTAAAAAAAAGCCGACCTTCGCTGCGCTCATAAAACGAAATAATTTGCTTTGGATTCGGCATTCCGTAGAATGAAAAATTCAGTTCAACCGCATTAAAAATCGTGGAATAATATAGAAGAAAATCGTCACGTTTTAAATGTGCAGGATAAAATACGCCCCTCCATTCTGGATAGTCATATCCGCTGGTTCCCAAAAGCAAATTTGTCATGGAGCGAGTATAGCATAACATCATCAAAAAATCTGTTAGTTTAAATTTCGAGTTTTGTTTTTGCAAAAATGAATTTTGTAAGCACAGTTGCGGGAGAACAGAATATTATAAAGACTGAGCTTTTGAATATGTTATACTTTACAAATGACATTGCCACAAAATCAACAATTTGCAAAAGGAGATTTGAAAAATGTACACCCCTAACGAATCACGTTACGAAAAAATGATTTACCGTCACTGCGGAAAAAGCGGGCTAAAACTTCCTGCAATATCGCTTGGACTTTGGCAGAATTTTGGATTTGGCTCAGTTTTTGAGAATGCCGAAAATATGTGTCACAAGGCTTTTGATTTGGGAATCACACATTTTGACCTTGCAAACAATTACGGTCATCCTTTCAATGGTTCGGCAGAGGAAAATTTTAAGAAAATCCTTGACCGCGGGCTTCGCCAGTATCGCGACGAGCTTTGCATTTCTACAAAAGCTGGTTACGAAATGTGGGACGGACCTTACGGTGACAGAAACGGTTCTAGAAAATATCTTATTGCGTCTGTAAATCAAAGTCTAAAACGAATGGGCTTGGATTACGTTGATATTTTCTATCATCATGTTTTTGACCCGAACACGCCGCTTGAAGAAACCGCGCTCGCCCTCGACCAAATTGTGCGTGAAGGAAAGGCACTTTACGTTGGCGTTTCTAATTACAATCGCGAGCAAACTGAACGGATTTCTGCCATTTTTAAGGAACTTAGAACTCCGTTCATCGTAAATCAGCCTTCGTATTCAATGCTCAACCGCTGGGTTGAAGATGACGGGCTGGACACTTGGGTAAAACAAAACGGAATCGGAATTTCGGTTTTCTCACCTCTTTATCAGGGGCTTTTAACCGACCGATATTTGTCAGGAATTCCTGCCGATTCACGGCTCGCCAAAGGAAACACTTCCCTTGTAAATAACTTCAACGAGCATCAGCTTGAAAAAGCAAAAAAACTGAACGAAATCGCCCGTAACAGAAATCAGAAACTTTCCCAAATGGCAATTGCATGGCTTTTGAACAATAAAGCCGTAACGACTGTTTTGATTGGGGCAAGCAAAGTTTCACAAATCGAAGAAAACGTAAAAGCTTTGGAAAATCTTTCTTTTTCGGAAGATGAAATCAAAAGCATTGATGCAATAATACGAAGCTAAACGATAAACGTTCATCAGCTCTTTGAAAGGATTTTGCCTGTGCCGACTTAATGGCTCGGGCAGAATCTCCGAAGCGCGTCATGCAGGCCTTGCCGAAGCACGTCATGCCGAATTTATTTCGGCATCTTCCCCGATTGACTTGCAAGCAGACCAAAGTCCGAGACCGAAGGCCATCTAAAAATCAAAACCATACGGTCATTGAGCGAAATCGAAGCATATCCCGATAATCGTTTTTTAGTATGGAATATTGCAAACTGTAAAAGGCTCGCCGACTGTTTCAGAGCTTACGTTTACGGAACTTTCATACACAGTGTCGCCAATATAAAATCTGATGAGATACGAGTTCGTTAAAGGAATCTTTCTTAATTTTAGGAGTAGTTTGTTTTTTAAATCAAGTATGGCTGGAGGAAGATATTCAACTTCGATTTTGTCAAATTTGTAATGGCTGTAAACGGTCTCTAGATTTTCGAATCTGTCAAAATATCGTGAGTTTCCGAATTTTTTGTAAGTTTTGTCCTGCTTGCAAAAATAGTAGAAAAATGCGTTTATAACTTCGAACGGCTCATTTTGATTTATAGAAACTGGTTCATTCTTCAAATTCAACTCTTTGAATTCGTGCTCATTTTCGGTTGTATCTTTGCTCAAAAGTTTATTGATAGTCAATTGGTCGATGCCAGATACAGCAATCTGGCCACCAGATATTCTGTCGCGAATAACTGCATTTATGATTACAACGCCGTCTGCAAGGCCCATTATTCTTTTACCAATATTTTTGCTTGTGACTTCTTCTAGACGAATGGCTCCTTGCTCTGTTAATTCATAAAGAATCTGTGAGTTGCCAAAAATATCATTGTCCAAGCGGACTTCCTTAATTTCTTTGCTGGCAAAAACAGGCTCGTTTTCTACAACATAAATCTGCTTGCCGTCAGACAGTGAGTTAAAACATTCGATAATCTTGCAATCTTTTGGAATATTTTTGGGAGAAACACCGTTTGAAACAGAATTCCTTACGAGATAAAAACTCACGTTCGGAAGTTCTGACAAAAAGGGAAAGATTCATTAAACAAAAAATAGAAGGCCAATAATTTTCGTTTCATTTTGTTTCCTGCTTGTTTTAGTTCATCGCGTCAGCTTTTTTCTGGTGCTCCGCCATAATCGGATTCCAGTAGTCG
>NZ_JPUF01000120.1 GCF_014737315.1 Treponema zioleckii | reverse complement strand
GGAGCCGATGATATGGATGATATTGAAAGAGCCTGTCAGGATATTCCGTATTGGGAAAAGCCTGGTGATTATTCGACCGTAAAGTGGGTGAAAGGTATAGGCAACTGATAGAAACTAAATAGCCTGAATTTTGAGTTTAGTTGAAAATTTACAAAAAAAACGCAAATCCTTCTGCGTAAAATATGGATGGGCTTCCACTTGAATGAACTGAGGGGGAGTTTTCCATTTTGTCTCAAGTTCTTCTATATATATACCTTCAAAATTAGAAATGCCGATTGAGCGGGCTTTTCCTTCGTTCAAAGCCTTTTCAAGATGACGGTAGCCTACAAGCCAGTTTCCGGCAGGCTGATGGATGTAAAGTAGGAAGAAGCCACATTTCAGATTCCTATAGAAGGATATTGAAATTCTTATTTGTATTGGGGCTAAAATCAGGTTCAGCACAATGGGATTGGGAGAACTGAATAAAGATGGAATTATAGTTCTTGTTTTTGGGGAAAAACATGAAATTGAGACAATCATCGAACCATATTTTCCAAATCAAAGGCATTCTTCAATATTGAAAATTCAGATAAATCTCTCTGCTGATTTTAAAAATCAACTCTGGAATAAAATTATCAGACAGAAGATTGATAATAGTTCTAGAAATCTTGCGATTTTTGGGACTGGCTGACCTTCCGAAAACGGAAGGTGATACAACTTTCATTTTTGGTATAAAAATAAAAAAACACCAATTTATCAAAACCTGGATTTCACAACTTGCAAAATAGAATTAACTATATCTCTGGAAATTTTTTCATCATCCTTTAATTCTTCAAAAGCTGTTGTGTACTTTTTAGCAAAATCATCAAATATTTTTGAAAGAACGGAATACTTAATGTTCAAAGATTCAGCCAAAAGAAAAAAATCTTCTTGGGTTACTTTCTGAATCTCGTAGTGCTTTCCAATTTTCATTGAAAGTTTTTCAGTCAGGCCTGAATAGATTATTGTCGAAACAACATCGTACAAAGGAGAAAGTTCTACGCGATTATTTTTATAAACCAGAGAATAATTTTTTCCATGACTGTCACAATTGCCCATCACATAATTAAAAAGAACATATCTTAAGAATTTCTGGCTCTCCAAAGCCGGAACCGTACAGACTTTCAATATTGTGTTGAAAATATCAGCAATTCCTGGTCCTCCATCATTCTGATATTTTGATGTACTCATGATACCAAGTGCTTGGCAAAAATCTTCCTGATGAAGACGTTGAATTAAATCTGCTTCTTTGATGCGGTCATAGCGTTCAACAACAAAAATGTCTTTTCCTGCAATCTTCAGTAAATCAACTTCAGGAACAGGTAGTCCAAAAGACTTTGCAAGTTTCATACAGATATATTCATTTTGCGCAAGCGAAGAAAGACTTCCTGTTCGAGCAGGTTTTAAAATGTGAGTTGAAGGAGCCCCGTTTAATGGTAAATACCATTCTCCATTGATTTTTGCAAGTGCGAGTTTTTCTTGAGCTCCTGCAAGAGAAAGACGCAACTTATCATCTGCTTTAATAAGCGGCCTGGTATTCATTTTTTCGATAAACTCAGAAAGCCTGTTACCGTCCAGAAGTTCATAGTTATTTGAATCAAGTTTATAACTTGTTTCTTTAGAAAATGAATCCTCTTCATTTAAAATCGAAATGAGACCTGCACATTCTCCACCTAATGCTTCAAGTAATTTCAGAGTGCTGGTTTCAGAAATATGAAGATAGTCTGAAATTTTTTTTCGTGAATCTTCTTCAGGCAAAAGTCCTGAGAAAAAAGGGATGCATTGCTTTTGAGGAAATTCTTCTCTTTGCAAAGGAAGTGAAGCAGAAAGAGGAACGGAGTTTTTATCATTCAAATAATTTTCATCATAAACAAAAATTACTCCGCGATTTTCTGTTGATTCAAGAGAGCCAGCTTTTTTATTTCCAAAGAATACGTTCAGTTTCATTTATCATCTTCCCGATTTACCGCATAGAGATTTATTCCGAGCATTTCAAGACAGTGAAGCACTTTATTCATCTGTAAAGTTTCTTTTCCATTTTCAAGTTCCGAAAAAAAACGGGCCCCCACATTGCACATTGCGGCTGTTTCTGATTGAGTAAGTCCCAGCTGTTTTCGGCGGTTTTTCACTGCTTCTGATATTGATTCAACAGAAATTATTCTCATATCAACAGTATAACTTTCCCGAACGGGAAAATCAATAAAAATAGACCTGATATGCGAAAATATTTTCCCGAACGGGAAGATGATTTGTTTTGTATTTTAGCCCTTATATAGCTGGTAGATCTTACAGAGGAGTCTTTCAAGATTCCATTTATGTGAAGAATCGAATCTGCTTTTGACAGCTGGCGGAAAGAAAATACTTTTCTGTGGCTGTGCGCACAACGGTATTTTGAATGTGCTGGAAACTTTGGAGCGAAACTTCGGCTCGGACTTTTTTCCTGACCTTGTAATCGGTGGCTTCCATCTTATGAAGCGCACTGAGTTCTCCGAGGTTGACACTGCCGAAGTCACAGAAATTGCAAACAGACTCAAATCCTACAAAGCTCACTTTGCAACTTGTCACTGTACAGGCCTTCCGGTTTTCAATCAGATGAAAGAAATTATGGGAGAGCAATTGAGTTATGTGCGGTCTGGAGATGAGGTTTTAATAGAGTAGAAGAGTTATTTTATTATTCTCTTTTCGAATCTGAACATGCCTTCCGGAAACTGGCCGTCCTGCTCGTCTAAAGTTGCACTGCTGTCCGGGTCATTCGGGTCCGGGTGATGGCTGTTATAAAACTCTACGATGTGAAATCCGCAGCGGTTTACGTAGAAGTGTATGTTCCGTTTTTCAAAATACGGAGTTACGGTTTCCCAAAGCGTTACTTCAGGATAAAGTTTTTCAACTTCGCACCAAGCAGCGTAGCCGATTCCTTTACTGTGGGCTTTTGGAGAAACAAAGAGCAGATCTAAATCACCTTTTGTTCCTTCTACTCTGAGTACCAGGCCGCCTGCATTTTTACCGTCTACGACAATACGGTAGGCTTCGCCTTCTGCGATGGAGTTTTCTATTGTTTCTCTGGAGATAATCTGCTCGTCTTCTTCAAAATGATTGTCGCGCATTCCAAATTCTTCCAGTGCGCCGTAATTAAAGGCTTCCTGATTATCTTTTATAAACTGCTCTTTATCAGAGGCTTCCAGTGGTTTTAGTTCTATCATGCTCTAATCCTGTTCTTTTGTTCAATAAACCTTTCACCGTATCCCCGTGATGCTTTTCATCATTCCTTACGCTTTCAACTTCAGGGAACTTTTCGGCTACCGGTGCATAATTCTTTACGGCTGCATATTCGCCCTGTGCGATTGCGGGATATAAAATCCATCTTGGGAAGATTCTGTAGAGTAGGGGAAGGAGAATTTCTTTTGTATGCTTTGGAGTAAGTTCTGTTTGAGTCAGCTTATGAAAAACTGATGCATGGTGGCTTTCTTCCTTACGCGGGCATTTTAGCATTAATCGGGGATTTTATACAGTGCTTTGTCAGAATCGAAAAAAAAGGAAGTAGTGGAAAGATGTCGATGAATCTTAATTGAGAAAA
>NZ_JPUF01000119.1 GCF_014737315.1 Treponema zioleckii | reverse complement strand
CACCGGCAGGAAAATCATGCTGAAGCAATAGAAGTTCGGTTATGAAAAATCCGTGTTTTCGGCGATTGCGGGTCGAGCCCGCAGGAAGGACTTGCAAGGGAAACGGCCGCCGGGTCAGGCCCGACTGCCTGAAAACTTGCGGTGCAAAAAATAGGGCAGGTCAAGCCTGCCTCTTCTTTTCGGCGAAAGAAAGAGAGGAAAAATATCTTTCTAAGATGCGGTGTAAATTTTTGTTTGAAGTTGTAAAATAGAAGCCAGCCTAACAAAGCTTCAAAGCCGACAAACCGGTCAAGCCGGTTTGCGGTTTAAGCAATTGTTACACGGACACCCGCACTAGGGTGCTTGGAGAAAGAATGATTAAAAAAGTATCAATTTTAATAATATTGTTTATCGGTTGTGTATATAATCTTTCAGCTTCGATTGTTATGCCTAAAAATCCAGATTCTATATCCAAAGACAATTTTACTTATAGTGTTTCATACCAAACAACAGATTCAGGTAATTATTTTTTCGGATTAATCGTAATTGAATCAAATACAGAACCAAAATATTATTTTACAGTACCAATATATGTAATCAAAATAAATAAATTTCTTGAAGGAGATGTTCAATGGGTATTTATAAAAAGCATTGAATTTAAAAATAATGAAATCATTACAGTCACTAATCGAGCCAATGATATTTTTGAATTCAATATAAATACTTATGAAGTAAAATGCATAACAAAAAGATCAAGAGTTTTTGACTTTGACATTAAATCATTCAAGTTAATATGTGACGCTTCTGAAACAGATTCAATAGTAAAAAAATTATATGAAAAAGATTTAGAAAAAAGATTATCAAAAATGAAACCTTCATATAAAGGAATTCAACCCGAGGAAAGAAAATTATTACAAATCGAGAATGTAATAAAAGTATCAGAGAATATTTTGTTCGAAAGATATGGAATAAAAATAATACGAGATGAAATGCCTTATATAGTTTATAAGTATAAAAACAAATGGTTCGTTAAAGGCACTGTCAAAGATGATACTTTAGGTGGAGTTTTTGAGATTTTAATTAATGCAGACACTTCAAAAATTGAATTTATAAATCATGGAGAATAAATAAAGAATATTTTTTAATCGAGTCAAGCTCGATTAAAAAATGAAATTAAACTTTAGGGCGAAGCTATGTAGCGGTAATATGCGACATTCGTTGCTTAGAAATTGTTCATAAAAAAATAGAAGCGTTGCTTCTGGAAAAATATACAGTATTTTCTTTAAAAAGATAAAAAAGAAAGTATTGTTTAAGAAATAATTTCGTGTAACAAAGGTTCGTAGCCGACAGCGGGTCAAGCCCGCTGCGGTACAACCAGTTGTTATGCTGACGCCCGCACTGGGGCGCTTGTGGAGGAAGAAAATAAAATGAAGCAAGGATTTTTAATTACAAATCGTTTGACATTTAAAAGAAGTATTATAGACGAACTTGATGAAGATGGTATTTATATCAATCAAATTAGACCGATAGGAATATTTCAAATTTCGAAAAAAGATTTTTATAAAGATTTTTCTAATGTTGTAAAATCTGCAAGCTGGGATAAAGGTATTTATCACTATCCGACATTTCCTTCTTGGGCAAAAAAATACTTAACAAATAATACTACCGATAACAATCTTATTTCTGTTAAAACTGATAAGAATGTCCATTCTGTTGAAATAAAAGATTTTATTGGAAATGAAATTCGCGATAAAATCCGAGAACTCGGGAAACTTTGGAAAAACTCAGATTCTAATCCTCTTATAGACAATGATATAAAAAATAGATGGGAGCAATTGATTTATGAGTGGAAAGATAATAAAGAAATGCCACTGATTGTTCGAAAACAATCTGGTATTAGAGGATCAGAGATAATACATAGTACAGGTAGAAAAATAATAATAACAGATAATTCATTTTCACAGTGGATATATAGCAATGTAATGGATAATAAAACATATTCATTGGATGAGATAAAAACAATGCTATTTAAAGATGAAATACCTATGTGTTTTGCAATAAAGAAAGAAGATGTAAGTAAAGTAAAATATAGAAAAACATTAGGTCAATATTCTGTAAATAGCAGAGGTTGGAAACTTTGTCACATTGATGGAGTTGGTCTTAATTCGAAAATGAAAATTGCAGAAATAGAAATAGCTGAATTGGAAAATCATTTTATAAAACTTGCAAACCCTAAAAATATGTTTTTACTTCCTCTTGAAATTGGCTCTCTTGGAGAAATCCAAGAATTTATAAATGAACAAAAATAGCACATAACAAAAGTTCAAAGCCGACACAGGCTCAAGGCCTGTGCGGTTTAACTTGTTGTTAGGCGAACAGCCCACTGGGCTGCTTATTGTTAATAAGTAAAGTTCGTCTATTATTTTAACAAAAAATGGAGAACTTTTATGAACAAAAAACTCAAAAATGTATTATTAATTATTGCAATAATCTATCTCTCAATCTTTTTACTTATAACTCTAATAGCTACATTTGCAGTTTTATCAATAAGCAAAGCTGAGAGTCTATGTCTCGCTTCTATTTCTGCACTATTATTTATTTTAATTATAAAATGTATCAAATGCAATAAAAAATACAAATTTTTACAAAATAAAAAATTATAAGAATTACTTCTATAGGTCTTATCGTCCTTGCTTTTTTCTGCATACCTTTTTTTACCTAAAATAGAAAAAACTCAGGCGGAAAATAAAAATAATGTACAGAATGTGAAAAATGGAAAAAACAAAAAAGAAGTACAAGAAACGAATAAATTATCTGACAACGATAGATTAAAATCAGAATTAAAAGAAAAATATGAAATAGGAATTCCGTCCAAATTTGCAAATGGTGATAAAACTGGAAAATGGAGAATCGTAAAAATTGCAAACTCAGCACAACCGTCCGATTATGCTGTAACTTATGCACAGGCATATATGAAAGATGGTGATATCCATTACATAGTTAATTTTTCTTTAAAAACTACAACAATGCTCAGACTGTTAAACGGAATTATAGATGTAAAGACAACGGAATATGTAAAAAAAGAAGAACTAGATGCAACCATTATTGGTAAAGGTAAGCTGTATAAAGAACAGCATTTTTATGTAAACACGGGGAAAGAAATAACAATCGAAACAGATGCAAATGCAGGAACAGTTACAAAAGATGATTTGATTTCAAAAGTAAAAGAAGTAATCGCAGGAAGTATAGGAAGTGGAGAAAAAATAACAAATGTGAACTTTGAGGGAAAGAATCTTACTGTGACTGTTGATTTGTCTGGAACTGATACAAAACTAGTCACATCAAAAGATATTGCTTTGGTTAGAATTTCATCAATTACTGACAGTATTCTTGAACTTGATGACCAATATTATAATACATGGAATTCCATAACAATCGACTTTGGAAAAGAAGGAAAAGCTGTTCTTGATAAAGGAATGATAAAGAATCAAGGATATGGTAAGTTTTTCGATTTTTCAAATGACATATTAAAATAAAAGAAATATTTAATTTGAAAGAAAATATTTCGCCTAACAAAGGTTCGTAGCCGACAGGCAGTCAAGCTGCC
>NZ_JPUF01000118.1 GCF_014737315.1 Treponema zioleckii | reverse complement strand
GAACTTAATATAATGTAAAATTATCATCTGTTCAATATCCAAAAAAGGTTACTTTCAGACTGGAAACTTTGAGCGAAGTCGAAAATCTAAGGGGATGTCCTAAAAGTATTGTCATGCTGAATTTGTTTCAGCATCTACGCTGCATATAGGCTAGAGATTCCCAAACGAGTCCGGAATGACACTGTGTTACGACCTTATTGTGCAGCCCCATACATACCAATTCATAAGTCTTTCGCTTTACTGGCTTTTAAAACATTTACTGACGCTTGTTTTTATCTTTCTGTAAGCCTTGTCAAATCTTTCTGCAAGGCTTGTAGAATCTTTCTGTAAGCCTTGCGGAATCTTTCGGAAAGCCTTACAGAACTTTTCAAAAAGGCTTACGGAATTCTTCTAAAAGCTTTGCCGAAGTTTTCAAAAAGCCTTGCAGAACGGTGTGGAAAATCTTGTAAAAGAACGTAAAGATGCAAGAAGTACGATAGTGGAAAGCTCATCTTCAAAAAGGGGTGGAAGGGTGAAAATGTTCATTTATATAGGCTCAATGCCCGTTTTTCAATGAACTACCGATGCGCCTGACCCGCGATAGTCCATTATACAGTTAAAATCTGCCTTCTGTAACTGCTTCTCTAAGGCACTTGTTCATTCTTGTCTGATATCCCTTGCCGGTAGATTTTATGATGGCAAGAATATCTGCATCGATTTTGAACGAAATCGATACTTTTTTTGGAGTTATATTAAAATACTCTTTATGATACGGAACAAATTCCTGTAATTCTTCTTTTGAGAATTTTGGAGAATCTTCATCATAGGTAATTGGAACTTTCTCAATTTCTGCAATACGTTCAGCCGTTAATTTTTTTGATGTAATCATAATAGACCTCCTTCAAATCATTATCTGCTCTTTGGGCAGAAATAATTCTTGTTCGCTCCCGTTCCGTAAAAGCTGTTACAAGAACCAAAAGACCGTTTATACAGCCGATTCCGTTCCACCGCTCTTCATCAACAGAATGATTCCTGTCATATCGGACAAGAAAATACGGATCGTCGAACACATCCGTTATTTCCTCGAATCCGAAACCATGTTTTTTCCGGTTTATCTCGTTCTTTTCCTCATCCCATTCAAAGCGACCGGCATCGCTTATTACAGTTTTACCCATAAAAATCCTTATAGAGAGTATATATCTATAAGGATATACCGTCAAATATTCACTTTCAGCGTAGAAACGCATTCTAAGTTATAAGCTTGTTTTTATCTTGTCAAAAGCCTTGCAGGGCTGTGTGGAATATTTTATTAGGTTCAATTTCGAGTTTTTACAAAGCCCGTCATTCCGAACTCGTTTCGGAATCTCTTCCAACGTTACAGGTGGCACAGATGCTGAATCAAGGCGACCGCGAAAATGAAAGCGGTCGAGTTCAGCATGACAGCAGTGCGTTCTTCTCGCATGGCAGAAAAGTCGAAATTCGGATTATTATACTTTTGGTGAATAATTTGCTATCATTTGCTTGACAATTAACCAAAAGTATAATATTTTAACATCTGTAAGGTGAATAAAGAAACTGCTCCCGCCTTGCAAAATTATCGGAAGGAAAATCCTCAAGACAGGATTGAGCCAAAGCCTAAATAAGGAAGGCAGTTATGGAAACATTGAAGGAGAATTTATTTTCGAGGAGGGTCAAGGAACTTATGAAGGAGAACCGCTACTCACAGAAAAAGCTCTGCGAGATATGCGGTATTACGGAGGCGGCTTTTAGCCGGTACATGAACAGCGACAGGCTGCCGAGGACGGACGTGCTTGCGAACATAGCCAACACGCTGCACACGACGAGCGACTATCTCATCGGCAACGACAACAATTACGGCTATGATCAGCTCAAAATCCTTCTGGCGTCAAGCCGAGATGATTTGAGCAAGAACCAGAAAAGGGATTTAATCAGCATTCTGATGGACGAATACGATCGGCCTGACGGAAACTGAAAATCATAGGCAACAAAAAAAGGAGGTTTAATGGAAGAAAACGATGAATCCATAAAAAGAACCGGCGGGAAAGAGACGGAACTCATCTCGCCGCTTTCAATGCCGATGCAGGACGGAAAACCGTACGTTCTTCCGCCGTGGAGGCTCAACGAGATTGTTATGCTCGCGCTTGAAACCCTAATATCGGTGGACTTTTGCCGGGAGGATTTCAATTACCAGAAGATGATTACGGACAGGGGAATAAAAATCAAGAAATTCTCTTCTTTCAGCCCGGAAAATCTTGAGCTGTTCACGAGCCTGTCGCTCAGCCAATGGACGGAGCTGTGTGCCTTGTGTTCCGGGACAAAGAGACAGGCGAGCAGAAACGTATGATAGCCTACAACGACAGCCGGAATGCAGCCGAAGTGATGCAGATTATCCTGCACGAATTCGCGCACATCATAATGAGGCACACGCAGCAAAGCGTGAACGGCGAGGTTGAGGCGACCTGCTTCGCCCTGACAATGATGCTTTTTATCATAATCGAGCGGCGCTTCCATCTTGGGCAGACAATTATGAAAACAGCGGGAAAGTTTTTTCTTCTGAAGGAAATAAAAAAAGAACTTTTTCCGCCCGCACAGGAAACGGCATGAAAATAAACGAATGTGAAAATAAAAAAGCCCGTCTAGCAAATGTGACGGCAATTGCTGAACAGGCTTTAAGATAGTCGAGAGCCACAATGTGATTCTCTTTTCAAACGCATGGAATGATTATATCACGTGTGGCTCTCCTCGTCAAAAAAAATTTTGGCTCGTTTTTTCGTTGCAGCCAAATAAAAAAGGAGGGCAGATATATGCTCAACATCAAAACTGTAAGGAATCCTCTCGTTACGGATTCTTCAAAGGACGGCTTCTGCTTCAGAAGCTCTTGCACACAGACGCTCAGCCTGCAAAAACTCGCACGCGAGATGGCTGACTACAATTCTTCGTTCACCGAGGCTGACAACCTCGGTATGCTTTCGGTACTGAGCACCGTTACCGAAAAATACCTTGCGAAAGGTTATAGCGTGGAACTTCCGTTCGGAACCTTAAGGGCGAATGCGACCGGAACGTGCGCTAACATTCAGGACGGTTTTGTTCTAGGAACGGGCAATCATACGCTGGGATTTTTGTTCACCGCGAATACGGAAACGACTCGGACTGTACAGTCAAAGCTTGAATACAAGCAGGTTGTTCCAGACATTACGAGCGAGGCAAAATTATACCGCGCAACTGTCCTGAACGATGACGCGAGCGAGAATCCAAAGCTTTCAGCCACTTCTGGAAAAGTGATTCGTCTTCATGGACGGAACCTGAACTTTGACATAAGCGACAGCGAGCAGGGAGTTTTTCTTGAGAACGAAAACGGCATTACGCGGATAAGCGTCTATAACAGGCGCGGAAGCAATGTGGTTGACGCACCGGTTCCGGAAGGACTTTCGGCAGGGACGTACAACATCAGTATCGTAACTAAACCCGGAAGCACCTACTTTACGGCGAACATCGACTCCGAACTGACGGTTGCGTAAATTTTACGCCACAGGGCACGGCTTCCCTTTTGCGATTATTGCGTCGCCCAAAAAAAGGGGTGGGGGGCTTTGCCCTGTCATG
>NZ_JPUF01000117.1 GCF_014737315.1 Treponema zioleckii | reverse complement strand
ACAAACTTTTAGATTTTAAACGCAGCTAAACACAGATAAACACGGATGGGACACAGATACTGAAAAACGCGGATAACGCAGATTTGTCACAGATAATAAAAAAAATCGGGATAACACAACAATGCCAGCCAGAGCGCAGTCGGAATGCCCGTTTTGTCACCTCGAGCGCAGTCGGAATGACCGTTTTTGTCACCTCGAGCGTTGTCGGAATGACCGTTTTTGTTACCTCGAGCGTAGTCGGAATGACCGTTTTTGTCACCTCGAGCGTAGTCGGAATGACCGTTTTTGTCACCTCGAGCGTTGTCGAGAGGTCTACAAGCAATAGTTTTCTCCACTCCGCTATTCTCAAGGAACAGTAGATGTCTCGACTTCGCTCGACATGACAGACTGGGACGCTCTGAACTAGTTTCGGGGTCTTTTTTTCCCGCAAGACGACAGAGATTCTGAATCAAGTTCAGAATGACAAACTTTTAGATTTTAAACGCAGATGTTCGCAGATATTCGCAGATTCCCAAATAAATATCGGTTCTACGAATATCCGTGTTCAATCCGCGTAACTCTGCGCGCATCTGCGTCAAAAACTAGAATCTTAGTTTTTCAGAGTTCCATTAATTTCTTTTCTTAAATGGAAATTACGCCCAAGGAAACTGGTGTAATCACTTCGCTTGAAATAATAATTTGCTTTACCTTTATTCCAGGCATAGTGTGCTCAAGAGAAATTTTATAAAATCCCTTTTCCAAATGAACTTGAGCGGCATTTACGGTAGTTTCAATGCCGGCCGTGCTGCGACATTCCAGAGAAGCCGCTTGGGCACCATCAATCATAATGTTGCTCACGGACTGAGAAAGGTCGTCACCGTCTTTGCTGTACGTTCCGCTAATGTTGTACATGGCATCATGCTCGGCCTGCAAATAGAAAACTCCGCCCTCCGGAAGGAAAGCCTCGCCTTCTTTTGCAATTTTTCCATCTGTCGGCATTTTGGTCAAAGCCGTTGTAAACGACTTAAAGATTTTTAGAGGACGCAACGGACGTTTTGAAACAGGCGCATCCAGAATAAAATTCAGAATGTTTCGCGCCGCATTCTGCAACTCGCCCAAAGAAAGCGTTCCAGCCTCCAACGAAGAAAGCGTGTTGTCGCCGTAGCAATTTTTTTCTGCGCCGTCATTGTCAACAACCATATAAACATCGTTTCCAGAACGAATCAAACTCGCAGTGTTTTTAAGAGTATCGCTTCCGCCTAAAACACAATCATTCATGGTTGCCCACCAATCAGTCATCACAAGACCAGAATACCCCCATTCGTTTCGGAGAATCGTCGTAACCAAATCAAAATTGCTCGCGCTCCAGTGACCGTTAATCGCGTTGTAGCTCGTCATCAACGACTTTACTTCCCCACTCTTTACGGCGCGCTCAAAAGCCTTCAAATAAATTTCTCGGAGAGCACGTTCAGAAACCACGGAATTCTGACTCCTTCTGAACGCTTCCTGACTGTTCGCCGCAAAATGTTTGATTGTGCCAGAAGCCCCGGCCCGGTTCAAACCGCGCAAAGCCGAAATGGCCATAAAGCCCGAAAGAAGCGGGTCTTCCGAATAATACTCAAAGTTCCGCCCGTTAAGCGGTGAGCGGTGAATATTTACGCCAGGACCAAGCAAAGTGTCAATTTCGTACTGAACAAGCTCCTTTCCTTCAAAAGTGTATAATTCTTCTATTATTTTAGGATTCCAGGTGCACGCGAGAAGAGTTCCGATTGGCATGAGATTTGCCTCTTTTCCCGTGTCAAGACGAATGCCGCTCGGTCCGTCAGAGCACCCCGCCGCAGGAATTCCAAAATCACGGAGTTTTTGCGTAATTCCGCCGTAAGCTGCCGCAATTCCCACTGTCACTTTTTGGCTCATCATTCCTTCGCCACGTATCATGGCGGCAAGTTCTGTCTTGTCGATTTGGGCAATAAAATCATTAAGTTTTGAGCGGTCGTTAATCACATCCTTAAAGCGAATTCCTTTGTCGCCGGTAAACGGAATTTCTTTTGGAAGATTTTTTTGAATCCGCTCGGCAAGATTGATTTTTGAAAGCGGAACGTCTTCTTCCAAAAGGCTGTATTTTTCGCCAAGAAGCGAACCAGGTTTTATACGCTTAAAAGGCACGCTTGGCGAAGATGCTTCGGAAAGAGTCTGCACAACTTTTAATTTTTCAAGCTCAATTCCAGCTTTTCCGTCAACAGAAATCTGTTCGGCATTCTGCACGTCCGTTCCCACAAAGATTTTGTAAAGTCCTTCTTCAAGCACAAAGCAAGATTTGTTTCCTGTTGCCCCAGAATCATCGTAACTTGCAAAATCAGAAAGTTTGAATTCCAAATTCAGAACTTCGCACGAGCCGGCTGCAAGCTCCGAAGTTTTTGCAAACGCCGCAAGAACTCGCCGAGGTTTTCCGAGCACGCCCTGAGGAGCTTCAACGTAAACCTGAACGACTTCTTTTCCGGCATGAGTTCCGGTATTTTTTACATTCACCTGAACGAACACAGAATCATCTTTGAAGGATGCCTTCTGAGTTTCGACACTGAACGTTGTGTAACTCAAACCGAATCCGAATGGAAAGCGAACTTCTTCAGGCGCAAAAGTTGAAAAATATCGGTAGCCAACGTAAATGTCTTCCTGATAGAACACGTTTCCGTCATTTCCAAAATTTTTTGCAGACGGATAAGAATCAACGTGCCGCGCAATTGTGTCAGAAAGTTTTCCGCTTGGATAAGCACAACCGCACAAAATTCGTGCAATAGCCCTTCCGCCTTCCTGACCGCCCTGCCAAGATACAAGAACAGATTTTATATGGCCTTTAAAAGCTGAATCAAAAATCCACTCCATGTCCATTATGTTCGACACGTTAAGAACGACGCACACGTTTTCAAAAGCCGAACAGATTTTTTCAAGGGCACTTCTTTCGCCGTCGCTCAAATACCAGCTGCCTTTTTCGGCTTTATTGTCCTTGTCCTCGCCGGCGGTGCGTCCAATAACAAAAATCGCCTTAGAATGATTTTTTGCAGACTCCAAAACAACAGAATCCGAGAGAGGCATTTCTTTTTGGCTCCACGGTTCAGCCGCCCAGCCGCCACCTCCGTTGTCGAACGGATTTTTCTGGAGCCAGTCGCGGTAAGTTTTTGCAAGTTTTGTATCAACGCCGGCAAGTGCCTTATGAGATGCACAAAGCTCCAAAAGCGAATCTGTAAGATTTGTTGTGTAGCTCACATGAACAGAGCCGCCAGAGCCCATTCCGCTTCTGTAATACTCAAACTGGCATCGGCCAAAAACCGCTACAGAATCTTCTTTTGAAAATGGAACAACCCTATCTTCGTTTTTAAGCAGAACCACACCTTCTTCTGCTACCTGACAAATTTTTTCTGCGAATGTCATTTTTGCCTTCCTTTATCGAAATTCCTTAACAAAGTTTCCATATTATCAACTTACCAGTGTAAAAATCAGTTGGTCGTCCGTTGCGGCGTTTCACAAAAATGATGGCTGACCGTAAGCGGTATCCGACTCCCTTCGGTCGCGAACGGTCAGAATCATTTTTGTGCCCCGCCTCCACTGCCGCCCAACTGATTTTTAGTCAACTTGTAATAATAAAATTGCCATGGACGTCGCATTTTGGGTAAGTGGAC
>NZ_JPUF01000116.1 GCF_014737315.1 Treponema zioleckii | reverse complement strand
TCAAGCACGGTCATTTCGACTTCACTCAATGACCAATTTTAAGGAACTCGAAATTGAACCTAAAAAATAATCCCCTGCTTTTTTATGTATATTTGCTTTTTTTCTATTAATTTTCCATCTTTCTGATAACACAGATAATATATATTTTTCCAGTCGATTGTATTAAAAACAATCTTGCAGAATAAATTTGCCTTTTCTTTCTGTGTGACCATAATTAAAGAATCATTTATTTTTGCTAATTCTACAATTTTTTCCTTTTTAGATTCTACAAATGTCTGAATTATTTTTTTTGAAAAATCCGCCAGATAATCAACACAGATTATTTCATGCCCTTTGGAATAATACAGTTTATGAGCTTCGTGCGAAATTGAATAAAGCAACCGCCCCGTATCTTCAAAAATTTTATTTCCAGTTTTCAATGAATATATTAAAACTTTGCCGGCCGATGCTGAAAATAGAATCGAATTGTTTTTTTCATCAACAATCATTGTTTTTATATTTTCGTCAGAAAGCCCGGCAATTTTTCTTGTAATAGAACTTTCGCCAGTAAAGTTTCGTTTTATAAGGTTTACAGTTGCAGCGTCGTTTTCAAGCGTATAAAAATTATCTTCGGTAAAATACACAGCCTTTACGGTTGATTTTATGGAGTCTTTGTCTAAATGATATTCATTTTTTATAGTACCTGACGAATAATCAAAAATTACAACAGAATAAAGCAGCGAATTTATATTCCGTAATAAATATCCTCCAAGATTATTGTTTATATCATTATGAAATACATAATTGTCGCATGACTCAAGAAAATTGACCGGTGTAATTTTTACATTCTCTGAAGAATTATCGATTTTAAAATAATCAATTCCAACCTTTTTTATAAATTCGTGAGAAAAGATGTCTGTATACGCAACAATTAATAAAATAAATAATAGATAAAACTTTTTCATATTGACTACTCCATTTTCAAATCCACTTATTCACTTTTGTTCCAAAACTGAATAAGTGGATTTGAGGCAGTTTTAAATTATCACACGGATTTTGAAAAATCTAACGATTTTTCTAGGGGAAAATTTCTAATGTAAATTTTCATTTTATCCCTGTAGAAAATAACTCTAGCTTTGCAGGAAGCAAGACTCCACAGTTAGGATTCAAAAACTTATCCAAACTTATTCTGAAAAAAGCAACTTATATCGGCAAGGTTGATTTGTTTTCATCAATAGGACGGCCGTCATCGGTAAACAAACTGAACAGCCGGTCAATTTCAGAATTCAGCATTTCTTCAAAACTATTCCACTCAAAAAGAGATGTTGCATCAGCGCGTTTGCAAAGATGAACATGGTTTGTTTCTGTATCTAAATATAATTCAGAACCGTCCCAGTCATAAAATCCCATAAAAAAATAAGTGGGCTTGGCATTTTTTGGGCGTTCATAGACATTTGAAATATCCAATGCAAATGGTTGTAAAATTGCACTTTCATCCCTTCTGTAATGCTTCCGATAACCTTCTAATGAAAAGGTTCCGTAAAAAAGATGCAGGCCGTTTGCAAAATTCAATAAAAAATCTTTGTAAACTTCCGGCACAGTTATTGAATATTTTTCCTCCATGCAGCGCAATTCTTCTTCTTTTAGCGGCGCCATAATTTTTACCAGCCAGGCAAATTTTGGAAGAAAATCAGGTTTTCCGATTAAGATTCCATCCTCACGCTCTTCATAGCCAAGATTTCTAAACTTCAGTAGTTTTTCTTTTATAAATTCATATTTTTTCTGCATTAGTTAATATTCCTTTCCTCAATTTATCGGTGCCAGTGGAACAGTGGCAGTTAGTTTAAGCTTCGCCGTTATGGGTGGTTGTGATTTCGACTACGCTCAACCACCGCAATCCCGCCAACCAAAGCGCGAGTTTTCTCTAGAAAACTTGCGGGAAACGCACAAATAAAGTTAAATTATCAAAGTTGACTTGCAGCGTTTCCGTTTATCTGTGCCCCATCACTGTTTATCCGTGTTCATCTGTGTCAAAATCAACAGACAGTTTAAATTATCACACGGATTTTGAAAAATCTAACGATTTTTCTGTGGGAAGATGCCCTGTGAGCTCAACGGTTGCTGTACACGCAATTGGCATCAAGTACAACCCATTTTGTATTTTTTTCAATCCAGCTTATAGTACCGTCAGGAAGCAAGACTTCACAGTTAGACAATTCAAATTTTTCTATTAATTCTGAATATTTGTCTTTATCTTCGCCACATTTTTTATAAGTTGCTTCATCAATCAACGGAAAACTTTTTAGAAAGTCCAACATTTTATCTTTTTTTTTCAAGAAGGCAGGATAGATTATTTTTGTGATAAATCTCAATAATGTCAGAATCCGTTACGTTCTCAAAAAGTCCATGCTGTATAAATACTCTTGTCCCGTCATAACAAAGCTGACGAGGTTCAGTGTAATCTCCAAGCCAAAAGAGAGTTCCATAATAAAGTGTATTATCTTTTAGATAAGCGTCACCTACGGACAGTTCCACACCATCTGTAAACAGCAGCTTGATATTATACTTGAAACTATTCTCCCTTGAGCGAGAAAAAAAAGTGACACTTTCAACCTGCGGTATTTTGTTAACAATCTGCAAAATCTTTTCCTTCTGACTTTTATCTTCCCGAAATTCTATTTTTGAAGCAAATTTTAATACTGAAAAAATTAGAAAAAGACTCAACAGAATTGCCACAACAATAATAGCAATGGTACAAAGAATTTTTTTCATTTTCACTTCCTTTTAGTGCATCATAAACTTTCATTGGTTCCTGTTCAATCAAAGGAGAAAAACGAGGTGGCAAAAATTGCAGGCTGAAACTGCAAGTAGTTGAGATTAAATCAATTTAAGAATAAAATCGTGGCATATTGAATGAAGCTTCTTTAAAGGGAAGCTGTCAGGAGTTATTTTTATGAAAAAGATTATCAGCGGAAAGGTCCGCGAGGTTTATGACCTCGAAGACGGGCGCATGGTTATCGTAACGACAGATAGAATTTCTGCCTTCGATGTGATTTTGCCAACAATGATTACAGACAAGGGCAAAGTCTTGAATGCGCTTTCAAACTTTTGGTTCGATTTGACAAAAGATATCGCAAAAAATCACATGATTTCTTCGAATCTCAAAGACATGCCAAAAGAGTTCCAGAGTCCAGAATTTGAAGGACGCACTATTCTCGTAAAAAAACTCAAGATGATTCCTTACGAGGTTATTGTCAGAGGTTACATGTTCGGCTCAATGTACGAAGCGTACAAAAAGGGCGAGCCTTTCCTCGGTCATTCTTTTACAAAAAAATATGAGCAGGCTGAAAAACTTGACGAACCAATCGTAACGCCTTCAACAAAGGCTGCCGAAGGTCACGACATAAACGTAACATTGGATTACATGAAAAATGACTTGGGCAACGAGCTTGGCTCAAAAATCGAAAAAACAGCGCTTGCAATCTATAAAAAATGCTATGAGCACGCCGCAAAGAACGGAATTATCATAGCAGATACAAAATTTGAGTTTGGTCTTGATGAGAACGGAGAACTTGTTTTGGCAGACGAAGTTCTTACTCCGGATTCAAGCCGATTCTGGAATGCGGAGACTTACAAAGTTGGAACAAGCCCGGCTTCTTACGACAAACAGTTCATTCGTGACTGGCTCAAAGCAAACAATCTTGCGGGAGACCCAAACATTAAGGAAGTTCCTGCAGATGTGGTTGCCGAGACTTCAAAACTCTATCATGAGTGCGTAAGAAAAATCACAGGAAAAGATTTGTAG
>NZ_JPUF01000115.1 GCF_014737315.1 Treponema zioleckii | reverse complement strand
AATGTTAAATTACAAAGGATTAGATATGAAAGCCTGTGCTAACTTGCTTATGATGTCTATCTGCAGTAAGAAAAAAAACACATAACATGCGCTTCAAATCGGATTTTGCGGTTTAACTCATTGTTATGTGGACGCCCGCGCTGGGGCGCAGGATTTCAAATATATAGAAATTTTCCTAAAAATATGGTATCATTTGAAAAATATGATTCAGCCAACACTTTTTGACATAGAAGAAAACCACACTGTAGAAAGTATTTCAAATCCAAAAACCTATAAAGGCATATATGCTTTTCATAAGTATTGGGGTAAAAAACCCATTGAAAGTTTGGATTATTGCATAGAAAACTGTACAAATAAGAATGATATTGTTTTAGACCCTTTTTTAGGTTCTGGGTTAATTTCTAAAGAAGCTCACAATTTGGGTAGACGATTTTTAGGAATAGATATAAATCCATTCTCGATAGAACATACATTGTTTTTATTGTCATTACCAAGTGCAGACGATTATAAAAATGCAATAAAATTAATTAAGGAAAATGTATTGTCAAAAATTTCAGAAAGTTATGCACTTGAAAATGGAGATACTGCAACTCATTTTTTGTGGAATAAAGATGAATTGCAAGAAGTTTGGAAAAAAAATAATAATTCAAGAAGAAAAGTACAATTAGAACCGTCTGATTTTGATTTAAACAAAATTAAATCGTTTGAAAATTATTCTGTCAGAAATATTCAAAAAGGAACATTTTTTGAGAATGCTCGAATAAATTCGATGGAAAATATGACCATATACGATTTGTTTACAAAACGGGCATTATACAATATTGATTTAATCTTGGATGAAATTAACAAATTTTCAGGAGATTTAAAAAGAGCTCTCCAATTAACATTAACTTCTTCTTCTGGACAAATGTCAAATATGGTGTTTGCTATTACAAATCGCGGAAAAACTAAAAACCAACAATCAGAAAAAATAGAAGTTGGCAGTTGGGTTATTGGTTTGTGGCGTCCTGATTTGCATTTTGAAATAAATGTTTGGAATTGTTTTGAGAACAGAGCAAACAAATTGTATAAAGCGTTATTAGAACAAGATTCTTTTCCAATATCCTGTAAGAATAGTATTTCTGATTTCTATGCAAAACAAGCAGAAATGGGAATTGTTCAGGGAAATTCAAAAATCGAATTGAAGAAAATTCCTTCTGCGTCTATAAAACTAATTATTACAGACCCCCCTCATAGCGACAGGATTCCTTATTTGGAATTAAGTGAGATGTGGAATTGTTTATTGAATAAAAAATCTGATTTTTCAGAAGAGATTGTTGTTTCAAATGCTAAAATTCGTCAAAAAAGTAAAGATAAATACTTGACTGATATGCGTGAAATTTTGTCAGAATCATCACGTATTTTAACAAAGGATGGATATTTATTGCTATATTTCAATGCAAAAGATAAGAACAGTTGGTCTTTCTTTGATAGTATTGAAAAACAAAATTCGTTGGTTTATCTCGGTTCTTTTCCAATGGAGTATTCTGCAAATTCTGTTGTTCAAGACAATAGAAAAGGAGCAATGAAATCTGATTATGTGTTAGTTTTTAATCATTCTCGTACTCAAAAAACACTTAATATATTTAATAAAATAAAAGGCTGGACAAGTGATAAACCGTTTAAGGAAGTGAAAAATGCCTAATAATTTTAACAAATGGAAGTCTGTTTACGATGCAGAAGATTTGATTCCTTTTACAGAAAACAAAGAAGCTCTATTATGGCTAAAAGTTAAATCTGTAGTACGAAAGGAAATTATCAATGAGTTTTGTTCGGAAAATCAGATAGTCTTGAAAACAACTTCATTATCTAAACAGTTTGAAGAGCTTTTCAATTTGCTTTCTGCTAATTTAGAAGTCTCTCACAAAAAACTGGATGCATATATTCTTTTAAAAAATACTAAAATTTTGAAGGAACTAAATCAAGAAAAATTAGTTTCAGAACTCTATAAATTACAAAGTTTTGAATGGGGTGGAGATTATCAGAATTCATTAGATAAGTATTTGGTTAGCCATTATGTAAAGGCTATACGATCATTCGATGAATTAACTGCAAAATTTGATAAAGAAATCAAACATGCTGTGCAAGGATATGTCTTGAACAGTTGGTATAATCATTGGTCAAGTATTTTAATTGAGCATATTTTCAAATCTCACGAAATTGTTTTGCCAACTGTAGGTCAAATAAAGAGTGTGGATTTTTTCGTAAATCAAATACCTTTTGACTTGAAAGTTACTTATTTCCCCGCTGAATTTTTAAAAGCACAAAGAAAAGAAAAAGGTTATCCAGTGGAATTGACCTTCTTAAAATCTAAGGCAAAAGAACTTGGCATTGTGTTTGATAAAGATGCAAAACCAAGTGAAATTCATTATGAGATTTCGGAAAAACTTAAGGATAGAAATTCTAAGGCGAGTTTAGAAGTCTTAAATACTCTAAAACAAGAAAACCTTAGAATTGTACAGGAGTGTATAAAAAATCCAAAATTGCTTGCTAAATGGTTGTATGAAAATCAAGGAGAGATGAGATTCGGTTCTGAGAATCGTTTATTTTTAGTTTTAATAGATACAGATGATTTTTCTGCTTCTTGGAAACTAAAAAGAAATTTAGATTTGTTAAAACCTGCAATTCATGGTTATCTGGATAACTTTGGAAATAAATCTTTGGATGATATGAAAATAGAGTTTACTTATCAAGGTAAATCAAAAATTTATACGACCTATGCAGATGTGATATTTGTAATGAAATAAACAGTAAATGATGAAAAACTTATTTTTGGATTCACAAATATGGTTAGACCTTTATTATTTCTCAAATGATGACCTTACACAATTTAAGAAATTAAAAGATATGTTAGGATCAGATATTCGTCTTTTTGTTACAGAGCAAGTAAAAAATGAAGTAAAAAGAAATAGGGAAAATAAGATAAAAGCGGCATTATCCCAATTTCAAGAATTAAAAATTCAGTTTCCAAATCTGTGTAAAGGATATGATACATTTAACACACTAAAAGCGACGTTTGAAACTTTTAAGAAAATGCATAAAGAATTTATAAGTAATTTAAATGCTGATATCGAAAAAGAAAAATTATATGCCGATGAAATTATAAATGATTGTTTTAATCAAGTAGAAGTAATTCCCTATTCAGAAGAAATAATTAATAAATCTGTACTTAGATATAAATTGGGAAATCCTCCTGGTAAGGAAAACTCTTACGGGGATGCAATTAACTGGGAACTTCTTTTAGAAAATGTTCCCGAAAATGAGGATTTATTTTTCGTATCATCTGATAAAGATTTTCGTTCTCCTATAAATGATAAAGTACTATGCAATTTTTTAATACATGAATGGAAGGAAAAGAAAAATTCAGAAATATATTTCTATACAAGCTTAACAATGTTTTTTAATGAGAATGTAAAAGACATTGAATTAAAGAGTGAAAATAAAAAAGCTGAAATTATTGAATCATTAAGAAAGAGTCCTCATTTTGAAACAACACATCGTATAATTGCTCAATTAAATGAATATAGTACTTGGAATGAAGATCAAGTTATTGAGTTGTTCAAGGCTGCGGATGCAAATAGTCAGGTTTACGGCATAATAAATGACGATGATATAGAAAGATTTTATAAAAAAATTTACAAGTTATATCCAGAAACGATAAATAATATCAATGATTTAGATTGGCTTCTAAAAAAAATTGGAATAAAATTGCTTGAAAGTAATTTACCTGATATTCCTTTTTAAAATAAACACATAACAAAGCTTCAAATCGGATTTTGCGGTCAAGCCGCGCCACCGTTTAAGTTGTTATGTGGACCCCGCACTGGGGCGCAAGGAAGAAAATGAAAAAGTTATTATCAGAATTATTTATTCTTATATTTTTAGGTACAGTAATCTTTGCAGAAACAGGAACCGTTTTGGAGGATAGAGTTCGTGTGAGATCTGCACCGTCCTTGAAATATTCTACTGTCGTTGGAGTAGTGAACAAAGGTGACAGATTAGAAGTCGATGCTAAAACTGAAGAATTTGATAACATTGACGGTTTTTCAAAACCCT
>NZ_JPUF01000114.1 GCF_014737315.1 Treponema zioleckii | reverse complement strand
TTCTAGCGAAAATCTGGCTTTGGTGGGCGGGCTTGCAGGGGTTTCAGAGTTCCGCGACAAGCACGGCGGTAACTCGGAGGGCAGTTTTGTTGCTCGCACGCCGCTCGCAACTTTGGGGAGACATGAGCGAAGGTGTTTTTCCGCAAGTTTTCTACCGAAAATCTGGCTTTGGTGGGCGGGCTTGCAGGGGTTTCAGAGTTACGCGACAAGCACGGCTGCAACTCGGAGAGGCAGTTTTGTTGCTCGCACGCCGCTCGCAACTTTGGGGAGTCATGAGAGATGTTGTTTTTCCGCAAGTTTTCTACCGAAAATCTGTGTTTAAACGGGCGAGCTTACAAGGGACTTGCAATCTAAAGACTTGCGTCATGCCGAATTTATTTCGGCATCTACACTACATATTTGGTGCACGAGCCCCCGAATCGAGTTCGGAATGGCACAGCATCGTGTGCGGGAATGACAGGCGGTTTCTATTATGCTCAAACCAGCAAACCGCAGGCGGGTCGCGCAAGAAATCGCAAGGTGATTATTCACCGGTAAGGTCTTTTACTTTTGAAATAAGTCTGTCGCCATAAATGTTCCCAAAAACATCCATAACACCGCTCGTTGCATTTTGGAACGGTTTTAAATCCGGCATCGTTATTATCATTCCTTCCTCTTTGAGTTTTGAAACATAAGATTCAGTCTGCTCTTTTACAAGATTTCGGTTCAGCGTCTGAGCTTTTTTGGCAGCTTCAAGGAGAATTGATTTTTCTTCTGCCGAAAAAGTTTCCCACAAAGTTTTACGAATTACGAGCGGCATAGCATCATAACTGTGATTCGTGATTGCAAGATATTTTTGTTCTTCAAAAAGTCTGCTGTTGAATATTACAGGAATCGGATTTTCCTCTGAATCAAAAAGACCGCTTTTTAATGCCGCTTTTAGCTCATTGAACGCATACGGCTTTGGAGAAGCCCCCAATGCGAGCATAGTTTCCATTACAATCTGATTCGGCGGCGTTCGGATTTTCAAATTCTGCATATCGCTGACGGAATTAATCGGTCGCGAAGTCGTCGTTACGCACCTAAAACCGTTATCATAATGAGAAAGAACGATAATTCCGAATTCTTCAAGAGTTTTGTTCACATCCGTTACGAGTTCACTGTCCATAAAGTGCCAGGCGTCTTCAAATTCCGAAAAAAGAAACGGCATTGCAGAAATTCCAACCTTTGTGGCATAGGTCGCAAAATTTCCGGCACTGGAAACCGTCATATCGAGTTTTCCGCTCATCACGCCTTCAATCAACTCGGCATCTCCGCCAAGTTCCCCGTTTGGAAAAATCTCGATTTTAATTCTTCCGCCAGACTTTTCTTCAACTTCATTCTTAAAAAAAAGCGAAGCGACTCCGCGCGGGTCTTCCATGTTAGTCGAAAATCCCAACGAAATAACAACATTCTTTTCTTCTATTTTTGTTTCGGAAGTCTGCTCCTCTAGCAAAGTTTTTTTGTTGCAAGAAAACGAAAAAAAGGCCACGAGCGCGCAAAGGGCCGCAAAAGAAAATTTTGATTTATTCATAAACAGACTCCCCATGATTTTGCATGTCCTCATCAAAAATCGCAAAATTATTTTTCCCGTTATTTTTTACATGATACAAGGCCGTGTCAGCCATTTTGAACAGGCTCTTAAAAAGCGTTGCCTGGTTTGGGAAGAGAGAAATTCCGATACTCGCGGTAACGTGAACCGAAACGTCTCCGTTAGTATAATCTTCCGAAAGAATGTCCCGAAGGGTTTTTGCTTTTTTTTCAACGATTTGCATCGGATTTTTTACCGAACTTTTTACGCAGAGAAAAACGCAGAATTCGTCCCCGCCGATTCGTCCAATAAAATCTCGCTCGGAAAACACGAGGGAAAGTTTGTTCGCGGTGTCGCAAATCGCCTGGTCGCCGTAAGAATGTCCAAGTTTGTCGTTAACCAGCTTAAAGTTGTCCAAATCGATAATGAAGAATGCAGCAAATTCAGTTCCGCCGGACTCCTCTATGAACTTAGAGACGGACTTTTCCATGTAGACTTTGTTCAAAAGCCCCGAAAGACCGTCCGTTTCAACCATTGTCTTAAGTTCCTGCTCGTGCATAATCTGGGCATTAACATTGACGGCATTTCCAATGAATTTTAAAGGGACATTTTCTTTATCCCGTATTATGTTTCCGGTAATTCGGTACCAAATATATTCATTATTTTTGCAAAGAAGGCGCAGCTCCGAAATATAACGAGTTCCGCCTCCAGACAAGAAGTCCTTTATTTTTAAAAGGACACCTTTTTCTGACTCATGAACACGCGACTCAATTTTCTTAAAATCCGAAAGCGGAATGCTTTTTATATTCTCGCCAAAAAGAAATGACGTGTTTCCGGTAAATTCAATCATTTTCTTTTCAAAATCGTAATCAAAAATTAAAGTCTGGCTGGTCTCGTAATTTATTGCGTAGCGGGAATTGTCTTTTTCGAGCCGCGCGCGAAGAATCATCATGCGGCTCAAGAATAAAATAATAATCATAAAAACTGCTGACACCATAAAAATGAGCCGCACCGTGATTTTTGTGATTTTTTTTTGCTGCAAAAAGATATAGTCCGAAGTGATGGTTGAAATAACGTACCAGTCATTTCGCCAGACTGGCGTATAAACGACAATTCGGCTTTCATCACCAATCGAAAAGTTAAAAATTCCTGTTTGATTTTTTTTGCATTTCGGCATAAATCGAATCATGCTGACTCTTTGTGAGGGCTTTTTTTTCCATCAAAAAGTCAAACCAGTTGTCGGTGGTGCAAAGTCTGTTCTCGCTTTTGGTTCCGATTAGAATCATGCCGTTCTTGTCGCTGATGACCGAATATCCGTCCCCGCCGAACGTGTCCACCGAAAAAATATTTTCCAGCACGGAATAGGAGAATGTTCCCGTAATCACGCCGACTGGCTTTCCGCCATTAAAAATCGGAACCGCAAGAGTAAGGACTTTTTCGCCGTCTTCGTCCGTAGAAATCGTGGAAGAGATTTGTGAATGGCCTTCCATCGCCTTCTTGAAGTAGTCCTTCATAAGAATGTTGCCGGAGGATTTTCCGTCGTAGTTGATTGTCATTCCGCTGGCATTGGCGACGGCAATTCTTTTGAACTCGCCCACTCCTTTTGTTGACATAATCGTTTTTTTGAGCAGATTGTAGTCGTCCATGTCAATGTCGTTAAAATATCGCGCCTGGGATTCAAGCATAAAAAGCTGGTCGTTCAATTTGACCTGAAATGTTCCTGCGTAAAGGAAAGCAGTCTCTTTTAGGAAGTTGGTAGAATTTTCAAAAAGATTTTTGTTAACGGATTTTTCAAAAACGGCAAAAGAGCAAATCGTAATGAATATGAGCAAGATTGCGAAGACTATATAAAGCGGTATTCTGAAAGATCTTTTTAGATTCATAAAGTTCCACCTCAACCAGCAGTTAATAAATTATAAAGAAAAATTCAAGGAAACGCTACAAGTTTATTTTTAGAATTTAAGTCATCTTGTGCGTTTCCCACCAGTTTTTCTAACGAAAAACTGGTGCTTTGGTGGGTGGGCTTGCAGGGGTTCGCAAAACGCGGCGGCAAGCAAGGCCTCGTTTTGCGAGCTTACCTTTGTTGCTCGCACGCTGCTCGCAACTTTGGGGAAACATGAGCGAAGTTGTTTTTCCGCAAGTTTTCTAGCAAAAATCTGCGCTTGGGTGGGCGGGCTTGCAGGGGGTTCCGAGTCGCCGCGACAAGCACGGCGGCCACTCGGAGGGGCTGTTTTGTTGCTCGCACGCTGCTCGCAACTTTGGGGAGACATGAGCGAAGTTGTTTTTCCGCAAGTTTTCTAGCGAAAATCTGCGCTTGGGTGGGCGGGGGCTTATTGGCTTGGGACAGGGGAAATGGCTAAGAAGTGGCTGTCATGCCGAATTTAGTTCGGCATCTGTACTAGAGATGCGGTTATTAGCATCTTTCATAAACCAAATTTAAAAGTTGCGTGCGGGAATTTACTCCGACTTTGTTAAAAATATTGTAAATATGCTTTTTAACAGTCGAAACGCTCACGTGAATTTTTTCGCTTATTTCGGTGTTTGAGCGGCCGTCAGCAATCAGTCTAAGAACGTCGGATTCTCGCTCTGAAAGTGAATACGCAGAAACGGCTTTTTCCAGACATGCTTTGGCAACACCACGATTTTCATCAACTTCAAATAAATCGCAAATCATATTTTCTAGATTCTTTAGTTCAA
>NZ_JPUF01000113.1 GCF_014737315.1 Treponema zioleckii | reverse complement strand
TAAGTGTTGTCTGCAATCAAATTTAAATATTTTGTTTTTTCCGTATAACAGGCTCTAGGACAGTTGCAAGCCGCACCAAAAAGCAATTCCCAAATATGCGACTATTATTGGAAGAAATGGATATTTTGAAAAATCGTTACACCAGCTTGGAGTAAATGTAGGATTCCTTCCTGTAAGAAATATCAAAAATTTTAATATGAATATAACTAAAAATAAATATCTTGTTGGTATTTTTTTCTCATACTTCTCAAAAAAATATTTGTAGAAAATCCCTAATCCATAATAAGGGATAAAATGCAACATCCTTACTAGTGGAAGCCATATTCCTTGATTATATCCCTTATAGGAAAGGTAATTTCCTATTGAACCCAGAAAAATATTAATTACAAAGAATATACATTCCGAGATTTTCATTTTTATAAAAAATTTCCGTAAAAGAATATTGTAAATTTCAATCATAAATAAGGGAATTACAAACCAACTGCCAAGATTATATATAAACTGATGCCCTGTTATAATCGGTTGTATAAGAAGTGAATTAACAGATAACGATGCACCCATTTGAAAATTCTTAAGTCTAAGGAGTTGAACAATTAAACCATAGAAAAAATTATAAATATATAAGGGAATTATTAAAGTTTTTATTTTCTTAAAAATATAATTTCCTACATTATTTTCAGCTGTTTTTTTATAAAAATATCCAGACGAAAATAAAAACAATGCAAGATGTAATTCATAATAAGGAAACCAACCTGAAAATGTGAAATCTATTCCACCTCCACCACAGTGTCCTGCGACAATCATTGTTATGGCCACGGTGTAAATAATTTTGAAGCGATAATCAATTTTTTTACTAATTTGAGTTTCCATTTTTTCTTCCTTTTTGAGATACGAATAAAATGTTAAACTCAAATTTTATATTTCTATAAAACTACCAGCCCAGTGGGCTGTGAGCATAACTACGCACTTAAACGGCGGCAAGCTTGACTTGCCGTCCGCTTTGAAGTGCATGTTATGCTTTTATAGCTTACAATTATATCATGGTTCAATTGATTCAATTGTAACGGCTCTATTTAATTTTCTATCATTTCCCCAACGATTTGTTGAGCCTCCTGACATAGTTATTAAATTTTTATCTGGAACATTTCTGCTTATAAGTTCAGATTTTATTTTATCAGCACGTTCTTGAGCGAGAAAATTACCATCAATTTCATTGTCAAATTCAGCAACATAACCTTTTATAATAAAAGTTAAATTTGGATTCTTTCTAAGTTCATTTTTTATTTTCAAAGCCATTTCATCACACCACTTTTCGGCATCTGAATTATTTACATAATCTCTTCTGTCTGCTCTGAATTCAAAAGATTTTGTTTCTGGAAGGACGATTAAGTTACTTTTCTCAACAGAAGAAACTGATTCCGTTATGACTGGTAAAGATTCCTTGGAAGTAGGCTGAACCTTATTAATTCCATGCATACAGTTTTTATAGAAATAAGAAAGATTAATAATACGATTATTAGAATTGCTACAAGTATTTTTCCGAAGAACTTAATAACAAAATTAACAGGAATGCCACAGGCGATTTTTACGTTTGAGGTTTTTATTGATATAAATAATCGTTTTAATAACGATTTGCTTTTTAAGTTTTCGTCAAAATATTTTATAAGGCTTTTGTCAACAAATTTACGTTGAGCATTTATATTATCTCTGCCTGAGTTTTTGAACATCTCAACAAGCCATTTACCGTCAACTTCATTTTGAATTTTAGGTAAAACAGCATTTTCAAATTCTTCTGGCGATAATTCATACAAAGCTGCAAGCTCAGCAACTCTTTGATTCATTGCCTCTGTCATTAATATTGCATCATCTTTTGCGATTGCATCTGCTAATAATTTTGCAGCTTTTGCCCCAGCTGCCGCACCTCCAATACTACCAGTAATAGTTCCTGCTGTTGTTCCAATTGCAGTACCTGCTGCAGTACCTGCTCCAGGCTCAACAAAAGTGCCAATCGCTGCTCCTGCTTTTGCTCCAGCTGCCGCACCTCCCGCAGCGCCTAGTTCTGCGCCAGCAAGTCCTCCTGCAAACACAGAAAAATTTTTTCCTAATTGAGTCCATGAAATACTTTTTGAAATCGAAGCTTTGTATAAATCTGGACCTACTTCAACCAAAGCTTGTAAAGAGTATGTAATAGCATTTGATTTTGCCAATCCTTTTAATATTTTTGATTTTGAATGTTTAGCAGCTTGAGTGAGTGTTGATGAAGTACTCACGACTACAGATTTTCCAGTTGCTATTGCCGTATCTTTTACAGTATCAACAATAGCCTCAGTTGTTTCTTTTTTTCCTTCTTTTACAAGCCTAGCATTATGAATTCCAGAAAATACTCCTGTTGTAATACTTGTGTTTTTTGCAGCAGATTTTGCTGAAGACGACAAAGTTTCCTTTATTCCTTTGATATTGGCTTGTTTCAGGCGTTCATCGTTTATTTTCTCAGCTTCCCTTTGGAGTTCTACTGCTTTTTTCTTTCCCTTATTGGAATATTTATATTCTGGATTATTTACAAATTCTTCATTTGTCTTATTTCCTTTTCGTGTATTTGTTTGCTTTGAAATCGAAGTAAAATTACTATCTTCATTTGCAACTTGTTTTACATCAGTTTCTGTTACAAAAGCTTTTTCTTTGCCTTTTTCATATACTCTTTCCAAAGGATCAATATGATCACCTTCAGCAACATGCTTAGCCCAATCTTCGCCCCAACGTCTTTTTGCTTCTTCCTGAGTTAATACAATTTCTTCGCCTGAAATTGGATCAAAGATTTTTTTTCCAGATGAAAACTGCTTTTCTTTAGCCTTTTGTTTTGCATTGGTATCAAATTTACCTCTATCATAATCTCCAAATTCAAATTTCTTTTCAGTTTCTCTTATGGATTTATTAGTTGTTGTAATAGTTGAAGATATAGATGCAGTATTTTTTTTCTTCTTCGTTTTTTTCAGATTCTGGCATAAGGTTCTCCATTGTTCTTGAATTTCCTATGCCCAAATTTTATATTTCTATAAAACTACCACGCCAGCGGCCTGTCGCCATAACAACTGGTTGTACCGCAGCGGGCTTGACTGCCTGTCGGTTACAAACCTTTGTTAGGTTGCTTTTATATTAGATTAGCATAATCTCTTTTTGCATAAAAGATTCTCATTATAGATACTTCTTTCTCAATATCATCGATTAAGTACAGAGCGATATAATTTTTTTTGAAAAGAAACCTGTGATATTCTTCTGATTGCAATACTAAATCGTTACTTAACGGATACATATAAGGATTATCAGAAATATTATTTTTTTCTTCGAGAAATTCTTCAAGTAAACTTTCAGCAGCTTTTGGATTGCAAAGTTTATCTGTAAAGTAAGTTACAATTTCAGATAAATCCTGCTCAGCCGTTTCCATAATTCGGACATTATAGGCCATGAGTTTTCCTTATTCTTGAAACCGCATCTTCAACAGAAGAATACTTTCCGTTTTTCATATCCTGTTTTGCTTCTTCAAGTTTCCCATATACATTTGCAAGGAACAGGTTCTTTTCATAAGTTTCCATGCTCATTAAAACCATGTCACCATATCCGTTTTTTGTAACAAAAATAGGTTCATCATCTTCATGGCATAGAGTTGAAATGGCAGTGGTATTTTTTAAATCTCTGATTGGAACGATTCTAGGCATAAGTGTCTCCTTGTGGGATTATTTTACCACATCTTCTTGTTTTTTGTCTATAAAAAAGGCGGGCTTGACCCGCCGTAATTTATTTATCACTTAAATGCCACCGCATCAATCTGAAACCTTATTCCTTCTCTTATAAATTTTGTTTCATAAGCTTTTCTTGTAGGATATTTTCCTTTGAAACGATTTTTTAAAATGTCTGGCAAGGCATTTAGATCGGCTATGTTTGCAAAGAGACAGTCCATTTGAATTACAGATTCTAAAGTTAAACCAACTTTTTTAAGTCGTTCTTCTAGAACATCAATTGCGCCATTAATTTGATTTTCAATAGATTGCCCTTCATTTTTCATGCAATAACTTGTATATACAAAGTTGCCTGCTTCAATGATAGTTGAATCAGCCCAAAAGTCATCAGTTTCGATTCTGTTTATTTTACTCACAAAAACTCCTGAATTTATATACGAAAGTGGCGCAGCGCGCCATCAACCTAACAACTGGTTGTACCGCAGCGGGCCCGACCCGCTGTCAGCTACGAACCTTTGTTATGCTATTTACTGAATTAACTGATTATAAGCTAAAATTT
>NZ_JPUF01000112.1 GCF_014737315.1 Treponema zioleckii | reverse complement strand
CAGTGAGCCGAAAAATTGAAATATCAAAGAACTTATTACGTATTATGTTTGGTAATCATCAAATTCATATTGTCCAAGCTGCCGAAGTTTATCTACGCATTCAAACCAATCTTTTCCTTCAATTTTGGAAACTATATCCGTAATGCATTGTTCGATCAAATCCCTGTCACCGTTCAGGATTCGAACAATCACATTTGTATCCAGCAGGTTACCATTCATTCGGCTCGATTCTCCTGCATTCGTCGATTGCGCGCATCATTACATCCGCATCCTCGTCGTTTATTACCCCGCAGAATTCTTCAAGTGGATTTTTTGCTCGCGCACGCCTAGAAACTATGAACAGGGCAAAATCATACAATTCTTTCTGCTCGGTTGCCGTCATTGTGTCATACATTTCCAATAATGCTTCACCCATAATAGCCTCCATGCTTTATTATGACATGAGCCAAAGAGTTTTGCATTTTCTTTACTCCCATAAAAACATATTTTTTGACATACGCATTCTTTATCAAAGAACAATCTTTATTCACGCCTTGAAAGTCTATAATGACGAACAATTAAAATCCCATAGCCTAAAAAAGAGAGAAGTGTTGATATTCCTAGCAAAATTAGATACTTAGAAATATCTATTGTAAAAAGATTTGATTTAATAGAAGCTTTGTTGACCACAATAAAATATAAGCTTGTTATGCAATATCCAAAATAAATATTTGCAAAAAAGAAAACGAACCTAAATTTTTTATCTAAAAAAAGTATTTTTATTACCTCAAGCAAACAAAATACTATAGAGTAAATCACAAAGTTTCCAAAAGATATTTTTCCAAACCCCAAAAGCCAATTGACAAATAGAGAAATCATATAGCAAACGGTAAAAATCACCGCATCGGCAATATGTAAAGTCAAAGGGTTATTTTTCTTCATTTTGTACGACCTCTTGCTTTGTTCTAAAATCATAATGTTTCACAGTAACTTCATTGGGATGCTTTTTTACATATTTGTTTAATGAATCTAATAATCCTTTAGGAGTACTGCAATTTTTAATTTCCGCAGAATAATTTTCATTAAGAACTTTCGATGCCAATGTCGCACAAGACATCCAAGAACGACCATCAATTTGGCCAATTGCTGTTCTTATATTTTTCTCTTTTTCTGGCAATTTCAATTCAAAAGTTGTTAACTTTTCATCAGTATTCCAATAGTTTAGATATGCATTAATTGATATAGGAGCTTGCATTCCATCGAGTATGTCAGCAGGACGAGCGCCTCCGTATGAACCGCTAGCATCTAGCATAAGGCTCTTTTTAGGATCTTTATCATTTATACACATAATGAATGCATGCTCGCCAAAAGTCTTTCCCCAAACGGTGTCAGATGTTGAAATACCTACAATTATTTTCCTTCCATTCGGGTCCGTATACTTAACAGGGTTGTTGCCCGCGTAGTGGTAACAATTGAGATTGATTGGACTGACAGACCGCAAATCTCAATGGATTTAAGGCACTTTCGTGCCTTAAATTCCCCTTTTTGACTGCAGAAAAGCAAAACTCAGCTCAGGTTTTAAAATCCTCCGTTAAGAATTTTATCGGCGGAAAACTTCCGTCAGCGAAAAATTCTAAAACCACTCGTCAGTTGATTCGGAGAGGTTTTAGAACGGTAAAAACTACGCTATATGTAGCGCAATCCTTTAATTTCCCCGGAAAAGGCACTTTTTGTGGCGGGCTTTCCGGGGAAAAGTGGATTTTTGGTATTCCTACAAATCGCGATTTGTAGGGGAAGTGGCGGCATTGCTCTTGCATATCAAACAAATTCTACAGGGTGAATATTAACATCCCAATGAGGTCTGATGCCTTCCTCGATAAAAAGCTTCAAAAGTTTTTTGCTGATTATGTATATTCCAGCTATACGAGATGAATTGCGTTCATAAAGTTCAGTAAAATCCAACAAATCGCTTTTGGATTCTTTATGAAGTTTTACCGTATTTTCTGGTATACCGACACCCCTTTTACAATTGCAGCCTGTATCAGGCGTTTTTACATACCGTAAATCAAGTGCATTCTTTACAATTTTAGTTGGCTTCATTTGAAAATTTGTTTTTGAAGCCAGACCTTTATAGTTAAGCAATTCCCAAAAATCAACTCCAGTTATATTCTGGTGAGTGATTTTTTCTCTCAGCTCGGAAGAAACAATCCAATATCGACTAGTGGGAGTTACAAACTTTTTTGAAGCATGTTTTGTCGATAGACCTTTTACAACGAATGGAGCAATTTGTTTTAGTCCCTCTTTGCATTTCGGACAGTAATCTGTGTAATCAAAAGATGCATTTCCATTCATCTTGAATTCAAAATCAATAAAATCTATGCAGGTATCAGTCTTTCTCTGTCCGTTACAATAAAAGAAATCAAAGCCCATTAATTCACTGTCCGTAAAATAATTTAAATTCAGACCAATTTCATATTTACCAACAGTATTCAAATATGACAGAACTTTATCAGCTTCTTCATCTGTAATGCCATCAAAACAAATAAATGGACTTGCATAAGATATTTTTCCATTAATCATCTTTTTTAGACATTTAATCAGTTCATTGTTTATTTCAAATCTTGCAGTCAAATTTATTTCCCTTTTCATTTTGCCCTCTTAAAATGAATTTAGCCATTGCTTTGTAACTTCAAGCATTTCCGGAAAGTCTTTATATATATCTTCTGCCTTTTTTAATATCTCAGTTTTTACAGCTTACTTATTAAACTTTGCATATCAACCAAACGCGTCTGAGGTCTCGCTGAATATGCTTTCTCCATGCATCCGGCATAAACCTTGTCCTGTCCACTTGCAATAGATTTTAAAAATCCGAAAAATTCCCTTGGACTACCAAAAGGGACAATGTCATTTCCATCCGGGTCCACATACCGCACCGGATTGTTGCCCGCGTAGTGGTAACAATTGAGATTGATTGGACTGACAGCCCGCAAATCTCAACGGATTTCAGGCACTTTCGTGCCGTAAATTCCCCTTTTGGCTCAAGAAAGACAAAAATCAGCTCAGGTTTTAAAATCCTCCTTTAAGAATTTTATCGGCGGAAAACTTCCGTCCGCGAAAAATTCTAAAACCACTCGTCAGTTGATTCGGAGCGGTTTTAGGACGGCAAAAACTACGCTATATGTAGCGCAATCCTTAATTTCCCCCGGAAAAGGCGCTTTTTGTGGCGGGCTTTCCGGGGGAAAGTGGATTGTTTGGACTTCCTACAAATCGCGATTTTGGGGAAGTAAAGTGAGTGGTATTTGCGGTCCACTCAAGGTTCACTACAATATTGCTTTTTTATGAACGAAAGGCAGCGTTGTGAAGGTTTTGTTTTCGAGCATGCTTATCAGCCTGCAGGCAGTTCCTGTGGGCCGGTTCGTTCCTTTTTCCCATGCTTCCACAGTTTTTGTTGAAACTCCCATGTAGTCTGCAAACAGAACCTGTGTCATTCCGACTGAAGTGCGGATTTGTTTGATTTGGGCATTGTCGTATTTCTTTACGGGCAGAATCTCGTAAACGGTCTTACGACCTTTTAGGATCCCGCTCTCAATAGCGACAGCCTCATTTAAACCTGTCATCAATTCATCAAAAAAGTCACTCATTTTCCTGCCTCCAGTTTTTTGCAGCCTCGGCTTTCAGTACGGCTATAGCTTTCTTAACGGCGTTTTTCTCAGCGTCCGTAAGGTTCGGTTTCTCATCCTTTGAGAACACCTGAATCAAGTAGGTCTTCTCGAAAGATGCAAAATCAACATAGCACACTCGCGCACTGCCACTTTTGCCACGCCCATCAAATGCATAGCGAATTTTTTTCAATCCGCCAGTACCGATCATCGTATCTCCAGCATCGGGATTCTTGATGAGGAACTGCTGAAGCTCAGCCAAATCATCATCCGTAAATCCCAACGAAAACCATTTTTTTGTGAATGACGGAGTTTCTATAAATTCCCTTTTCATCTTATACAGTTTACCCTATTTTATAGGGGTAGTCAATATTTCAGCAGATTGTCGAATACTGACACAAAAAAGTCCAATACAAAAACTGATTACTCCATTTCATTAATCTTTTTACAATAACTGAGGCGGGTTATATAAAAAAAGAAAAGGACCGATTATAAGCACAAGAATAAGTGAAATAAAAAATAACACTATTGGCAAAATCGATAATAAGCCAAAGAAAAATCCCGCTTTTGCAATTCCAGATTTTACGGCAATTTTTTTTCTCACACAAATGTTGCAAATAAAACTTGCGATTACAATGAGAAAAAAATAGGAGTACGGAGAACGTCCGAAGTCTATACCATTTTTTCTATAAGCCCAAAAAAAAGCGCAAAGGCTTATAGTTCCGAGAAACCCACTAACGCCTAAAACAAAC
>NZ_JPUF01000111.1 GCF_014737315.1 Treponema zioleckii | reverse complement strand
GTCAACTTTCCTGTAATATGGGAGCTCAGTATCAGTGTCTCATCTGTGTCCATCTGCGTTTATCCGTGTCTAAAAAATCTACTTTTACAACTCGAAATTCAATTTATTAAGAAAAGGAAAAGGGCATAAAAAAAGGCTTGGTAAAAACCAAGCCTTTTGGGGAGTGAGGGACTCGGACCCCCGAACCCGATAGGGAGCGGATTTACAGTCCGCCGCAATTGCCGCTATGCGAACTCCCCATAACGTGATAATGATAGTATATGATTCACAAAGTTTTGTCTAGAGTAAAAATCGGATTTTTGCATTTTTTTTCATTTTTTTTTGTTTTGTAAAAAGAAATGCTTAAAAACTGAAGCGCAAGTTTTTTCTTAAAATTTGCGGGAAAAGTACAGGGTACATTTTTTTGTAAAAAAAATAGCTTGAAACGTTTCCTTTTTTTATGATTTTAAGGTAGGCTTTAGAGCATTATGAAAACACTTGAACTTAAGTATGGATGCAATCCAAACCAAAAACCTGCAAAGGTTTTCGTTGACGAGGGTGATTTGCCAATCACCGTTTTGAACGGCAGACCAGGTTACATCAATCTTCTTGATGCACTGAACGGTTGGCAGCTTGTTAAGGAGCTTAAAGAGGCGACCGGGCTTCCTGCGGCTACATCATTCAAGCACGTTTCGCCAGCGGGTGCAGCTGTTGGAACTCCGCTTAGCGACACGCTCAAAAAAATCTACTTTACGGACGGCGTTGAGCTTACCCCAATGGCACAGGCTTACGCACGGGCACGCGGGGCTGACAGAATGTCGTCTTTCGGTGACTTTATTTCTTTGAGCGACGAATGTGACGAAGCGACTGCACTCCTCATCAAAAAAGAGGTTTCGGATGGAATCATCGCGCCTTCTTATTCGCCAAAAGCACTTGAAATCCTCAAGGCAAAGAAAAACGGCAATTACTGCGTAATCCAAATTGATGCGTCTTATGTTCCGCCAGAAACGGAAGTTAAACAGGTTTTCGGAATTAAGTTTGAGCAGGGGCACAACTTCCTAAAAATTGATGAAAGTTGCCTTTCGAATATCGTAACAAAAAATAAGAATCTGAGCGAAGAAGACAAGAGAAATCTTGTAATCGCCCTGATTACTCTCAAATACACACAGTCAAATTCTGTCTGCTACGTTAAAGACGGACAGGCAATCGGAATCGGAGCCGGACAGCAGAGCCGAGTTCATTGTACTCGCCTTGCAGGTCAGAAGGCTGACAACTGGTGGCTCAGACAGTCTCCAAAAGTTTTGGGCTTGCAGTTTGTTGACGGAATCAAACGTGCTGACCGCGACAATGCGATTGACGTTTACATTGGCGAGGAATACGAGGACGTTCTTGCGGAAGGCAAATGGCAGACAATCTTCAAGGTTAAGCCAGAAGTCTTTACGCGCGAAGAGAAGAAAGAATGGCTTTCAAAGAACACGGACGTTGCAATTGGTTCGGATGCGTTCTTCCCGTTCGGAGACAACATCGAGCGTGCAAGAAAATCAGGTGTTACCGTAGTTGCACAGCCAGGCGGTTCAGTTCGTGATGACCAGGTTATCGAAACTGCCGACAAATACAATATGGTCATGTGCTTCAACGGAATTAGATTGTTCCATCACTAGACTAATTTTAGGAAAATAAATTTTTTGGAGCCGAATGCCCCCTGCCGACCAAGCATGGGGCGTGCAGGCGCCACTTATCCACTTGCATTCCCCGCTTTGCGGGGTTCCGCTTCCGCTCCATTGCTTCGCAACGGCTCCCGCCGCCCCTCCAATCGGGGCTAAGCTCCCTTCGTGCGCAAGCCTTACCGCGAATTGAGAATTGCGCTCGCCGGGCATGGACGGTGGGTTACTTGCCTCTTGTGTGACAGATTTACGATTGATGATAAAATATCCCGCACATGAGGCTGCCCGAAAATTATTGTCATGCTGAACTCGACCGCTTTCGTTTTCGCGGTCGCCTTGATTCAGCATCTACGTTGCATTTGGTGTACGGGATCCCGAAACATGTTCGGGGTGACAGTGCGATTTCGGGTTTTTAGACAGTCATGTGAGACCATCCTAGCTAGAAAGGTGCGACCATCCTAGCTAGGAATGTGTGACCATCCTGGCTAGGAATGTGTGACCGTTGTCATTCCGAACCTGCTTCGAAGTCATTCATACAAAATGCAGTATAGATGCCGAAATAAATTCGGCATGACGCAAGTTTTTAGACAAACTCTCCTTAGCGGTACTGTCATTCCGAACTTGATTCGGAATCTGCGAAAATCGGGGTAAGTCCGTTCTCGCCGCAGGCTTCCCGCGAAAAATTGAGAATTGCGTTCGCCAGTCATGCCTTCACCAAAAAAACATACGGAGTTTTAAAAAATTCTCGGCGTGTTTTTGGGGAAAACTCGGCGTGTTTTTTTTGAAAAATCCAGTGTAATTCCGACCTCTGCGCAATATAGTTGCTACGGCGACCTCCTATGTTTCGGAATCTGCGCAAATCGGTGCCAATCCAGTTAAGTTCTGCAGAATTGAATCAACCAAGTTTTATACTGTTAATACTCAGTTAAGAATTGTAATTTAGTATAAAACCGCATGTGGATTAGCACAGACCCTGCTCTGGGAGATTACATCCCTGTTGCGCCTACAAATGACGAGGCAAAACAGCATAATTCCAAATTGCCAGGCATGGGCGGTGTGTTTAATCACATCAATCTCAATTGTTATCACTACGCGGGCAACAACCCGGTGAAGTATGTGGACCCGGATGGAAGGGAAAGTCTCAGAGGACCGCAAATAAATTTTTTCCCTGATTGTGAGCGAATAAAAGATTTTGCAAACAATACTATACGAGGTTCTGTTAAAGATTTCGTAGTTGCCGGTCATGGAAATGCAGAAAATGGTATTTTTCAATATCCAAATGCGACCGCAACTAATAGAGGATTGGGCAAGTCTATTTCAGAAAAAGATTTAGCAAGGATAATAAAATCGCATCCAAAATATAAGCCAGACTGTACAGTTGTTTTATGGTCGTGTAATACAGGGGCTGTTGGAAAAAATGGAAAAATTTATGCACAAGAACTTGCAAATGAATTAGGGGAAGGTGCAAAAGTTAAGGCTCCTAATAAATATGTCTGGCTATACGAAGATGGACCATTAAGAATAGCAGGGGAAATAATTCGAATCGAAGGTGATTCTATCATCAAGGAATTTGATAGAAATGATCCTGGAAGAATGGTTTTATTCATAGGAAAAAAGAAAAATGAAAATGTTGATTAGTACTATATTTTTTTTGAGTTGCATAATAAATAGCATCCTTGCGGAAAGTGATAACGGTGGTCTCATGATAAACTCTCTGAAAAAACTTGAGGCAACAAAAAAGAATGCAATGGACGGAAATGCTGTAGAAGCATTTCGCTTGTTTGAGCATTACGGATTAGCTCTTAATGATAGTTCAAATGGTAATCTTTGGCTTGAAATATGTGCAGAAAATGGTAGTTCGTATGGAATGTTTGCTTTTTCCAATTCGCTGAAAAGAAATGGGGAAATAGAGAGGGCAAAGTTTTGGTGTTTCAACGCTATTAAAGATTCGGATTTCAGATTTGAGAAGGAAAACTTTTATGCAGAAAATCCAAATTTTACGATTCCAATTATTGAAAATATATCTGCGCTTGATTTTTCCGCATTAAAAGTCTTTGCCCTTCAGGGAAATATAAAAGCTGCTGAAAAACTGTCTGAAATAGATTCTTCATGGCTCAGAATTGCATCTCAAAACGGTAGTAAAAACTGCATGAAAAAATATTCGGAACTTTTAGAAAAAAAAGGAGATGAACTTTCAATGATTCGAAGCAGATATTGGCTGAATAAAAGTAAGAACTAAACTTTATATAATCAAAATATTGTGAAGTTGATAGTCTAGATTAACTTGCCACTTCCCCCAAATCGCGATTTGCAGGAATACCCAAAAATCCACTTTTTCCCGGAAAGCCCGCCACAAAAAGCGCCTTTTTCGGGGAAAATTAAGGATTGCGCTGCATATAGCGCAGTTTTTACCGTTCTAAAACCGCTCGAATCAACTGACGAGTGGTTTTAGAATTTTTCAAAGACGGAAGTTTTCCGCCGATAAAATTCTTAAAGGAGGATTTTAAAACCAGATCTGAGTTCTGCCTTTCTGCAGTCAAAAAGGGGAATTTAAGGCACGGAAGCGCCTGAAATCCATTGAGATTCGTGGGCTGTCAGTCCAATCAATCTCAATTGTTATCACTACGCGGGGAACAACCCGGTAAGGTATACCGACCCGGATGGAAGAATTGCTGCTCCTGCTCCAATTCCAATATTGCCTCCTCCTATTATTCCGCCCCAAAGGGAGAAAAAAGGTTCCGTGATTGACGATGGTTTCTATCAGATTCCATCGTCAAATCCTAATACAGTGTTTCCTTTGTCGCCCGGATTACAACCTAGGAAAACAACAATATTTCCTAATTTGGGATTCGGACAAAAAATAATACTTGGGTTCTACCTTTTACTCCTTGAACCTGCAATAATTTTATTCAATCAGGCACCAGGTAC
>NZ_JPUF01000110.1 GCF_014737315.1 Treponema zioleckii | reverse complement strand
TTGTCATTCCGAACTTGATTCGGAATCTGCGCAAATCAGTGGCAGTCTAGTTAAGTTCTGCAGAATTGAATCAGCCAAGTTTTATACTGTTAATACTCATTTAAGAATTGTAATTTAGTATAAAAACCGCATGTGGATTAGCACAGACCCTGCTCTGGGAGATTACATCCCTGTTGCGCCTACAAATGACGAGGCAAAACAGCATAATTCCAAATTGCCGGGCATGGGCGGTGTGTTTAATCACATCAATCTCAATTGTTATCACTACGCGGGGAACAATCCGGTAAGGTATGTTGACCCGACGGGCGAAGAGCTTGCAGAAGCTGCTAAAGAAGTTATAAAAAATTATCAGCAGTATGGCGAATTTGCACTTTTAGCGCTTGCCACAGCCTCTGCTGTTTACCTATGTACGCCTGAAGGACAGGAAGATGTAGCAAATCTTGCCAATGAGATAAGTGATTCTATCAGCAATACATACAATAATGCAAAAGCGTATTTTACAAAAACGGATCCTGCTTATCTATCTGCAAAGGCAAAGGCACGAGAGCTGACGGAAAAGTATTCTGACAGAAAATCTACAGGCTCGTATACGATAACTTTTTCATCTGGAAAAACCTACAGTGGTAAAGGTGGTGTAGCAAGAGCGATAGAATCGGCTGCAACACATAGTCGAGATTACGGAACAATGCCCGTGAGTATTGATTGGAAAGCTGAAAAGTCTAATAAGGATGCATTTGAGGCGGAATATATCAGAATCCAAGACCACGGAGGACCGATGAGCCGAATAACTCTGGATAAACTTTTTGATCCTAAGTATGTTCACCCCAACTATAATAAAATACAAAGTCCTGGGGAGCAAATATATTTCATGCGTCATGGTAAGTTTTATAAAAAGCATTAAGTGAAGGAATAAAAAATGACAACTATGGACAAAGGCGGACTTCGCTGTTATTTAAACGAAGAGAACAAGATGGTTAAAGTAGACATCTATGAGTATACAGAAACTGAAAGAGCTATATTGGAACAAAATGCAAATGACATAAAAGAAATATTTTATGGCTCTTATTTATGTGATGTTGATTTTTCAATGATTGCCAAAATGAAAAATCTTGAAATGTTAAACATTGATGACAGATATAAAGTTGTAGATATCTCTTTTGCAAACGGATTGAAGAATTTGAAAGGTCTTGCTACTGGAAAATTTACAGGAACTTTAAATAATAAAAATCTTGTTGCGTTGTCTTACAAATGGCATAAAAAGAGTGACATTTCACAGAGTACAAATATTGAGGGATTAGGCATAACTAATTGTGCAGATATGGAAGTTTTTCTGTCACAAGTTAAAGAGTTAAAAAAATTAGAGAGAATGATGATTTGGAAAATTTCAAGTCAATCTTTTCCCAAAACGGATACTGTGACTCATGTAACATGGCTTGAGTTTTTTTTCTGTCCTAGGCTTATGGATATAAAGGAGCTACCTTCGATTTTTCCAAAACTTAAACATTTAAGCTGTGACCACTGCAAAAATATTCAGGATTATTCACCATTGGCAAAATTGACTGATTTAGAGGAACTTATTATTCATGAATCCGCCCCAGTTGCCGATTTGTCGTTCCTAAAGGAAATGAAAAAACTGACCCTGTTAAAAATCTTTAAAACAAAAATAACAGCAAAAAATGTTGAGATACTGGATGGAATTTCGGCTAAGCTAGATTTGTTTTCTACAGGAATAAACTGAAAATTTATTTGAAATCCTCTTCCCCCAAATCGCGATTTGTAGGAATACCAAAAAATTCACTTTTCCCCGGAAAACTCCGCCACAAAAAGCGCCTTTTCCGGGAAAATTTAAGGATTGCGCTACATATAGCGTAGTTTTTGCCGTTCTAAAACCGCTCGAATTTTCTGACGAGTGGTTTTAGAATTTTTCGCGGACGGAACTTTTCCGCCGATAAAATTCTTGACGGAGGATTTTAAAACCCGAGCCGAACTTTGTCTTTCTAGAGCTAAAACCGGCTTTTTAAGCCAGAAAGTGTCTGAAATCCATTGAGATTGCGGTCTGTCAGTCCAATCAATCTCAATTGTTACCACTACGCGGGCAACAATCCGGTGCGGTATACAGACCCGACGGGAATGATGGAAGAAGAGTATGAAAATGCAAGTGATAAAATATCAAATGCTGATTTTATAACAACTCTGTTTTCTGCCGTTTTCGAAGAAGTCGGAAAAAATAAACCAACGGTTGAACCAGTTTTATCGGAGGCATTTAATGAACTCGGTGTTCCAGAAGGGGTGATAGTTGGTTTTAAACTGTCACCGCAAGATAGTAAATTGTTAAAAAAATCTGAAAAATTATCACCAATCTCAAAATGCTTATTAGCCGCAAGTATTGTAATAGATTTTATGGATGCAGCTGCCGTAGGTGAAAAAAATGGAGATCTTGCAGAAACAAAGAGGCTTACAAGAAATTTGCTAACAACTTTTGTCGTGTATCAAGCCTCAAAATTGGGGTCGCTTGCTGGAAAAAACATTCTTGGTTGGGCGGGTGGTTTCATAGGTACAGCAATTTCACCTGGAGCTGGAACAGTTATAGGAAAAATCGGAGGCAGTATTGTTGGCGGTGTAGGCGGCGGTTTCTTAGCTGGCTGGTATGTACAAACAAAACTTGATGAATTTTTTGAAAAACGGGGGTGGTGAGCAATGCATAAAAATAGAATCTATCAATTGAAAAAAATACCAGTTATTATTTTGGGGATTTTTATCCTTTATATTTCATTTGTTGAGTCGAAAATTCAAACCCCTATGGAATATTTTGGATTAATTTTTCTTATCATCGCAATTATCTATTTTAGTGGATTTACTTATTCATTTGATAACGGTAACATCACTAGATACTGGTATTTTCTTAAAAGAAACTATAAATTTTCAGAAATTCAGTTGATTGTGAATTTTAACTCAAAGATGAAAGCAATAAACATCTATTTAAAATTTAATACTAAATATGCTACAAAAATCCTGGAATATACAAGAAAGTATATAAACTATTCAGATGGAATAAAAATTTGCTATTGGTTCCAAAAGAAAAAAATTGTGACTATGATAAAGCTAATTAACGAAATGAATCCTGAATGTGTTTTTACAATAAAAGGGGAGGCAGTACCTATAGAATTATTTTTGGATTCTTTGTAAATTTGATATATTTATTCTCTGTCACCATAAAAATTCCTGTCATAAAAAATGTAACTGCAAAAATATTTGTAGCTAGCAAGCAGGTAAAAAAGATTTGTTTCTTCCCCCTACAAATCGCGATTTGTAGGAAGTCCAAAAAATCCGCTTTCCCCCGGAAAGTCCGCCACAAAAAGCGCCTTTTCTGGGAAAAATTAAGGATTACGCTACATATAGCGTAGTTTTTGCCGCTCTAAAACCGCTCGAATTTTCTGACGAGTGGTTTTAGAATTTTTCAGAGGCGGAAGTTTTCCGCCGATAAAATTTTTTATGGAGGAGTTTAAATCCTGAGCCGAATTTTGTCTTTCTGGTGCTAAAACCGGCTTTTTAAGCCTGAAAATACCTGAAATCCATTGAGATTCGTGGGGGCTGTATTATTATGGTGCGAGGTATCTCGACCCGAAGTATTCAAGGTGGCTTTCGACTGACCCAGCCCTTTCAGAATACATGGCAGGCTCGTCTGTTGGCTGTGGAGGAATTTATAACAGTGCAAACCTAAATCTCTACCATTATGCTGGCAATAATCCACTGAAGTATACAGATCCAGATGGAAGGGAATTATGGGGCTGGGTAGATTCTAGTCCAGAAGGTATTATCTGTGGTTGGAATGATAATGCACCTCAGACCGCTGCAGGATATCATGATTGGATGGATCCTGCTTCAAAGGCGCTCTTTGACATTGATCATGCTGAAGTTGATATGGGAAATTATAAAATGCGTTTCTGGAAAGGCGACTATGGTTCTACAGGGCGATCTTTGCTTACAGCTATTTTCCTCCGTAGGGGCAATTTTAAAGCTGCAATACGGGCATACTTTATAATAGGTATGGCTGGTGGAGAAACTGGAATTTATAACAATGATGGTAGAGGGCTTGGAAACGATGGCGGTTCTCTCATGTCAAAAGATGGTCTTAAGCAATCAGGAATCACAAATGTATCATTGTCTGTTAAACACAAGGGGGGAAGAAAGATCGCCTCTGTAAGTGGACTAAAAGCATGGCCAAATGTCTATAATATTTCTGATCATTCAAAAAAATATAATATATATACTGAGACAACATATTCATTTGTTGATGAAAATGCAGCAAGTGAATTTGAAGCTAATTTCAAAGCTAATATTCCAGATGCTTATCAAGGACAGTTTTCTACAGAAAATAATGGAAAAAACATCACAATAATTTGGGGGAAAAATGAGTAATATGAAAAAAATAAGTTTTATTGCTTTGGTGTCAGCTATGTTTTCCATTTTTATTGGATTCGTAAAGAATTCAGTTTTTGCGCAGAGTTTTCCCTCTTCAAGAGCGACATATTATGGTGATGTACCAAAAAACAAGAGGCTCTTGTTGAGTTTTGGAGACCAAATATCACATGAAGCTAGGTTTGGCCCTGATCACAGAGAAAATGATGTTAAAAACTATTTGGCACATGGCATGGACCCAAAT
>NZ_JPUF01000109.1 GCF_014737315.1 Treponema zioleckii | reverse complement strand
GAGCGAAGTCGAGACATCTGCTGTTCCTGGACAATAGCGTAGTGGAGAAAACTATCTCTTGTAGACCTCTCGACTACGCTCGAGGTGACAAAAATGCTTATTCCGACTACGCTCGAGGTGACAAAAAATGCTTATTCCGACTACGCTCTGGCTGGCATTGTTGTGTTATCCCGATTTTTTTAGTATCTGTGACCAATCTGCGCTATCCGCGTTTTTCAGTATCTGTGTCCCATCCGTGTGAATCTGTGTTTATCTGCGTCTGAAAATCTGAAAGTTGATTGTGGTTTCGACAAGCTCAACCACCGCGCTTTTCGGGTGAAAACAAAAGCGATGTCATTCTGAACTTGATTCAGAATCTTTGCACAGCTGCGGCGGAAAGTTAGTTGTGGTTTCGACGGACTCAACCACTGATGAAGCTAAAAGATAAAAAAAGCCGCCTGTGCAAGGAGACTGCGCACAGACGGCAAAAGGAAGAAACAATGAATAGGATTGGTTAGTTTATTTGACTATCTTAGGGGTAATTTCTTTTCCGTCGCTGTCAAAGAATGCAACATTTTTTATGTATGTTTTTACATTCTTTCCACCGATAACCGCGCCGTTGTCCGTAATGCCTTGCAAACGGAAAACTTCTGTTGTCGGACTCGTTATCGGATTTGTTACTTGAAGCGAATATGTTTTATATTCTGTAGTGACATTGAAATCTTTTAGCTCATTTACGATTTCATCACCAAGTCGGACTGAGAAAATCAACCCCTTTCCTGCAGTCGATGCTTTTGCATCAAAAGTGACTTTCGCAACTTTTGACATATCGAATTCAACGCCAGACATTTCGTTAAATGCTCCAAACTGCCCACCCCAATAATTTAAGCATCCTGTTATTACGAAAGCATTGTCTTCGACATCTCCAGTGCAGGTTGGATTTGTCGGATTTGCAGGATCCCAATCCGTAACCCAAAGTTGAACTCCGCAACCTGAAAAAGTTTTGAATGGAGCTCCTGGCCCATCTTCAACAGTCGAATGTTCCTCATACCCATGAGAAAGCCTGTCCTCTGCCTGGGAACCGTCGTTGGCTGTTCCGTCTATGGCACATGAGGCGAAGGCGAATGCAGTCAAGGCAGCAAGAATGATTCCCGATATTTTTTTTATTTTCATAAGCAGACTCCTTTTTTTTATTCAGCATGCCTCTAAACTGAACGCTTAAGAGGCAGCATTTTTTACAGACCGATGTTAAAGTATGCGGTAACTTCCATGTATTTAGCTCCGTCAATAGAAGCTGTTGGTGTCTTGTGGTAAGCGTACGGAAGTGCTCCGTAAGAATCCTGACTGTATTTTCCGAAGTTCGTGCCCAAAATGCGAAGACCGATTCGGTTTTTCGTGTCAAGGAACGAAGGCTTCTTGAATCCGTAAGCTACGTCAAGACTGTATTGGAGAGGGAACGTCCAGTTTTGTTCTCTGTGCCAGCCTTCTGGGCCCCATCCGTTTACTGTTACGGCAGAACTTGCAATCCAGTTTTTGTATCGAAGGGCTACAGAACCGCCGTAGAACGTAATGTCGTCCGGGTCTCCGTAGTAACATACGAACGGTGCAACGTGACCTGCGTTTACTGTTGCGATTACGCGAAGATTGTTAGTCGGGTTCGTGACGATTCTTGCGCCAAGTTGCCACAGATTCTTCTGCAGAGGAAGCGTGTTGTAAGCCACCCAGTTGTCCCCGCCAACCCAAGTTCCGTCGTTGCGCTGAACTTTAGGTCCCTGATTGTCTTTGTACGGGAGCAAGTCCGTTTCATCCGCAAAGAATTTGTACAGACCTGCGAGCGAGAATGCGAATTTTGCATTTTCGGTTTCGTTGTTGTCCCAGTTGTGGAAGTAAGTTCCGCCTTCCGGGTCGTAAGTGAAGATTGCTTCAAGTTCCATTGACCGGCGGTTTCCCTGCCCAACATAGAACGGGTCTCCGGCAACTATGCTTCTGGCTCCTGTCGGTTCTTCAATCGGCTGTCTCATGCGGAAGACTGGCTTGAACGAGAATACGCCAAACGTAACATCTGCTCCGGTCTGGATTTCGATTCGGTTTCCGCTTCCAGAGTCGCCGGTGAACATTCCGTTGTAAACGCCTGCCGGATTTGTGTCGGCAACAAGACCTCGGTAGATTCCGTTAACGTACAGGTTCGTGTACGGAATCATGCCTGTAGAAATCGAAGCGTAGCCTCCGAAAGTATCTGCGTCAGTGATTTTTTTGAGACCGTTTTTCTTGCTCACGTATTCAGCACCGACTTTTTCGTTTCCTGCAGTAAGCGCTCCGAGTTTTAAGGTTGCGAATTTATTGAAGTAGAATTCTCCGTAAAGCGAAGCCTTGCGTCCGTCGCCGTAAGCGTTCTGTGGAGCTTTTTCCTGTCTCTCGCTCTGTCCGAATTCTTCTGCAAAAACAACGCCCCAGTTAATCCATGTAAGATATTTGAATCCAGGCCAGAATCCTTTGTAGTAATTTGCCACGGCCTGCGGAGTTGCGTAGCCGTAGATTTCAGGACCGGCAATAAAATTGAATCCTGAAAGTTTTCCTTTTCCCGTAAATTCAGCTGCAATCGGAGCTTTGTCTCCGTTCGTGTCGTAGCCGACTAAATCAAATGCATCCTGAGTGATGTTGAACACGTCGCCGGTGTTTGTGTAACCCGCGTGTCCCGTGTGATAGTAGCCTTTGATGTCAAAATTCTTACCTTCGTAAGTGGCATCTGCAGCGTAAATTTCAAAATGCTTTTTGTGGTCATAAACGCTTTCGCCGTCAGGAACCGTTTCGTAATAGCTCATGTTGTGGTCGCGGAGTCGGCTGAACGGTTCGTTCGTGAATGCTCTGAACGTAACCGAGCCGTTCACGTGTTCCACAGGATTCATTTCGAGCGTGAGCGAACTTTCTGCCTGGAAAGTCGGTTTGTTCTCAATGTCTTCGGCCACTTTGTCGCCATATTTTCCACGACCTTCCTTGCTGATGTATTCGCCGTTGGTTTCGCTGTAGTCTCCGTTCGGGTAGCGGAATGTGTCTCGCCAGTTTTTCTTGTCCTTAATGTCGTCTTTTAAGTAATTCAAGAAAACTGGAGTCGTGTACTGGCCAGAAACGCTCAAAGATTTGATTTTGAATGCCTGGTTCTGTGCAATGTCTTCCCTTATGCTTCCTGAATTTCCGCGAGCAAGATAGATTGATTCAGGAAGATTCTTGAAGAATGCGTCGATTTCTTCATTCGTTGAATTGTAGAGCGAGTGTTGCCACAAATCGCAGAAGAAATAGTACACTGCACGAGGAACTCGTTTGTTTACTCCGTTTACAGTCTGGGTGCTGATTGCGCACAAACCGAACCATTCTTCGTTCATGTTGTTAACGCCCTCTTTAAAATCAAGGGAGTAGCCAGAGTTTGCCCAGCTTGCGTTCTTGTTGTGAATGTCCAGTTCTTTCCACTGATAAACTTTCCACCATTCATCAATCCATTCAAAAAGGAATGCACCCAAAACGTTTTGATGACGGCCTTTTCCGTAGCCCTGCTGGTAAACTTCTTCCCACTGAGTTTTAAAATACTGGAGCTGCGCCCACTGGTCTTCTTTTTGGGTGATTGCATTAAAAGCGTCCGCACCGCATTCTGTGAACACTGCCGGCTTGTCGAGTTTTGTGAGCACGTCTTCGTAGAACGCGTCGTAGAATTTCCAGCCGCGGTAAACGTTGCTTCCAAAAATATCAAGGCTCGGACAAAGTTCTGCAATCAAATCGATGTACTGCGTGTCACCGTTTACGATTCCCACCGGATGATTCGGGTCGATTTTGTGCATCTCCTTCATTGCGTCTTCGAACATGCTGTAAAGGTACACGGCCTTTGCACGGTGCTGTTCGCCCACAGGAAGGTTTTCGATTTCGGTGCTTGACCACTCAAGACCGTAGTTCGACTCATTTCCGAGCATGTAGAACAAAAGTCCTCGCACGTTTTTGTATTTTTCTGCGGTTTCCCGTGCCATTTCGATCAATGTTTCGCGGGTGTCCTTGTCCTGATAATCTGTCGGAAACGTCCACTTTCCTTTTACGGTAACGCCGTAGCGTCCCATAAGGTTGTTAATCAATGTGTAGATTCCGTATTTGTCGTAAATGTATTCAACCCACTTTGGCGGAACGTCGTCAAAACTTCGGATAACGTTTACGCCCATTGCCTTGAGAAGTGGCATGTCTGTTTCCAGCGTTGCATAGATGAATTCGTCGTCCATCCGCCAGAGACTGTAATTGTAGTCTTTGCCGATTGGCGTATTGCTCCAGGTTATGCCCTTAACCTCGACTTCTTTATCACCGTCAAACATTCGCCAGCCTTTTGAATCCTTGCGGACTTCAACTTTCGCAAAAAGCGAAGGCAGGCAGAGCGAAAGAATAACGGAGGCAAGAATCAGTCGTTTTTTCATAAAAAAATATCCTCCTTATTTTTTGTATTTGTATTTTTACATCAAAAATCTGAGCGCAAAAGTCAGTTAATTTTCTAAAAAGTGTGTATTTTACGGGGAGAAGGAAGTATGAAGTATGAGGTATGAGGTATGAGGTAGAAATTAGGAATGGAGAATGGAGGAAAAAAAAGTGAGCATTCCGAGCGTCCCGCTCTGTCATTCCGAGCGCCCCGATTTGTCATGTCAAGCGTCTCGCTCTGTCATGTTGTGCGCACAATTATGTCATGTCGAGCGTACAATTATGTCATGTCGAGCGAAGTCGAGACATCTACTGTTCCTTGAGAATAGCGGAGTGGAGAAAACTATTGTTTGTA
>NZ_JPUF01000108.1 GCF_014737315.1 Treponema zioleckii | reverse complement strand
ATATACGAGGGAGATTAAAAATGAACGAAAAAACAGAAAATTCGGTTATAACATATAAAAAGACCTCAAACATTATTGATGATGCAAGAACGATTATCAACAGTGCAAGACAGTTTTATCGCCTGTATCAAATTCCGTCTGCACTGCGGACGGAATTGAACTGGTCACAATATAAACTTTTGATTGCAATTTCAGATCCTTCAAAAATGAAACAGAGCGGAATAGATTGGATTGGGGAAATTCATTCGAAGTGAAAAGTCGGAAGTGAGGTGAGAAGAAATGGAACCTGAAATTGCGAATTACTATGAATCAGAAATAGCTTTTACGGAAGATTATGTTTCCGACATAAAAGCCATATTTACCCAATCAAGGCAATATGCAAAAAATCATGTGAATTATGCGATGGTTTATGCCTATTGGCTTACGGGAAAAAGAATTGTCTTGCAGGAGCAGAACGGCGAAAACAGGGCGGAATACGGAAAAGAAATTATAAAGAATCTTTCGGAAGAACTTACAAAGGAATTCGGCAAAGGCTTTTCAACGCAAAGTTTGTACAATTTCCGTATGTTCTATGAGCGATTCACAGAGCCAGAGAAATTCTCCGCAATGTGGAGAATTTTAACTTGGAGCCATTACAAGCTGATTATGCGCGTTACGCAAAAAGAAGCTCGCGACTGGTACTGCAACGAAAGTGCGGCACAAAATTGGGACACTCGGACTTTGGAGCGGAACATCGGCACAAAATACTATGAGAGGCTTTTGAGTTCGCAGATAAAAGAGCCTGTAATAAAAGAAATGGAGCAGAATACAAAAGAATTTCAGGACAAAAAGCTTGAATTCGTAAAAAATCCATATGTGCTTGAATTCTTGGGGCTTCCGGAAAATAAAAGCTATGAAGAAAGCGACTTTGAACAGGCAATAATCGACAGCCTGCAAAATTTTTTGCTTGAAATGGGAAAAGGCTTTGCCTTTGTGGAGCGACAGAAACTTGTGCGGACGGAAACAGAAGATTTTTACATCGACCTTGTGTTTTACAATTTTTTGCTCAAATGCTTTGTACTTGTGGACTTGAAGATGAACACGCTTACTCACCGCGATGTAGGGCAGATGGATTTTTATGTTCGTATGTTTGACGACATCTACAAAAAAGAAGATGACAACCCGACCATTGGCATATTGCTTTGTTCAGAAACCGACAAAACTGTGGCGAAGTATTCTGTGCTGAACGACTCCAAGCAGATTTTTGCAAGTAAGTATCTGACTCTGCTCCCGACAGAAAAAGAACTTGCGGACGAGATTGAGCGACAAAAAGAAATCTTCGCAGAAAGACACTCCCATATTGACGGAGAAAAAAGATGAAACAAAGCGGAATAGACTGGATTGGGGAAATTCCTGATGATTGGAAAATTTCAAAAGCAAAAACAATTCTTCGTAATAAGAGTATAAAAAATCATCCTGAAGCAGAAGTTTTGTCGCTTTATAGAGATTTAGGAATTGTTCCTAAAAATTCTAGAGATGATAACCACAATGTTACATCTGACGATACCGCATCATATAAATTTGTCCAAAAAGGTGAATTAGTTCTCAATAAAATGAAAACATGGCAAGGCTCTCTCGCTGTTTCTGATTATGAAGGTATTGTTAGCCCTGCTTATTATGTTTGTGAATTTACAAATCAAGAAATTGATAAAAAGTACATACATTATCTTCTTCGTAATAAAATGTATGCACAAGAATTTGAAAGACTTTCAACTGGATTGCGAGTTGGTCAGTGGGATTTAAATATTGATGATTTTTTGAATACGCCTATAGTTTATCCACCTAAAAAAGCAACTCAACAACGCATAGCCAAATATCTCGACAAAAAAGTTTCTGAGATTGATTCCATAATCGAAGAATCAAAAAAATCCATAGAAGAATACAAAGCATGGAAACAGTCTGTAATCTTTGAAGCGGTAACGGGCAAAAACTTGAACTGCAAAAAGAAAGACAGCGGAATTGAATGGATTGGCGAAGTTCCTGAAGGATGGGAAGTAAAACGATTAAAGAATCTTTTTGATTTTGGTAAAGGACTACCAATTACAAAAGAAAATCTAAAAGAGGCTGGTGTTTCAGTAATAAGTTATGGTCAAATTCATTCAAAGCAAAACTCAGGAACCAGAATAGATGATTCGTTAAAGAGATTCGTTGATGAATCATATTTAACAAGTAATTCAAATTCTTTAGTTCATAAAAGTGATTTTATATTCGCTGATACATCAGAGGATTTAGAAGGATGTGGAAATTGTGTCTATGTAGATGAAGAACAAACTTTATTTGCAGGTTATCATACAATTATATTTTCATCGAAAATAAAGCAAAGTAATAAGTATTTAGCATATTTATTTAAAACTGATGCTTGGAGAAATCAAATAAGAAGTAGATGCAATGGAGTTAAATTATTCAGCATAACAAAAAGAATCTTATCAAATGTTAATATAGTACTTCCACCTCTTCCAGAGCAAGAAGCAATAGCCAAAATGCTTGACTCAAAATGTGCTCAAATCGACAGTCTTATCGCCGAAAAAGAATCGCTCATCGCAGATTTAACGGAATACAAGAAGTCACTCATTTTTGAAGTGGTCACTGGAAAAAGGAGTATATAAGAATGACAGATGCAAATGATAAAAAACTTCGTATATTACATATCTCTGATATTCATTACTCAAATAAGAATATGGATGCCTTTGAAAGAATGGTGAAAGCACCTTTCTTGGAATTCATAAAAGAAAAGAATAAAGAAAAACAAATAGATGTAATTTGCCTTACAGGAGATTTGATTAATCAAGGAACTGGAGGGTTTGCTTCTACAGATGAAGCTTTTTCTAATTTTGATAAAGATTTTATCTCTCCATTAGTAGATGTTATTGATATTGATAAACAATCAATTTTTATCTGCCCTGGTAATCACGATGTAAATAGAGAATTAGATAAAGATGATGAAAATAAAATAAAACAACAACTTTCCACAAATAAAAAAAATACAGAAATAAATAAAATTATTAACGAAAAAAGAACTATTGAAGAGCATGTTGGTATAAATAGAATGCTTCCTTTTAAGAGGTATGAAGAAGCTTTTTACAAAGATAATGACGATAGTACGATTTCTTATTTTGATTCATATCATGTAAGAAGCGTGAATAATGTAAAATTAGGTATTCTATGTGTTAATTCAGCTTGGCGTTGTTTTGATGACGATTCAAAAATAATTCTTGGAATAAATCAGATTCAAGATAACTATCCAAAAATTCGAGATAATGATTTCAATATATTGCTATCGCACTATAAAATAGATAAATGCTCAGATATTGATACAATGACTGAAAATATAATAACAAATTTTAATTTATGTTGTTTTGGGCATACACATTCTTCTGGTTCAGCATCAATTACTGATTCGATAGATAGAAAAAGCGTTATATCGCTTTCAAAGGGGCTTATACCAAGCAATTGGATGGAAGAGAATCATAACTATGAAAACGGTTTTTCAATAATTGATATAGATTTAATTTCAGATGATATTTCTGTTACCGTTACTCCTTATACATATTCAGGCTCAGAAAAAAATACTTTTGTTTTGGATACATATGCATTAGGAAAAGATGAGGCTGCACAATATTCTCTTTCAAAACGAATTATCCATACGGAAGAAGTTTTCTCAGAAACTATTCGAAAAGAGTATTCGGAATATTTGTTACGCTTATTAAATATTCAATTTCATAGTTATATAAATCGCACAATATCAGATAGTCAAAACCCGGAAAAGACATTTTCTTTATTTGAAGAACTAAAGAAATATAGAAAGATTGTTTTACTTGTTGATGCTGGAATGGGAAAAACTTTTGAAGCAATACAATTATCACAAAGGATTTTGACAGATAAAAAATTCGGTAATTATATACCAATTTTTCTAAAGGCTAATTTATACAAAAACTCTTTTGATACTTTAGAAGAAGGCATAAAAGAACAATTACGACCATTTACCAAAATAAACACTGATACATATTATGAAGATAATATTCATGACAATATAATCTTAATTATAGATGGTCTTGATGAAGTAATAGAAAAATCTCAATATAGAGCTTTAGTTAATGAAATAAATAAATTTGCTGCTTTGTATCCAAAGATGTTTTCATTTATTACTTGTCGTACAAATCAATTTCATAATGATTTAATCATTTATAAAGATTTTTTATTAAATCCATTAACTGATGGGGAAATTAGGGGATATCTTCAGAAAAATAAAATTAATGAAACAAAGTTTTCATCAAGTTATTTTGAATTGTTTAAAAATCCATTTTTACTGGGCCTTGTAACAAAAGTTTATAAACAAGAAGAAGCTTTTTCAAAATTCTATAATAAATCGAAACTTTTGGAACATTGTTGTCTCTTTCTAGCTGGAAAAAGAGATGAAGAGAAAGGATTAGAAATACCTGATATAAATTATTCCAAATTATTCTGCGAAATTGGAAAGATTGCATTTGAAAATTTTGATAAAAATTCTTATACACACGTAGAGTTTGATGAATATTTTTCTTCTTTATTTTCTGCTAGCCAAGCTTTTGGCAAATTTAGAAATGAAATATTTGTTGTTGGACAAAATTATGAATTCAAACATCGTTTATTTAAGGAATATCTTATAGCATTTTATATGTATAAGACTTACCCATTCAGTGATGATACTTTTGATTTTTATAAGAAAATTATAAATGACGAAAGTTATTTCGAAATACTTAGCTTTGTTTCTGGAATGATAACAGATATAAAAACACAGAATATGTTCTTTGATTTTTTGCTTGAGAATAATTTTAAGCTGTTTCTTTATTGTATTATTGTAAAAAATGATTTATCTGATCAGTTGCAGAAATTAACTTTTGAAGACTTCTCTGAATTATATATCAATATC
>NZ_JPUF01000107.1 GCF_014737315.1 Treponema zioleckii | reverse complement strand
ATAAGTTTATAATGTGGATGCCGTGTTGATTTTAGTTCTGCATTTTTTTGATTAAGTTTACCATCTCAATCGCGCCCATAGCACAGTCGTAGCCTTTGTTTCCGGCTTTAGTTCCGGCGCGCTCAACGGCCTGCTGAATCGTGTCTGTCGTAAGAATTCCGAACATTACAGGAAGTCCCGTGTTGAGCGAAACCTGCGCAATTCCCTTTGAAACTTCCGCACAAACGTAATCGTAGTGACTTGTGGCTCCGCGGATAACCGCACCCAAAGCGATGATTGCGTCATATTTTCCAGATTCAGCCATGTGCTTTGCGGCAACAGGAATTTCAAAACTTCCAGGAACCCAGCACAAATCAATGTTGTCTTCCTGCACGTCGTGACGGAGAAGGGCATCGCGGGCGCCCTCAATCAATTTTGAAACGATGAATTCATTGAATCGCGCTGCCACGATTCCGATTTTCATCCCGTTTGCTTCAACAAGTTTTCCTTCAATAATATTCATAATTTCTCCTTCTATATTTAGTATACCTTAAAACTCTGTAACTGCCTTATAAAAAGTTGGTTGATAATTTCTGACACTGATAAACACGGATGAACAGTGATAAGACACAGATAAAGCAAAAAAATCCGTGTCCTATCTGTGTTCATCTGTGTCAAATCTAATCTTACAAAAAATGTCCCATGCGCTTTTTTTTGGTCAGAAGATACTCAATGTCCTGCGGGCGAGCCTGAACTGCGAGAGGAACACGCTCCGTAATTTCAAGACCGTTCTCCTTGCTGTTAATCTGACTTATTTTGTCGGGATTGTTCGTCATCAACTTGATTTTTGACACTCCCAAATCCTTTAGAATCTGGATTCCCACGTTGTAATCGCGTGCATCCGCCGGAAGACCAAGAGCCAAGTTCGCGTCAACAGTGTCCATTCCCTTGTCCTGCAAACCGTAAGCCTTGATTTTGTTCAAAAGACCGATTCCTCGACCTTCCTGCCGGAGATAAACGAGAATTCCCTGTCCCGCCTCGGAGATTTTTTTCATCGCCGCGTCGAACTGGTCTCCGCAGTCGCATTTTAGCGAGCCGAACGCGTCACCTGTAAGGCATTCCGAATGAACCCGGCAGAGCAAAGGCTCATCTGCATTTTCTATGTTGCCGAGAACCAAAGCCGCGTGTTCCGCGTTCGTGATTTTGTCGTGGAAGCCGTAGAGCTTGAATTTTCCGTATTTTGTCGGCAAGTTTGCTTCTGCAACTCGCTCAACGATTTTTTCGTGGGATTTTCGGTATTTTATGAGCTGTTGAATGTTTACGAGCTTGATTCCCCATTTTTTTGAAAGTTCCGTAAGTTCCGGGAGCCGTGCCATGTGACCGTCATTGCTCATAATCTCACAGCAAAGCCCAGCTTCTTCAAGTCCTGCGAGGCGGCAAAAATCGACCGTTGCTTCCGTGTGACCTGTTCGCACAAAAACTCCGCCTTTTTTTGCAACGAGCGGAAACATGTGACCTGGCCGCCTAAAATCTTCTGGCTTGGATTCTGGATTTACGAGCTGCAATGCCGTAAGCGAGCGGTCGAACGCGCTGATTCCTGTGGTTGTGTTTATGTGGTCAATTGAGACCGTGAATGCAGTTTCGTGATTGTCCGTGTTGATTGCGACCATTGGATTCAATTCAAGTTTGTGTGCGACTTCGATGCTGACTGGCATGCAGATTAATCCTTTTGCGTGACTTGCCATAAAATTGACGTTCTCAGGCGTTGCGAACCGTGCCGCACAAATCAAGTCACCCTCGTTTTCGCGGTCTTCGTCGTCCGTGACCATGATGAGCTTTCCGTTTTTAAGGTCGTCAAGAGCTTCTTCAATTGTGTTAAAAATCTCTTCCATGTGAACCTCCGTATTATCGAGTCGAAATATCATAGAGATAAAATTAGTTTGATATAAAACTAATTTTTGGTCAACTGGAAAATAACCGAGAGATTGGAAAAATTGATAGATTTTTGACGCCGTGGAATGGGGAAAATTATGGAAGTAGGAAATATGAGGTAGGAAGTATGAGGTATGAGGTATGAGGCGAATGGGGCGTTGCCCGATGCTCAGTTCTGCTGAAGTTGATTCAGAAGCTAGAATGCTTGCGTGGAAGGTTGGTTGATTGATGTTTAGGCCATCTCAACCGCCGCAAAGTGTGTAAATTCGGAGGAGCGGAGACAATGCGCCACGTTTCCGAAGTTGCTCGCGGCGCGCGAGCGACAAAGCTACACCCACGAAACGCGGCCCCGCTTGCCGCCGTGTTTCGTGAACATCTGCAAGCAGACTCACCAAAGCGCGAGTTTTGCTTTTGCAAAAGTCGCGGGAAACGCACGATGGAAGTTAAAGGTCAAAAGTGAACTTGCAGCGTTTCCATGGTTGCTCGCGGTGCGCGAGCGACAAAGCTGCACCTGCGAAACGCGGCTCTACTTGCCGCCGCGTTTCGTGAACATCTGCAAGTGACCCCAACAAAGCGCGAGTTTTTGGAAACGCTAAAAGTGGGCTTATAGGTTAAGAGTGAACTTGCAGCGTTTCCATGGTTGCTCGCGGCGCGCGAGCAACAAAACTGCATCTCGACCTTGCCGCCGTGCTTGTCGCGGCGAGGTCGAAGCCCCTGCAAGTACCCCCACCAAAGCAACAGTTTTTCGAAGAAAAACTGTTGGGGAGCGGTAAAACTGATTTTAAAGATTACAAGTCAACCTTACCGCTCCCGTTACCGCTCCATATAATTCCGCAAATACTGTAGTGTAGTAAACTTATTGGAGCGTCTTTGTGAAGAGTTAAAAATTATTCTTCTACAACTTCGTCAGCAGCATAGTCTTGTCCAAGATACCATGTACCGTTGAGAGTTTTTGAAGGTTGAACGTTTGCGTAAACAGCCAATGTGTTCTGTGATGGCTCTGCAGAGTAGCCTGTTACAGAAGGGGCGATTATTACAGTGTCCAATTTGTTTGCTGTTACAGATTCATCTGTTGGGTCTGCATCGTAAATATCTACAACATACGAACCTGCAGCTGTACTTGTGTGATTTGCAATATTTGCTCCGTATGTTGAGTTTTCAAATACTGGATAAATGTCCAACCAAACAGTTACAGATTTGTCATCTGCAATATCAAGCCCTGAAAGAGTTGTCCAACCGTTATCATTAGGAGTATTACAAACTATCTCTCTTGGTTCTGTAGCGGTAATACCTGCTTTATGAGTTGTTACTTTTGTTGATGAGCCAAAGTTATTAGCCTGCAAATCTGTTACGTTGAAGAATTTTGAAACATAGTATCGAGGTGTGCCGGCATGCCACTGGAAGCCTACAACGAAGAAATTGCGGTATCCTTTTTCTGTGATTGTAGGTGAAGTTGTAGTTGTACCTTCTGTAACGGTTGCGGCATCTTTTGACTGACACAAGTCCCATACGAATCCCATTACACCGTCATGAGAAGCTGAAGTCTGATTATTGATTACAATTTTTACTAATTCGCCTTCGTGCTTAAAAGTTGTTGTGTTCCAGCATCTGTATATGTCAGTAGAAGAAGAATTTGTGTAATTGATGCTGTAGTTTTTTCCAGAACCAGAAATTGCACCTTCTGTATCATCATCCTCTTCTGTACAAGAAGTAAATACAGCTGCAGTTGCCAATAAAGTTGCAGCAGAGAAAGCTGCCAAAATTTTCTTCGAAAGTTTCATAAAAAATCCCTCGGTTTTTATTAAAAAGATTTCAGCGAGTAACATTACTGTTTTAGCAATTGGTATTATTCAAATACTTTTTGGAGGATTGTATGGTTTACGGTTACATTCGGGTTTCTACTTTGCAGCAGAATTTGGAGAATCAGCAGCTGGAAATAGAGCGTTTTGCAAAATCACGGGGATTTGTAATTGATAAATTTATAGAAGAAAAAATCAGCGGAACAAAAATCCCTGAGGCGCGAAAACTCGGCAAAGTGCTGATGAAAGAATGCAAAGAAGGCGACATCGTTATTTCTACGGAAATCTCTCGGTTCGGCAGGTCGCTTATTATGATAATGAACGTATTGCAGTATTTTCTTGAAAAAAATATTCAGGTTTATACGATAAAAGACAATTATCATCTCGGAAATGACATTCAGTCAAAGGTGCTGGCATTTGCCTTCGGGCTTTCCGCCGAAATTGAACGACAGCTGATTTCTGAGAGAACAAAACTCGGCCTGAACCGGGTTCGAAGCGAGGGACGGCACATCGGGCGAAAAAAAGGGCGCAAAAATGATTTTTACAAACTTTCGCCGTATGATGACTATATCCGAAATAAAATTAGAGAAGGAAAGAGCAGACTTTACATCGCAAAAAACTTAAAAGTCGCCTGGCAGACAGTGGAAAACTATTTGCAGAGAAACGGTCTTCGCTGATTTTTAAGACATTCCAGCTGTATCTTGAGAAGAGTTTTTATCTCGTGTAATCTTTTTTAGGAGTCGTATTGCAGAATTGAAGTTTACTTCTGCAAACTCGTGGCGGCCTGCCTCCGAATTCGTCATGAAGAAGGAGGCTCTGTATGTCAAGATACGAGAAAGTGATGCTTTTAATCGCCGTTATCGCTTTGGTTATACAGGTGCTTACTTTCCTATTCAAATAATAAGAAAAGAGCATAAAAAAACCCGCCCTCAGTGATCCAAACTCTAGGCGGGCTTATTTAAAAACTAAGCTCTACGGAGGCGGTCGCGTTTGCAATGCGACTCCGTTCTTTTACTATACAGTCCAATTCTTTACGCGTCAACTTCCGCTTGCAAACAAAATTCCAGCTGTATCTTGAGAAGACTTTTTATCTCGTGTAATCTTTTTTAGGAGTCGTATTGCAGATAAAGTTTGCCTGTGCAAACTCGTGGCGGCTTGCCTCCGAATTCGTCATGAAGAAGGAGGCTCTGTATGTCAAGATACGAGAAAGTGATGCTTTTAATCGCCGTTATCGCTTTGGTTATACAGGTGCTTACTTTCCTATTCAAATAAT
>NZ_JPUF01000106.1 GCF_014737315.1 Treponema zioleckii | reverse complement strand
TGTCTCATTTTATGAAAACTGAAAAATGGCTCTAAAAAGCATGGAGACTTTGAGCTGCGAAGAAAGTTCATCCAGTGTGAAAACTAGTGCACCTTCTCTGCGCAAACTAGCTTTGTTTTCATCTCCCCCCAAAAAAATCGCGATTTGTGGGAAGTCCAAAAAATCCACTTTTCCCCGGAAAGTCCGCCACAAAAAGCGCCTTTTCCAGGGAAAAATTAAGGATTACGCTACATATAGCGTAGTTTTTACAGTTCTAAAACCGCTCCGAATCAACTGACGAGTGGTTTTAGAATTTTTCGCGGACGGAAGTTTTCCGCCGATAAAATTCTTAACGGAGGATTTTAAAACCTGAGCTGATTTTTGTCTTTATGGAGCCTAAAAGCGGACTTTTGGCGTGAAAATGCCTGAAATCCATTGAGATTTGCGGGCTGTCAGTCCAATCAATCTCAATTGTTACCACTACGCGGGGAACAATCCGGTGCGGTATACCGACCCGGATGGAAGATATAGCTGGGACCAGTTAAAGAAAGATTGGTCTGAAGCATGGTCGGCAGTTAAAAATCTTGATTTTGGTTACGACTATACACAAATGGCATCTCAAGCCTGGAGTGCTGGAAATTATTTTCAGGCTGCAATTTATGAACTCGATGCCAGTTGCGAAATGGTATTAGATTTAGGTCTTGCCTATTTTGGAGCAGAACTTATTGGAAATGTTATTGCTGATACACCTTCGACCTCATTAGGAATTGTCGCAAATTCAAATGCGACAACGAATACTGCTCAAGTTTCCAATGTAAGCAATAGATGTGCTGAACTAGGAAGCAAACTTGACTATTTGTTAGGAAAAGCAACTGGAAATGCGCATAATATTGCCAGAAGTGCTGCAATGAAAAAAAGTCTTGAAAATATAGGATTAGGAGATTCGAATTTTACTAGAGCATATCTTACAAATTATTTTAATAAAGTGTTGAATGACCCATTATCAGTTAAAGAAATTCAAAAAACTGGCAGAATAGTAAGAGAATCTCTGTTAATGGGACCAAATGGAGGTGTGAAAGTAAACTCTATTTGGGAAGATTCAAAACTGATAACTGTTGAGATCTTTGGTGGAGCAAAAAATGGTACATCCTTTATTAATTAAAAAGTTTGAATCTGAATCTCAAATGATGAAAGATTATTTGCAGAACAAAACTTCTTCTGATTATATTGAATTTGAGACAGAAGAACCTGTTAATTTTTATCGTATATGCGTTACTCACTTAAGATATAATATATATATCAAATCGGACGATCCTAGTGACTTAGAAGCCATGATTGGCGATTTTTGCTTAGGTATATTAGTCGATCATTATTTTATATATGTTGATACTAAAACCTTTCAAAATCAAATATCTGATTTATATGTATACGGGTTAGGGCTAGTTTATAAACCATCTTTATCTTGTTTTTATTGTATATTACAAACAGGTTTTTTTTGTTATAACACCAAAAACAAAAATACTAGGTATAAGGATGTTGGAGAGCTAATTTTGGACTGGAAGTGGGGAAATAAAGAACAAACTATAGTAAAATATACTTTTGATTCGCTGAAGTTTTATGACTTTAACTTACTGTCCATTAATTAATTTCCGAATGCAATCTCTTCCCACAAATCGCGATTTGTAGGAATACCAAATAATCCACTTTTCCCCAGAAAGCCCGCCACAAAAAGCGCCTTTTCCGGGATTTTGCTAAGGCTCAAAAATATGGATTCAAAAAGAATCATGACAATATTTTTCAAGAGCTTAAAAAAATATCGATTTTTTGACTTTTTAGCGATGTGCAAAAGTTTTTTCACCGATAATTATTTATGAATATTTTTAAAAACGTTGGGAAAACACTTGCATCATCATTTCTTAGATTTCCAGCTTTATTTTTGCTCGGACTTTGCGCTTCTGCACTTTTTATACTAACTCTTAACAATTCAGGTCAGATTTATGCAATCATACAGGACAACGCGGGTAACGCTTGTCTTTGGGGAATGCTTTTTGCAGTGGCAATGCAGCTTGCACTGGAATTAAAGGCCTCAAGAACAATTCAGCTTGTAGGCCAGGCTTTGAGCGTTGTTCTGTCGTTTACGGCTTTTTATTTTATCCTTTCGAGCCTTGGCCAGCACAAGTACACTGTTTTTTTTGGCGGAATTCTCACATTAGCGTCGGCAAACGGATTTTTGCTCTCGCTCCATACAAAACGATTTTTTTCAAAGGCCCTGGCAGCGGGACTCGCAACGCTTGGAATTTTTCTTTTAACAACGATGTGCGCAACATTAATTCTTCTTGCAATCATCACGTTAATCATTCAGCACTCTGTAAGTGATTACGACAAAGTTTTTTATTCAATTTTGATTTTGAATTCTTTTTTTATCGCACCGTTGCTTTTCGTTTCCTATGCGGCAAAAAAAGACGAAGATGAATACAAGAGTCCTGCAGTATTCAAAACGGCGATTCTTTACGTGCTTTTCCCGTTTTATGTGATTCTTCTTACGATTCTTTACATTTACATAATCGAAACTTTTTTGATTTTGCAGACATTTCCGGTGGGAAGAATAAGTCCGTTCGTTTGCATTGCAACTGCACTTTACATTTTCTTCTATTTTACACTCGACGAATTTGACTCAAAAGGCACGAAAGTATTTTACCTAATCGGTTCCATGATTCTTCTGCCGCTGATTGTGGTTCAATGTTTTGCAGTCGCAATCCGCATTCGGGCGTTCGGACTAACTCCGCTAAGAACGGCAAGTCTTTACTACATCGCATTCAGCGTGATTTTTACGGTTCTTCCGTTCATCAAGCGGGGAAAATTCATGCGAGAGATTTTTCTCGTTTTTTCGATTTTCTGCATTTTTGCAACAATGGTTCCGCAGACAAAAATCACGAATCTTACGGTAAAAAATCATGAATCCCGCATTGAGAATGTGCTAAAAAAATACGAAATGCTCGGCGCACAAAAAGTCATTTTAAAAAACACAAAAGAAATTGCCAGCGAAGACAGAGAAATTTTAAGGAATTCATACCGTGCAATTTACCACGAAGACATTTTTCCGGAATGGCTCTTGCCAGCAAAAAAGAAAACTACGTTAAAAGATGATTTTTACACGCTTTTTGGTTTCTCCGTTTATTATGACGAAGATTTTTTCGCTACAAAAACAACGCCAGATTATTTTATTATGAGTGTGGATAAGTTTAATTACGATCTCAGCGGATTCAGCGAACTTGAGTCGTTCTACAAAAATGTCTCAAAAGATGATGGAAAGATTATTCTTAATCTTTTTGAAAATGACTACGATGTTACGGAGCAGCTTTTAAATCTTGCCCTAGCCCACGCAAACTCAAATTCAAATCAGGAAGTTTTAGTCCTCGATGTTGATGACGAAATCGTTCTTTTGATAGAAAACGCAACTGTCGCGATTCAAAAAAGCAGCGAAACCAATATTACACTTGACGGCGGATTTACCGGAATCGCTTTGCGCAGGGCTGCAAGAAAATAAAAAAGCAGAACATAAAATATGAATTAGACCGAATGCCGGGTTTCGTGTCATGGGCTGTCCAAGTTCATTGACCAGTGTCATACCAAAACTAGTTCAGCATGACAATACTTTTTAGTCAGCCCATGACAAGTTTTTTGGTCATCCCTAAAAACTGAAGTTTTTAAAGATGCCCTTTTATAGTTTTTCGAACAAGCCTACTGGAGAATAGCTCCCTTGTCGGCAGAGCTTACAAGTTTTGCGTATCGGGCAAGATAGCCGGTCTTGACTTTTGGCTCCGGTGCAGTCCATGCAGCCTTTCGTCTTGCAAGTTCTTCGTCGCTAACGTCAAGATGAATCTTGTAATTGTTGATGTCGAGCGTGATTTTGTCGCCTTCCTGAACGAGTGCGATTGGTCCGCCAACAGCAGCTTCCGGAGAGCAGTGACCAAGGGAAGCGCCTCTTGTCGCTCCGGAGAAACGACCGTCCGTAATCAACGCAACCTGCTTGTCGAGTCCCTGACCTGCGAGAGCCGCAGTTACAGCGAGCATTTCGCGCATTCCAGGTCCGCCTTTAGGCCCTTCGTAGCGGATTACAACAACGTCTCCTGCATGAATCTGAGCCTTCTGAACTGCTTCCATTGCAGCCGACTCATCGTCAAATACGCGGGCTGGTCCCGTGTGAAGCATAAGCTCTTTTGCGCAGGCAGAACGTTTTACGACCGTTCCGTTTGGAGCGAGGTTTCCAAAAAGCACTGCGATTCCGCCGTTATCAGAATAAGGATTTTCGATTGGTCGCAAGATTTCTGGATTTCTGTTTTTTACGCCCTTAATATTTTCTGCGATTGTTTTTCCGGTCGCCGTAATGAGCGACGTGTTGATTAGATTCTTCTTTGCAAGCTCCGCAAGAACAGCCTGAACACCGCCAGCGTCGTCAAGTTCGCACATAAAAGTGTGTCCTGCAGGTGCCAAATGGCACAAGTTCGGGGTGCGCTCAGAAATTTCATTCACCTCGTGAAGGTCAAGTTCAAGTCCGGCCTCGTGCATAATAGCAGGAACGTGGAGCATTGTGTTTGAAGAGCAACCGAGTGCCATGTCTGCGGCAAGTGCGTTCTTAAAGTTCTCGGCAGTCATCATCTGTCGTGCGGTGATTCCGCGTTTGTACATTTCCATTACCTGCATTCCGGCATGTTTTGCAAGCGCGATTCGTCGTCCTGTAACAGCTGGAATCGTTCCGTTTCCCGGAAGACCAAGCCCCAGAACTTCGGTAAGACAGTTCATTGAATTTGCGGTGAACATTCCAGAACAAGCTCCGCAACCTGGGCAGGCGTAATGTTCCATTTCGCAAAGCTGACTTTCGGTAACTTTTCCAACGGCAAGTCCGCCTACAGCCTCGAACATGTCTGTGAGCGAAAGATTTTTTCCTGAATATGGATTAGTGCTGTCGTGTCCCGGAAGATGCCCCGGCATCATCGGGCCGCCAGAAACAAATACTGTCGGCAAATCAAGCCGAGCTGCCGCCATGAGCATTCCCGGAACGATTTTGTCGCAGTTAGGAATCATAACAAGGGCATCAAACTGATGAGCTTTTGCCACGCACTCAACTGAATCTGCAATAAGTTCGCGGGTTACGAGCGAATACTTCATTCCTTCGTGTCCCATTGCAATTCCGTCGCAAACGCCGATTGCA
>NZ_JPUF01000105.1 GCF_014737315.1 Treponema zioleckii | reverse complement strand
CTTCCGCAAGTTCGGCAGGCTCAGCTTCCTCGACTTCGGTGAGTTCTTCCGCATATTCCGCTGGTTCGACCTCTTCGACTTCGGAATGTTCTTCAACAGCTTCCGCAGATTCGGCTTCTTCGTCCTCGGAAAGTTCTTCAACGGCTTCCGCAGGCTCGGATTCCTCGACTTCGGAAAGTTCTCCTGCATCTTCGGCTGGTTCGGCCTCTTCGACTTCGGAATGTTCTTCTGCAACTTCGGCCGGTTCAGCCTCTTCAACCTCGGAAAGCTCTTCAACTACTTCGGCAGGCTCGGATTCCTCGACTTCGGAAAGTTCTCCTGCATCTTCCGCTGGCTCAGCTTCCTCGACTTCGGAATGTTCTTCCGCAACTTCCGCAGATTCGACCTCTTCAACCTCGGAAAGCTCTTCAACTACTTCGGCAGGCTCGTTTTCTTCAACCTCGGAAAGTTCTTCAACGGCTTCCGCTGGCTCAGCTTCCTCGACTTCGGTGAGTTCTTCTGCATCTTCGGCTGGCTCGACCTCTTCAACCTCGGAATGTTCTTCAACTACTTCGGCAGGCTCGGCTTCCTCGACTTCGGTGAGTTCTTCTGCATCTTCGTCAGGCCCGGTCTCTTCGACTTCGGAAAGCTCTTCTGCAACTTCGGCCGGTTCAGCATCTTCAACCTCGGAAAGTTCTTCTGCAACTTCGGCTGGCTCGGCTTCCTCAATTTCGGAAAGTTCTTCAACAGCTTCCGCAGGTTCGGCTTCTTCAACATCGGAAATTTCTTCCGCGACAACTTCGGCCGGTTCAGCATCTTCAATTTCGGAAAGTTCTTCAACAGCTTCCGCAGGCTCGTTCTCTTCGTCCTCGGAAAGCTCTTCTGCAGATTCCGCTGGCTCGGTTTCTTCAACATCGGCGAGTTCTTCTGCAACTTCGGCAGGCTCGGCTTCTTCAACATCGGAAAGTTCTTCTGCATCTTCGGCTGACTCAGCTTCCTCGACTTCGGAAAGTTCTTCAACGGCTTCTGCTGGCTCGGCTGGGTGGCTCGCTCGCTCCGAGGTGGACGGGGATATGACGTCAGGGTTGGGCTGAGTGGCTACGGGCGCGGCAGGTTCTGCATGTGAGGTGGTGCGCAAAGAATCATCAGATTCAACTGTATGAATCTGCTTTACGCTGATTGTTCCGCTTCCGAGAATATCTTCAAGCATTTGCCTAAGTTCAGCTGTATCAAGCATTCCGCCATTTGAAGCGGGTTTTACGCCCAAAATTCCTAAAATTTCATCCCAGCTGTGCTCCAAAAGTTCCTCAACTTCCTTTGAGTGCTTTTTGCCACGGCGACCGAGACTCTTCTTAATTTCATCGCTCAGGCTTTCTTTTCGTCTCGCCAAATCGGCTGGCAAAGAATTCACATCGGAATCCTTGCGCTTAAGAGCCTCCGTAATGACGGCAAGCTGAAGCCTTTTTATTCGCTCTTCAATAACGACCATGTCATCATGCTTCAAGCTAAAAAGCAGGAAAATCAGCAAAAAAAGCGTGATGAACGAAATCGTCAAAAGAAGGACTTTTATTGGCTTTGAGAATTCTATTATAGAATCGTTGTAAATCCAGGCAATAAAGCCAAAATCAGGATTTTTGTTGTCGAGCGAAAAAAGGATTTTCTGAGTATTTTCGTCTGCAATGATTTTTTGCACGGTGATGTCAGCGTAATTTTCCCAATGGTCAAGAATCGCAGCCTCAAAAGCCCCCTGGCTCACGGTCGGGAGTCCGAAAACGAATCCTCCGAAGTTCGAATAGCTTCCGTCTGCTTTTTTTGGCTTTGTAACGAGTTTTGCGTTGTCGCTCACCGTAACAAGATTCTGCTCCTGCAAATAGTGGCTCAAATCGTTCGGGTCGCAGTAAAAGAGAATCGTTCCGCGATACGATGGGATAGAATCGTAAAACGGATACGCAAAAATAATTCGGTTGTCACTTTCGTCGCGATAAAACTTGCATTTTTCCAGAGCAGGCACTTCGTCTGGAGCGTAAGCTTTTTCGCCTGTAACGGCAGGGACAAAAATCGAAGCGTAAGGCAAATCCTTGAAGTCTGTGTATTTTTTGTAAACTACTGACTGCGCAGTTTTTTGGAGAACATCGCTGTCAAATGAACTGTAATGAATCGTGATTCCTGAGGAATCCAAAATTCTTATTCCGCGGAGGGCCGGCGTCTCGGCAAAAAGGTCAACTCGGAGCTGCTCACGATTTTTTACAGACTCGACTTCCGGGCGCACGGAAACATACGAGCGCACGTCCGAATTTTTGGAAAACGTGTCAAATCGCTCTGCAAGAGTCTCAAAATATGTCGTTTGAGCGGCGGAAAGCCCCGCAAGTCTTTTTTCAATGCTTTGTTTTACTTTTGGCTGATAAAAGCGGGTTTCCACAATGTCAAAAAGACCCGCAAAAGCCGCAACCGCAAAAGCCGCAAATAAAACAACAGAAAAAAGCAGGCTGACCGCAATTTTCTGACCAGAAGTCAAACCAAATCCCCTAACAAATTAAAAAAGTAATTACCTTCATTGGTAATTTTCGGAAATTCAGAAACAAAATTAAGTGATTATTTCTGAAATCTGGTGCAAAATAGTCGAATGAAAAAACGGATTGACGGAATTCTGATTCAAAAAGGACTGTGCAGTCAGCGCGGGGCAAAGAATTTTTTTAAGAAAAATGAAATTTTCGTGAACGGAGAAAAAATCAACGACAATAAATTTCTTGTCCAGACAGGGGACAGGATTCACGTCAAAAAAGATTTTAAGAGTTTGAAGGCTGATTCCCAAAAACTCTCGGCGGGCAAAGAAAAATCTACAAGTTTTGAGTTCACCGTTCCCGCAGACTGGTACATTGTCATGCACAAACCTGCGCACTTTGTTTGCAGTCACTTTTCCGATTCCCACAAGACGGTTTACACGCTCATAAATAACTCTCTTTTAAGCCAGATTGAAGCAAGCGGGCAAACTCTGCACACCGTAGGAAGGCTCGACGCGGACACGGAAGGGCTTTTGATTCTCACAACAGACGGAAATCTCTCGCATTTTTTGGCCTCGCCTGAAAGCAAAATAGAAAAAACTTATTTTGCGCGGCTAAAAAACCCTGTGCCGGCAGAAAGTCAGCTCGAATACGCAAAAAAATTCAGTTCGGGAGTCATCTTGCCGGCAGAGAAAAAATCTCCCGAAGAAACTTCCGCTCCAGCCGTCTTAAAATGGATTTCCGCCACGGAATGCGAAGTTACGGTTACGGAAGGAAAATTCCACGAGGTCCGAAGACTCTTTCTTGCCGTCGGAAACGAAGTCGAATACCTAAAGCGAATCTCGTTCGGGAATCTCGCATTAAGTTCGCAAAACCTCGCTCCTGGCGAATACAAAATCTTACGGGACCTTCCGACAGATTTAGTCGAAACGAATTGTTTTTGAATCTTTTCTGCGGCGGTTCACAGAAAAACTTTCGGCAAATCGGGCTTTTCTTGCCTTTTTTTTTGCGCGCTGCTCCCGGCGCTTTAAGAATTGCTTTGAAGAATAGCACTGCTGCTGATTTTTCTGACACAATTCCGAGACGCTAAGGTTCTCTTTCTGGACGAAATTTTTCAAAAGCCGCATCGTCATTATTGCGTCGTCAGAACTTTTGTGAGCCTGCAAATCAGAATTGTCGCAACCTAAAATCTCGCAACGTTTTTCAAGACTTCCAAAAATCACTTCATCTTTTTTTATGATTTTTTCCAAATCGTAGGCGGCAAAGTCGATTCGCGGAAGATTGTACCGCTCGCAGGCCGTAACCACAAATCCAACGTCGTTCAACGAACTGAATCCGAAGACAAGCCTGTTCTCGGCGGTGGCAAGTTTTTTTATGCGCTCGTAAAAAGTCGTAAAATTCGGCTGTTTTCTAAAATGCTCGCGCGGATATGCAAGCTTTATGTCGTTCTTGTTCGCAAAAAGATACCAGTCAAACTCGCATTCAGGGTTCATAACAATGTCATCGGTCTCGATTATGTTAAAGGACTCGTCGGTAAGCACGTACCCAAACGAACACATCTTCCCTACTCCCTCGAAGCAGTTCGCACATTCAATGTCAAAAAATAAAAATCGGTCATAATTCGCTTACAGTATACAGGGTGAGGGCAAGTGGCTCAACCATGGATTTTACGCCCTTTCCTTTATTTTTTCAGGAAGGTGAGCAGGTCTATAACAAGAGCCGAAATCGAGAATGCGAATGCAACAGTATCAAAAAGAAAAAAATCATCTTCCGCTAGTAATGCAGAATAAAATGAAATAAGCCCATAAAGAATAAAAGCCGTATCCTATTGTGATACGGCTTTTGTTTTTAGTTTGAATAGTCTATGAAGTCCGGCAGGTTCTTGGCGAGTTTTTCCATGCGCTCGTCGGTCTGGGAGATTGTGTCGGCAATCTGCTTTAATTCTTCGTCAACGTCAGGGGGCATTTTGTAATCTTTTTTGTAGTGAATCTGATGTTCAAGTGCCGCCCAAAAGTCCATCGCAATGGTGCGGATTTGGATTTCCACCGGAATGTCGCGCTTTTCGTCACTGAACGACACGCGGACTTTTACGATTACGTGAAGGCTTCTGTATCCGCTTTTCTTCGGATTTTTTATGTAGTCCTTCAGTTCGATAATCTCAACGTCATCCTGATTCAAAAGCATTCGGTACACGTGGTAAACGTCGCTTATGAACGGGCAGGTAATCCGGATTCCGGCTATGTCGTAGAGCTTCGTAACCATGTTGTCTATCGTGATTGCGAAGCCTTTTCGCTGCAGTTTTTCTGCAATGCTCATAGGTTCTTTTATTCGGCTCGAAATGTTGTTTATCGGCTTGCGCTCGTGCTTACTTTCAAATTCATCCTCCAAAATCTCGAACTTTGTTTTGAGCTGTTTTATGGCGCTTTCGTAAAGCATCAGGAGCTGCTGGAACTGCAGGGCAACGTTTATCATCTGAGAAGGCTCTGCGGGCATATTGTAGTGATTGTCTTTAGCTGTTTGTTTTAAAATTAATTCGCTGTTCATTTTATGTAATATAGTAAGATTTTTTGCTAAGGTCAAAATTTTATAAAGGGAACCTCTAAAAACATTCAAATTTCAAGTTTTTCGAGATGCCCTGAATGTAGTTGCGGGATTTCAAAAGTTGACGCAAGCACGATGGCAATGTATATTAAAAGCAACGGGGACGTTTGCAAATGAGCGACTA
>NZ_JPUF01000104.1 GCF_014737315.1 Treponema zioleckii | reverse complement strand
AACACTGTTCTGATTTTGATTGGATTCGCTATAAATCTGATATTTGGTATTATTATATTCCGAGAGGAATGTATCAGAATGGAATAATTTATTTAATCGCCGGAATCATGGGACCGATTTTAATACAATTATTGATAAACAAAATAAAGGCTATCGTCTCAAAAAAATTTAAATTATAGAGCATGATATAATTCTTTGGCAAATGTAAATACTTATGTATATACTAAAAGAATTAAGAAAGCTACTATGGTTTGTAGAAAATATTCACAAGCTGGAACCGTCAGGCTGTCAGGATTTCAAAAGAATTTCATATTACCTATTCAGAGCTTTTCATAAAGAAGATAGGTACTAAGAATTTCTTGGATAAAAGTAAAAGTTTGGGCAAAGAAATAAAAAAGCATAACAAGAAGCTCAAAGCCGACAAAAACTTTGTCACAAAAGTTGCTCTTCGTGGCTTTTCGCCAACGCAACTTTTGCGCCAATTCTGCCGTTGGCAGAACCGTTTTTGCGGTTTAACTCATTGTTATGCTCACAGCCCACTGGGCTGGTTGTTTTATAAATAATCAGAACATATCAAATTTCCTCCAAAAAATTTGTTCAGTGTACACTGAACAAAGAAATTGAAAGATTTCTTTGTTGCGAAACTCGCTTTACGCTCGTTTCGCAACAAAAATTATAGGGAGAAAAATATGTTACAAATTATTTTGGCAATAATTGTAATTTGCATTGTGTTTACAATTATAAAAAAAGTTGGTGGTTTTGTATTAAAACTTCTGAAAGGTATTTTCGGATTGATTTTCGGACTAATTTACCTTGTAATTTCAGGACCTGCAATTCTTTGTACAAAAATTTTTTACGGTCTTACAAAGCTGCTTCATATTCAAAGTTTTGCCTATTATTTGCTTAGCCTTTGTAGCTTACCTTCTTTTATATATTTATGCGCGGTGCATATTCCGTATTCCAAAAAAGAAAGATTCATAAATTGTAAATCTTTCTTTGCCCCTAAAAAGAAAACACGTAATGAAACAATTGCGATGGCTTGCTTTCTGACTCTTGAAGGACTTTTCTTCTGTGCATTACCTTCAATTGTTAAAATTGAAGAAGATTCTGCATACTGCTTATACTTATTGGGGGCAATCTATGTTTTAGGCGCGTTCATTTATTCTCTTGTAAAAATTTCGAAATGGAAAAAAGAAAATCAAGCTATTTATGAGCATTACACAGAATGGAGAAAATGGACTTTAAAAGAAGTTTCAGAAATCTCAGAAGCCGAAATAGAAGAAAAACTTGTTGCTGCAAGTGTAAATTTTGCTGAGAATGACAAAAACAAGAATAAATTCACTATCGATGAAATGCCTTATGGTCGGGCAACAGCATTCATTTCGTATTTTGGAAAGAATCTTGATGATGAAGAGCCTGTATATTTTTCACCAAAAATGAGTTCTGATGAGAATGAACTTCGTGAATACGGTACTCTCGTAACGACAAAAAGCGTCTATATCTCAGAGAAAGACAAAGATGACATTGAAATTCCGATAGAAGGTCTCTGGAATATTTACTCTGATGAAAGCGATTATACTTTTGATTACGGCTTGCTCTCTGGTGAACCAAAAGTAATATCACTCAATAAGAATTCCTCATCTGTGGATTTGGACATTCTTTCAGAAAAACTGAAGGAGATGAACGATATTTCGTTGGCTATGGCACAGGAAAAAGTCTCAACGGAACTCGGCGAGGCATTTGAATCCTATGAAGAGAAGTCAGTCGATTCTGCTCAGAAAAATTTTGACACAAAACAGCGTGTTTCAGATATTTCAAAGGCAGCGGAAATAGGCGGTCTTGGTGCAGGACTAGCCCAGAATGCACATATTTACAATGACGAAGTAAAGAATCTTATGAACGGTGCTAGTGGTCATGGTTATGCAGCTGAATATGGAAACAATGCCATTGACAGATTGACAGGTAACAAGGTTGAGAATTTAGCTCAAGATTTGGAAAACGGACATCAAAAATTGCATGGTGCTGACAGGAATGTAAACGGTGTTAATATTCAAACAAAGTATTATAAAAGTGCGTCAGAATCAATTGGTGCGGTTTTTGAGCATAAACAAGCATTGTATCTGAATGATGACGGCACAATGATGCAGATTGAAGTTCCTCGAGACCAGTACAATCAAGCTGTGCAGGAAATGCAAAAGAGAATCAAAACCGGTCAAGTTCCAGGTGAAACAAATCCAGAAAACGCAAAGAATTATGTCAGAAAAGGACATTTTACTTACACTCAGGCAAATAACATCGCACTTGCAGGTTCAATTGAAGGTATCGTCGTAGATATTTCACAGGGCATTGTATGTTCTCTGCCAGGTGCGGGCATTACTTTTGCACTTTCCTTTGCAAGTGCGGTTTGGCATGGACAGGATATAAAAGAAGCTGCAAAACAAAGTACACTCTCAGGCTTAAAAGTCATGGGAAAAAGTGCTGCTATCTACACTCTTACCATGCAACTTTCAAGAGATAAAATCATTAATATTTTTGCTCCCAAGATTCCGGTAGGTGAGACAGGAAAGCAGGTTGTAAAAAGTTTCGGTTATGTAAAGAATCCGATTTTCACAGGGGCTGAAAAAGTCGCAGGAAAAATCAGTTCGAGCAGCCTTGCAAAATCAAAGTTGGGCAAAGCTGTAAAACTTGATAAAATAAAAGGGCGACAAGTTATAGGCGGAGCTGTAACTGCAGTCGTTGTATATGGACCGGATATATTAAAAGCATGTTCGGGAAAAATCTCAGGCAAGCAACTTATCAAGAACTCAACTGTAAATACAGCAGGTCTTGTCGGTGCTGCACTTGGAACAGCAATTCCGATACCTGTTGTTGGCAGCATGATTGGTGGTGCCGTCGGAAGTTTTGTCGCAAAGAAAATCATGGACAATTTCATTGAAGATGATGCTGTCTTAATGTTCAAAATTATGCGTGAAGAATTTCTTGACATAGTAATGCTCTATTCATTCAACAAAGAAGAATTTGGCGAAATCGTTTCTGCAACTATCGGGAATTCAGAAATGTCAAAAGTACTGCAAGCAATGTACCAATCTGGAACTCCAAAGGATTACGCTGATGCCTTGATAAATGCAGAAGTACAGTCAGTTCTTTCTAAACGAGAAAAAATAACTCGGGATAAGATTGAACAAGGAATGCAACTGCTTTTGAAAGATAAAACTGTAGCGTAGTGCAAAGCACATAATTCGTAGACTGTTATCTTGACAGTAGCACTCTATTGGTAGTATATTATTGCTATAAGGAAATCGCGCCTTTAATCGCGAGTGTTATACGGAGGTCGTAAGTTTTCTTACGGCCTCGTTTTTATTTATGGACAAGTTACTTTTCTACGAAATTGACAACAAATATATAGATTTTCTCTCAAAATTTTCTGAGCATTTGTTTCATAATGCTAAAATAACTCAAACCTATACAAGAAAATACATAGGAATTCTCTTTGAAATTAATGATTTAAAATATTTTGCTCCACTGTCATCATTTAAACCGAAACACAAAAGACTATCCGAAACTGTAGATTTTATAAAAATTGGAGATATGGCTGTTATTAATTTGAACAATATGTTTCCAGTTATAGATGGTGTATTTTCTTTAAAAAATCCGGCTGACGAATCTGATACTCAATATAAAACTTTGCTTAATAACGAAATTCGTATTATTAGAAAAAAAGAAGAACAGATTATAACAAATGCAAAAGCTGTATATAATCATAAAATGACAAATGACGGTAAATCTAAACTCAGCCAGCGTTGCAATGATTTTAAGTTGCTAGAAGAAAAATGTAAGGAATATAAAATTCCTGATAAAAAGAAATAAAGCATAACAAAGGTTCGTAGCCGACAGCGGGTCGAGCCCGCGGAAGGTCTTGCAAGGGAAACGGCCGCCGGGTCAGGCCCGTCTGCCCGAAAAAACTTGCGGTGCAAAAAGTAGGGCAGGTCAAGCCTGCCTCTTCTTTTCGGCGAAGGAAAGAGAGGAAAAATACCTTTCTAAGATGCGGTGAAAATTTTTGTTTGAAGTTGTAAAATAGAAACCAGCCTAACAAAGCTTCAAAGCCGACAAACCGGTCAAGCTGGTTTGCGGTTTAAGCAGTTGTTATGCTGACAGGCACAGTGGCCTGCCGTTTTTAGGAGAAAAAATGAAAAAATAAATTTCTTAGCATTCTTAGCATTATTTGCATTATTTGCAATTAATTTTTGTTTTGCCAATGAATGTGTAGATTTTTCGAAAGTAAATTTTAAATTTGCGAATAAATCTGAAGGATGTGAACTATTAAAAAGTGAAGACGAATTTACAAATAATCTTTCAGAATTTGATATGTCTTCAAGATTAAAAACAAGTAGAAATGTTTCAAAAGAAGAGTATCTTAATTTTATTTGTCAGCAGTCATTGGATTGGAGTGAAGAAGAAGTAAGTTATTTGAACAAAGTTTTTAATGACATAAATAAACTATTTAGTCAATATAAGATTCTACTTCCAAAAGAAATATATTTGATAAAAACAACAGGTGCAGAAGAAGGAAATTCTGCATATTGCAGGAATCAGAATATCATTATTCTCGCTAAAAATATGATAAAAATGGAAGATTTAACGGCAATGAAAGAATTGTTAATACATGAACTTTTTCATATTTTTTCAAAAAACAATTTGGATGTTAGAGAACAACTTTATAACAGTATTGGATTTTATAAAACTAAAAACTTACTATTTCCACAAAATTTAGCAAAATATAAAATTACAAATCCAGACTCAGTGAATAATAATTATTATTTTGAGTCAACAATTAACGGAAATAAAGAAAAATTATGCCTATTTTAATTGCAGCCAGAGATTATGATGAAGAAAAAGGTGGTGAATTTTTTCGATTATTTACAATTAGTTTTTTTGCAGTATAGAAGAACATGAAAATAATTCACAGATAAAAATAATTAATAATAGATATTGCATCTATCCACTTAGAATGGTTCCAAATTATTTGTCTTTGATTGGAGAAAATACAGATTATATAATTCATGCAGAAGAAGTATTAGCTGATAATTTTGTTTTGCTGGTTACAAATTCTAAAAATATAAAAACAAAAAAAGTAGTTTCAAATATGAAAAATATATTGAAGAAATAAAAGCATAACAAAGGTTCGTAGCCGACACGCGGTCAAGCCGCGTGCGGTACAACCAGTT
>NZ_JPUF01000103.1 GCF_014737315.1 Treponema zioleckii | reverse complement strand
ACATCATCTCCACGTAGGTTTTGCCAAAACCACCGTCTTCTGGGTTCGCAAAATGGAAATTCTTTACGCCTGGGTAGCTTGAAAGATAGTCTTGCACTGCCTGCTGCAAAATACCGTTGCCTTTTCCGTGGATAATGCTGAAATTCCTAAAATTCTGCATTGCACACAAATCCAGCTGTTTTTGCAAGACTTTTATCGCTTCTTCCTCACGCATTCCTAGCAGACGGAGTTCGAACTGCGGAGTTTGCGAACCGCCGGATTTTGTAAAAATCGAATTTTCGTCATCAAAATCTTTTGCAAGTTCCACAGAATAATTTGCCTTTGTCGAAGCTGTGCTTTCCGGAACGCCCAGCAAAACAAGGTCTTTCTGCTTAAAAATCATTCGCATTGAGCCTAGTTGCACTGTCCAGACGCCCGCTTTTTCTTCGCGCACAAGAACTCCGCGTGTGCGGGCTTTGCCAGCGAGAACTTCCGCACCTTCAACAAACTGCGGGGCAGGGCGGGCAATAGTTTTTTTCTGCTTCGGGGTGAGTGAGAGAATTTCTTCGTCGCTGTAAGTTGCCTTTGCGCTTGCAAGGGCTTCTTTGTTGCTGAGCTTTTTTCGGGTAGATTTTTTTGATGATGAATGAGAGCCGTCTTTAATAGAAGAAATTTTCATTCCGTTTTCGGTAATCAGAACGCTTTCCCGGTATGAGTCTTCAATTCGCTTGTCAAGATCTTTCTGAGCTTCCTCAATCTGCGCCCTTTCTTCTTCCAGACTAAGTTCCTGCTCATCAATATCTTCTGTCAAGTCGTTTATGAATTTTCGTACTTTTAGAGTCTTTTCTCTGGTGATTTCGCCCTCGCGAAGTTCACGCACAAGATTTTCGAGAGTCTTTCGTGTTTCTCTCAAGAATCTTGATTCATTTTGATGCTCGCGCTCTTTTAGCTCGTTTTCTTTTTGGCGGAGACGGATTTCTTTTTGCTCAAATCGGAACAATTTGTCTTTGAGCGATTTTTCGGTCTGAACGAATTCCTGTTCCCGCCGTGCAAGTTCCGCGTGCTTGAGCGTAAGTCCTTTTATGAGCGTGCTAACGTCCGCCTGCTGATTGTTGATATATGATTTTGCCTTTGCCACCGTTGACGAAGGAAGTCCTGAGCGTTTTGCAATGTCAAGAGCGTGGCTTTCGCCCGGAACGCCCATCAAAAGGCGGTAAGTTGGCGAAAGAGTGTTGTCGTCAAATTCCGCGCTTGCGTTTACGCAAAACTGATTCGTGTAGCCGTAATTTTTTAAGATTCCGTGGTGCGTCGTGACCAAAACGAACGAATGCTTTTCGATTAACGCGTCCAGAGCCGCCATTGCAATGGCTCCGCCTTCCTGCGGGTCGGTGCCGCTTCCAAGTTCGTCCAAAAGCACGAGAGATTTTTCGTTTGCATGTTTTACCGCCGCCGCAATGTTTTTCATGTGCGCGCTGAACGTAGAAAGCGACTGGTCGATTGACTGCTCGTCACCGATGTCCGCAAAAATCGAGTCAAAAATCGGGAGACGTGTTCCTTCCGCTGCCGGGAGCGGAAATCCGGCCTGATTGAGCATCGAGAACAATGCGAATGTTTTTATCGTAACGGTTTTTCCGCCGGTGTTCGGTCCTGTGATAATCAGAATATTTTTGCCCGAAAGAAATTTTATGTCGATTGGAACTGCCTTGCTTCCCAAAAGCGGGTGGCGTGCTTGCAAAAGTTCAGGGGCAAGGTCCTCTTCCGTGTCGAGCGCGTAAACGCACAGATTTTCGCTTCCCCAGCGTGCCGCCGCATAAGTTTCGTCCAAAAGCGACATGATTTGAAGGGCATATTTTAGCTGATGATAAAACGGATGAATGTTCGCCGTTAAATCCGTAAGGATTTTTCGTGTTTCCTGCTGAAGATGGAATTCTTCCTGAATCAGCTCGTTGTTTTTCCGAACCACGTCCTCCGGCTCAATGTAAAGGGTTCGGCCGGAAGCGCTCACTTCGTGCACGATTCCCGAAATTCGGTTCCGCTGCGAGGCCTTTACCGCGATTACTTGCCTGTCCGCCCTGAACGCCGGAACGTTCGATTCCAGAGCGTCGTTCAACGTAGTGTCGCTCGTGTATTTTCTTAACGCTGAATTTATTTCTGCCTGAATCGAAGTGATTTTTGCCTTTATTTCGCGCAGTGCCGGAATGTCTTTCATTGTGCCGTCAGTGTCCACGACTCGCGAAATAAAATTCACGCTCTGCTGCAATTCGCTGAACGGAAGTTTTTCGGTCAAATCCAGCAAATCTTTTATTGCAAGCTGCTTTGAGGCCGTTTTGATTGTCGAGTAAACGTCGAGTGAAGAATGACAGAATCCCAGAATCGCTGCCATTTGGCTAAGTTCAAGAGTTGAGCCTTCAGCTTTCAGCACTCTCAAAAACGAATAAATTTCCTGCCAGGAGTGCAAGCTGACCGGTTCTTTTGATGTGATTGCCCGCTGCCATTGTGAGCTTAGAGTTTTTAGGCGGTCAATTTCCTCTTTTTGTTCGTTCGTAAGCGGTTCACGCCTTAAAAGTTGATTTTTTCCTTCCTCGCTTACGCAGTATCCTGAGATTTTTTCGCGTATTCTGTAAAACGCCAAATCTTCCAAAGTTTTTCTGTGCATATTTTTTGTTGTCTCTGATTCCGTGTTGATTTTAGCTTTGGCTACTACAACGAATCCTAAATAAATAGTCATTCTGAACCATGCGCAACACAGTTGCTAAAAATTGCAATGCGATTTTTTAACGCTCCCTATGTCTCAGAATCTCTAAATATAGATGCTGAAACAAGTTCAGCATGACTCTTATTTCTTATTCGTTATACTAGTTCGGCATGACGATTAATTTTTATTCGGTGTGCTAGTCTTCCCACGAGCCTGTCAGAATTTCCTCGCGGATTCTTAGGTAGCTTTCAAATCTTGGCTCGGTGATTTCGCCTGCATAAACGGCTTCCTGAATCTTGCAGCCAGGTTCCCTGTCGTGCTTGCAGCTCACGCCGAATTTGCATTTTCCCAAAAGCGGTTTGATTTCCCTAAAGTACAGTCCCAAATCTTCGGCCTGAATGTCGTGAAGAACGAAACGTCTTACTCCAGGTGTGTCGATTATTGAGGCATAAGCGTTCTGGATTCCTCCTACAATCGACTCGTTAAGGTGAAGGTGCATCAAAGTGCCTTTTGTTGTGGTATGCGTTCCTCGCCCGTACTTTTGGCTGAGGCTTCCGGTTTTTAGGACGCAAGAGTTGTCGAGAACGTTCACGAGAGAAGATTTTCCCACGCCCGACTGACCGACTAGCGCGCTGAGTTTTCCGTTAATCAATTCTGCAAGCTCGGTAAGTCCTTCGCCAGTTTTTGCGGAGACTCTGATGACTCTGTAGCCCAAGTCCTCCCAAATCGTTAGCCGTTCCTGAAAATCAGGATCCTGCGCGGCTTCCAAATCATATTTGTTCACGAGGATTACTGGCGTAAGGTTTTCGTATTCGGCCTGAGCCAGTTCCCGGTCTATGAATCTTGCCCTGAACGGTGGTTCGTCCGGCGTGGTCACAAGGATTATGTAGTCGAGATTTGCCGCAAGAAGCTGTGGTGCGCGGCCTTTTACGTTCCAGCGAACGAATTCGTTTTTTCGCGGTACGAGAGAGAGAATCTGACCTTTTTCGTCGTTAAGGCTGTCTACTTCGATTTCTACCACGTCGCCCGGCGCAAGTGGATTGTAATATTTTGTGCTGACTTTTAGTCGTTTGCTTTTTAACGTGCACTGGCGGACTATCGGGTTGCCGTCTTCGTCTTTGTCCCCGCACTCAACTTCAAAAGTGTTGTTGCTTCCGCTGAGAACTGTTCCTGTTAAGGATGAACTTTCCGAGTTTGATACTGAATCTTCCATATATCAATACATTATAAAGTGCTTTTGAGTTTTGCTCAACGGACGAACAAAACTGTAATGCGGAATTGCACGGAGTCTTACGGGCAGCAATCCTGTCATTCCGACATACGCTAAAACCGTGGTAGTATACATTCATGAACGAAAAGGAGAAGGCAGGGCTGAAATTGCGGAAAAAATGCTCAAGAAAAATAGAATGACAATAGAAGAGGTTTCCGAAATGACTGAGCTTCCGCTGGAAACTGGCAGCTGAACGATATTTATATCCTGCTCATTGCAGACAACTCCGATTCGCTCATCTCCCAGTCGTCCGAAAACGTCGCTGTTGCCTTCCCTTTGAATTTGCCGAACTCGCGCTTTTTGGGGTGAACAGACTGCCTCTCATTCATTTTTTCAAGCGAAAGCACAAGATTATAAACAATCATCTGTTGTTCAGCCGTCAATGTTGCGTAGCTTTTTTCTAAAACTGCATACGACATTTTTTGCCTCCCTTATCATCCGTATTGCATACAGTATACAACACTTTCGGAAGAATTGCACGGCACACAATCGCTCGCTCATCTCCCCCGCGCGGGCGGTTACGCTCGTGGGCACGGGGAGCATCGCAGGGCTTAAGCAGGCCGCTAAGAAATTCGCTCAGGCTGTCGCAAAGATGGGGGTGAACGCTTTTCTTCTGATTGTCTCTATGGTGCAGTTCGGAACGGCGACGGTCAAGGGCGTGAAGGTCTGGCTGAGTAAGAAGACGAGTGCAAAAGAAAACGCTGGCGTAAATTCCGGCACGCAGCGTTCCCGTACTGTTATTGACAACGGTCTGAATGCAAAGAAATGGGCTGGGAAGAAGGTTGAGGAGCTGCCTGAAACAGCAGTAAAAGGATCTAAAACTAATATTGATACTGTTGTAAGAATCGAATCTTTTACGCCTCCAGGTTCATCAAAACCTATAGAAATTTATACAGATGGATTCTCAAGAGTGCCTAAGGGAAAGATAGATATTTATGCCAGAGGGCATGTGAAGAAACCAGTAAATTATGATATACGAAAAGAAATAATAAAACAATTTGAAAAAATGCAAAATGAGAATCCTGAGAAAATTACAAAACAAATGCAAAGAGAAAATGCAACCTAGAAACGAGAGATTCATAATTATGAGAGAGCTTTAGGAAATGGAAGCTCATTGGAAAAAGCTGGCATTCCTGATACACCTGAAAATAACGAAATGATTGCAAAAGTATTATTGTCCTTTTACAAACGTTTTAGTGCGTCTGAAAGTTGACGGAAAAAGGATAGCAATATATATTAAATGGAACGGGGACGCTTGCAAAAAGAGCGACCGCCTCCGTTAAGCTAAGTATAAAACCCGCCCTCGAAAGTTGTCAGCTTTGGGCGGGCTTTTTTATGCTCTAAGTCCTATTTTTTCAGGAAAGAGAGCAGTTCTATAACAAGAGTGATAATTGCGATGATTAACATCGCCGTTTCGTACTCTGTCACAGACGCCTCCTTCATTCATGAGAAATCGGAGGCAAGCCGCCGCAAATCGCAAA
>NZ_JPUF01000102.1 GCF_014737315.1 Treponema zioleckii | reverse complement strand
ACTTGAGTCACAAAAGTTCTATAACGTCAAAGTATAATTGGTTTATAAGACAACGCTTTATCAACAACTTTTTCAGGGGTATTGTTCTCATAATATATGTAATATGTCACCTCCGGATCCATAACATTTTTCTTGTATAATGCTCCTAAGCAATTTCTCTTCATTTTCAGATAAATCACATATTGAAAATCCAACAATTTGATTTTTATCATTCACAAATACTTCAATTCTATCCATTTTAAAAGCTTTCATAAAATTCTTTATTTCTGAAAACGAGCAAATCAATTTTCTTTTATTGTAAAAAACATCATACGATTGTTTTACGTCTATATAATCATTAGTTTTTTTAAAAACGGTTGTATTAACTAAAACTGCACCATCGGATATAGAAATATTTATATTTTCTATATTTTTGACATCAAAACCATCAACAAAAAAAGTTATATTTGAAATAAATCCGTTCTGACAATCAACCCCTAATTCTAGAGGAGGAATGGAAACATTTTTTGTTAATCGCCAATAACTTGGGATTCCTGACTGTGCCTGATTAACTATATTTACCATTAACAAATCTGTCGCTACTTTCTGAAAGAAAATTTTTATTTCGAATTTTGAAGTAATAAGTCCTTGTTTTTCCAAAAACACTCTTCCACCTCGTTATTTATATAAAGCATGATATATAACACCATCATCCCCATTTATACCGATTTCCCAACCATTTTTGTAAAACATCTGCCTTCCAGACTTAACATTCGGTAATATTTGAGATACTGTATCTTGGAAACTTAACATTAATTCATTCTCTACCAGTATAGATCCCTTTGCAGAATTAACAAATTCCCCCATGTGTTTGGTAGCATTTCCATGAACCCAAATTTTCTTTCCATTAATGAATTTGTCATTTAATACAAAAGATTTAGGAATATTTGTACCTTCTATTAAGTCCTGGGTAGGGCTAATCGATTTTCTCCAAGTTATTACATTTGCAGCAATATTTCCTAGCTTATTTATTACACTGCCACTGGCTTTTTGGGCTGTTGCAGCAATATCAAGTGAACCTCCGGTAAGAATCCCAACCATTGCCTTTGATGATAGGCCAGGAACAATGCTTTCAGATTCAATTCCGTAGTGTTCGCATATCTCTGCTTCCAAAGCAGACATTGCCAGCGGACTGCAGTTTATATCTGGAAGCCTGTCTCGATAGTTTGCATTTCCGGTAATGAAATAATTTTGTAAATCGTGCTCGACATAATTGAGCCCTGGAGAAGAAATCAGGCGACCTGTCTGCCGGTCAACCGTTGTAAAGCTGCTTGGGGAATCTCCGTCTACAATGTCAGCTCTTCCATCCGGGTCAGTGTACCGTACCGGATTGTTCCCCGCGTAGTGGTACAAATCACGATTTTGGGGAAGAACAAAAAAGTCGAAATTACACCGATTTTACTTCATAGGCTTTGCATTTTTCTTCGAGGAGTTTGAAGTCACAACAGAATTTTGAAACTTTATTTGTATCAATCTGCTTGCTGTAAATTTTGTTCGCCTTGTGAATAATTGCCGGTAAGATTTTCAAACAAAACGAAAATTCCTTGTTCAAGAGATTTTTGTAATTTATCTCACCGATGGAGTCCCCTATTTTTGCTGACAAATCAACTTTTGTGTACAAGCCTTCCTTTATCGGAATCATTTTCTTCAAGTCTATCACTGACAAAATGTGCTTTACCGTACCGTCTGGATTGTCTTTATAAACTGCATTTTTTGAAAGCACGGATTTTTCGCAATTCTCATAAATCAAAAATCTGTCCGTCTCAATGTTCTTCCAAGCCTTATGCTTTTCTTTCGCCGATGAAAGTGGTATTACATACTGATTTTTCTCTTTGTTTATCAAGATCCCAAGATAAGGCTTATTCTCATATCCTATCGGCTTGAAATAAACTTCTTGGCAACTGTCATGGAGATATTTTAAATAATCTTGATTTATATTGATGAACGTAAGTTTTTCTTTCAGCTCAAACATGACTCTGTCCACAAAAAAACTAAGACCGCCTGCCCCAAAAAAGCAAACGGTCTTTCTTAAAGTTCATCTCTTCACGGATTCAAACCGCAGGTTAATGGAGACCTTCTGACTTGAATATAAAACAAAATAAACTCGGTGTCAAGAAAGTTTTTAAGGAGGCAATCTATAGATTTTTATCTATATAATATACATAAATAAAAACAGTTTTTAGCTTTATACAGCGGGTATAGCTTGCCTTCTGAAATTTCTTTTGGTTTTTCATTGTTTTCTAACAAATTTTTTTCGTCATAGACTAAAACCCACTGATAATCAAGAAATCCAGGTTCCCAATCATATATTACAAAATCATCACACACTGTCACTCTGTCATCATTCACATCTATCTGTTTCATCTTTTTTTCAATTTTCGGAACTTCGATTATCAAGGAAAATCTATCTGGGATATCGAAGTGTCTAATCGAAACTAAGATTGTACATGTAAAAAATTGAATAAAAAACTCCAGCCTTTTTTTGTGGTCCACATAGTCATAACTGAATAAAAAAAACAGTTATCAGGAAAGCCAATGATATCCAATTATAAAGAGCATATCCGACCTTTCTTTTCAAATAATAAGACACCAAACCTGTAAAAATAAGAATAATGTCTATTCCTACAATCAATTTTAAGTTTTTATTGCTCATTTTTATTTCCTTTAGAACCTGTATGCAGGCATAGACATTCTCTGCAAGCGATATTTTAAGATTTCTTTACCCTGTGAGGTATTCTGTCCGGCAATCCAGCCTAAACTCTGCGCAGCTTGCGTAGCGGCACCTTCTGTACATAATTTCCTAGATTGCGTCGATTGATATCCATCAAAGCCCAGCCGTGCTTCTCCCCAAAAGAGTCCGCTTTTGCCAGCAACATATCCGGCAGCATAATTGCCAACATCTCTTGCGGAACCGAAAATCTTATTTCCATCTTTATCAGTTCCAAGGTCCATTCCGCGATGCCGATATTTATTCAATTCAATACCGCTTAAACTGTCTTTTCCTAAATCCTTAAAATCATACATCTTGCCATTACCAGCATTATTCATGTAAGTAATCACATCAGGAGTATCTTTTTCAAATTTCTCAAGAAAATCCCTACCAGAAGAATCCCGGCAATCGATAACAGCCCCTGTTACTAAAGCACCATCATCAAAGAAAGAATTTTCGGTTAACATCTTCCCAAGGATTCCGGAACGATTTCCATTAGCATCAAGTATATAAATATTTTTATCAGAGTTAGCAACACCACCAGCGATAATATACGTTCCGTCACCATTGTCAGTAACTTCCAAATAATTACCCGTCGGGTCCGTATACCTCACCGGATTGTTGCCCGCGTAGTGGTAACAATTGAGATTGATTGGACTGACAGCCCTCCAATCGCAATGGATTTCAGGCATTTTCTGGCTTAAAAAGCCGGTTTTAGCTCCAGAAAGACAAAAATCAGCTCAGGTTTTAAAATCCTCCTTTAAGAATTTTATCGGCGGAAAACTTCCGCTAGTGAATTTCCCTAAAAACACTCGTCAGAAAATTCAGGCAGTTTTAGGACTTGCAAAACTACGCTATATGTAGCGTAATCCTTAATTTTCACCGGAAAAGGCGCTTTTTGTGGCGGTTTTCCGGGAAAAAAGTGGATTTTTTGTCTTCCCACAAATCGCGATTTGGGGGAAGAAGAACGATAGCGACCTTACCAAGATTGTCAAAACAATGAAAATTATAATTCGCTAATTGTAGGTATAAATTCCACCCCTTTTATTTTATTTTGAATGAAAAAATCATATAAAGCTCTGTCTATTATAACTTGATTATATGCAACATTTCCGCTTCCAAAGAATTCTTTAGTACGGGCTATATGATTATTATTCATTTTTATTTTTGGAAAAAAATTATTATGACACAAATGATACTTAATATTTCCACATTTTGGACATATTTCAAAATCAAGAGTGTCCTTATTCTCAATTTCTATGATTGCATTTATTTCAAGATTAAAAGTATTTTGGCAAAAATCATTTGTCTGATAAAGCCTTACTTTGGAAAAGGTCATATCAAATTCATTTGATAATAGTTTTTTCAATTTTTCAGTCACAAAAAATTCGTCAAAAATCCAATTTAATTGACCGATATCCTTGCTGCCCCATTTGGGTTCTTTCTGAATAGCAAACAGATCTTTTCGGATAAGTCCACGATTACAGCAAACACATTTTTTTGAGGAGTTATAAGTACTTTGCTCATATCCAAAATTATTTTGTGGTTCTGGATAAAGAAAATGCCAGGTTGGAATCATCACAAAATATTTGCTTAAAGCTAATTCTTTTTTAGAAAATATTGTTTTATATTGATTATCAATTATAATTCCGTTGCTTTGATTAACAATTTTTTTTATTTGCTCCCAATTACAATCATTTTCACCAATATCAAAATAGTGAACAAGTCCACCTTTTGACTTTATATTCATTTGTTGAAATATTTTTTCTGTTTTTTTATCGTTATATGAAATTCTATGAATAATGTTCATTGTTATTCTCCAAGTGTTTCCCTTGCAGCTTCCAATAACTTTGGAAATTCTTTATATATTTGTTTTGCCGCTTCTAGTATCTGAGGTTTTGTTGCCGATTGCGTTCCTTCTCCATAGGGAATAAGGGCCCTCCAAGCATTTGTAAATTTTCGATGTTCCTCAGGAGTCAGAACTACAGATTTCATAAGAGTTGTATCCGTAATACCCAAAAGTTTTGCAAATCGTTGTTCTATTATATGATGAACTTGAAGACCTGAGCCAGTTCCCAATGTTTGTCTTAACTCGGAGTAGGTATGTATTCCATACTTTCCTGCTTGGGTCAATGCACCAAAACCACCTGACGCACTACCACCAAGAGCTATTCCGATAACTTCTGCTCCAGCATAGGCAAGACCTAAATCTAATACCATTTCACAACTGGCATCAAGTTCATAAATTGCAGCTTGAAAATAATTTCCATCACTCCAAGCTTGAGATGCCAGTTGTGTATAGTCATAACCAAAATCAAGATTTTTAACTGCAGACCATGCTTCAGCCCAATCTTTTTTAACTGCTCCCAGCTATACCTTCCATCCGGGTCCACATACCTTACCGGGTTGTTCCCCGCGTAGTGGTAACAATTGAGATTGATGAGCCTTACGCGGGGCAGTTTTCCGGCGGATTCAGGGCGTTTTTACGCCTTAAATCCGCTTTCCGGCTCCAGAAAGACAAAAATCAGCTTAAGTTTAAAAATCCTCCGTTAAGAATTTTATCGGCGGAAAAGTTCCGTCCGCGAAAAATTCTAAAACCACTCGTCAGAAAATTCGAGCGGTTTTAGAACGGAAAAAACTACGCTATATGTAGCGCAATCCTTAAATTTCCCCGGAAAAGGCGCTTTTTGTGGCGGGTTTTCCGGGGAAAAGCGGATTTTTGGGTTGGCCTAC
>NZ_JPUF01000101.1 GCF_014737315.1 Treponema zioleckii | reverse complement strand
GACATGACAGAGCGGGACGCTCGGAATGACAAGTTTCAGTTTTTTAACGCAGATAAACACAGATTCACACGGATGGGACACAGATACTGAAAAACACGGATAACGCAACAATACCAGCCAGGGCGCAGTCGGAATAACCATTTTTGTCACCTCGAGCGTAGTCGAGAGGTCTACAAGAGATAGTTTTCTCCACTACGCTATTGCCCAAGAACAGCAGATGTCTCGACTTCGCTCGACATGACAGAGCGGGACTCTCGGAATGACAGAGTGGGTCTCTCGGAATGCTCACTTTTTTTTCCTCCATTCTCCATTCCTAATTTTCACCTCATACCTCATACTTCATACTTCATACTTCATACTTTTCTCTCCCTCTCGCCGCCGAAAAATCAACACTTTTCTAAAATCCACTTACTACTTTTTTGATTTTTCACCTTTTATACTGACATAAAAAATCAGACGGAGGACTTTATGCTTTTAAGTCGCATTTTTCCAGCAATATTTTCTGCTTTCACTTTGATTTCTGTTTCGTCTTGCACTTTTGACAGCACTGTGGAAAGCGTAAAAAAAGAAGGACAGAACAACAGCGAACAGGAAATCCGCTTTGACGAAAATCCGCTGGATAAAAAAGGACTCTGCTACAATCATCTGAACGAAGCAGAAGTTACTTCCCTCGTTCAGGGAACGGACGGCATAAAATGGGTCTACAACTGGGGAACGCACCCGACGGAAGCCGAAGATTCACTTTTTAGGGCAAATGGGATTCTTTACATTCCCATGCAGTGGGGCTTAAGCACGGAACAGAGCCGTAAAGAACTCAGGGAATATTACAAAAATCACCCGGAATGCAAATATCTTCTCGGCTACAATGAGCCAAACCTTAAAACAGCCGGAGACGGCGGCTCAGAAATCACACCGACGAAAGCTGCCGACGACTGGAAAAATCTCGAAGACATTGCCGAAGAATTTAATCTCAAGCTCGTTGGACCTGCCCTTCAATATTCGGGAGCAATTTTAGGCGACGGCAAAAATTACGATACGCCTTCAAAATGGATGGACGCTTTTATAAGCGCGTACAAGAGAAAATACGACCGGGCACCGCGCTACGATTATTTTGCACTTCACTGCTACATGAACTGGCCAGGCGCGCAGGAAGGCTACATAAAAGAACACGCCCAAAAATACAAAAAGCAAATCTGGCTTACGGAATTCTGTGCATGGGAATACAACAACGGAGGACAAAGCGAAAGCGTTGACAAACAGACTTCTTCCATGCTTGAAAAAACTGCATTTATGGAATCAAGCACGCTTGTAGCAAAATACGCGTGGTTTATGAGCCACGGAAACGCAACGACCATTCCGTTCAATTCAATTTTTAATGCAGACAACAACATAAAAAACGGAGACGGCAGCCTGACTTCATTAGGAAAAGCTTATCTTGGGCTTAGCGAGTAAAAACAAGGAGGAAATATGAAATCAACAAAGCAGGAAATTAAAAAAACTTCTGACAGTCTGTGCAATTTTGGCGCTTACGTCAACTTCGTGCGGATTCGTCCCGGAAGAAGAAGAGGTAAGCATGAATATTGGCGAAAGGCAACTTGTATGGAGCGATGAATTTGACTATTCCGGCGTTCCTGCCACCTCAAAGTGGAAATATCAGACTGGAAAAAGTGGCTGGGGCAACAATGAGCTTCAGAATTATACCGACAACTCAACGGTGGCAGATACAGCAATCGTTGAGGACGGCTGTTTAAAAATCAAAGCGAAATATGAAAACGGTGAATGGAAAAGTGCCCGCTTGAATTCAAAACAAAGCTGGAAATACGGAATCATTGAAGCAAGAATGAAAATCACCGACAAAAAAGGCGCATGGCCTGCATTCTGGATGATGCCAGAAAAAAGCGAATACGGTAGCTGGCCGAAAAGCGGCGAGATTGACATTATGGAAAACGCGCCGAGCACAAACGGTGAGCACACGATTTTCAGTTCACTTCACGCCGAAGGACATTACAGTGCAAGCCCAAAATCTATCGGGCGGAAGAATTTCGGTTCTGACTTGTCCGCAGACTGGCACACAATCAGCGTTGAATGGAACGAAAGCCAAATTACCGCATACTACGACGGCGTGGCCCAGCAAACTTATTACAACGACGGAAGCGGTTACGTAAACTGGCCGTATGACAAGCCGTTTTACATCATTTTGAACCTAGCCATCGGCGGAAATCTCGGCGGAACCGGCGCTGCAAGTGCACTCCAATCAACCGGCACAGAATTTCTAATCGATTACGTCCGCGTTTATCAATAACGCCCCGAAAAACTCGGTGGTTCAGTCTGTCAAAACCACTTCTCCACTGTCACCCCGAACTAGTTTTGGGGTCTTTTTTTTGCCGCAGGAGCCGTGATTCTGAATCAAGTTCAGAATGACATCGATTCTGTTCACTTCCGAGTTTCATCTGCATCAAAAACTTTCCGATTTCTTCAATTTTGTGTTTAATTTTCGGTTTTCCGAAAAACACAAACCTTAAAGAAAAATATCTCCCTACAAAAATAAAAAAAACACCAAGAGAATAGGACATAGAAAAAAACAAGGAGGATTCTCTATGAAAAAACTCTCAAAAACATTTTTAATTCTTGCAAGCTCACTTTTCGTTGCGGCAAACGGATTTTTTGTCTCATGTAGCGACGACGCTGGCGACGACGTAAGCCCTGTAACAAACACACCAAAACCGCTCCCTGACGATGAAAATAACTCGCAGCCAGAACCAATAATCGGCGACTCATTCAAACTTTCAGATTTGGACGATTACTACAAAAAATATTTCGTAAAATCTGGTGAAGCAGGTCCTGAAATCGCTGACTGGGGAGCCGGAAGCGAAGCAAAGCGGAACGAAAACAACACATGGACAATCAAATCTTCAGACTCAATGTGGACTGGAGTTGGCGGAATTGCAGCCGCGTTCACAGGACTTGAAGAAGGCGCTCTTTCCGGCTACGAGTATATTGTATTTACTGCAGATATTTCAAACTTCACAATCAATACTGAAAAGAACGAGGGAAACTACGGAGTAAACATTCAAATTCCAAAAGTGCAAAAGGCAGTTACAGATAATTTTGTAATGAATGCAGACGGAACGCGCACCTACTACGCAAAAATTTCTGACTTCGGCTCTGCCCCGGAAACTGCTGTGGAATTTGCCTTAATTGCAGGCGGAAGCGGAACTTTCGGTCTTAAAGAACTCTATTTTGCCGCAAAAGAAAATCCAGCAGAAAAAGCCGTAACTAAAATCACAATCTCCGCATCGGCAGAAAAACTTGAGCAGGGCGAAAAAATCCAGTTTACGGTAAAGGATTCGAATTCCAAGAACATCACGGAAAATGTAACTTACACGCTTTCAGGCGACGCAGCACAAGGCTCTTCAATTGATAAAAGCGGATTCCTTACAGCTGGAAATAAAGCTGGCTCGCTCACGGTAAAGGCTTCCTACACGGTTGACGAAAAAACATTCGAAACCGAAATGACAGTAACGGTACTTGGAACCTTGCAGAATCTTATATCAAAAATCGAGCTTGAAAAATATACAGACGCTTCTGGAGCAGGAAATTCTGCTGTTTCAATTGAAGACGGAATAGTTTCTGTTTCAAAACCTGCAGCAAGCGGCTGGGGCGCATGGTCATCGCAACTTTTCCTTACAATATCTTCTGACAGCACACCGATTTTTAATGCCGGAAAAAAATACTTTATTTCAGCAACTCTTGAATCTGACTCAGATTTGAACGGTTGCATTTGGAAAGGCGGTGATAATGAAGGCTACCTTTTGCAGGAAAAGATTGAGCTTAAATCTGGCGAAGCTGTAACTCTTGTAAAAGAAATCGAATTCACTGCAACATTTGATAAGTTTCAATGCATTTTTGCCTTTGGCGAAACAGGAGCTGCAAATATCAAGATTTCCAACTTTAAGATTTACGACATCACAGAGTAAATCCTGACTTTTCCTGCAGTCTTCCCGGATGAACCGGCATCTGCTGATTCATCTGGGAATGTATCCATATCGATTTCTAAAACCAAAAAGGAAATTTTATGAAAAAATCAAAACTCTTTCTTGCAGTGGCAAGTTCTGCACTTATTCTTTCAAGCGGATTCTTTCTTTCATGTAGCGACGACGCTGGCGACGACGTAAGCCCGGTAACAAAACCTTCGGAACCGATTTCTGACGACGAAAACAACTCCGTTCCAGAGGACGGAAATCAAAACGAAAATCCAGATGAAAACGGCGGACAAGATTCTGCAACCGAAGCTGCCCTTCCGATTATTCCAAAAGGCGCAAATTCCACAAAAATCGAAGGCGCAGGAATATGGATTTATCTTGACAACAGCGAACTAAAAATCAGCGGGGCAAATGCCGCTGCCTTTGCAAAAAAGACAACCGTTACGCTCACGGATTCCACAGACAATTCTTCCGTGCCGGTAAAAAGCTTTCAGTTTGATGATTACGGGCCGAACGAATCAACAGTCCGCCTTATGATTCTTATGAATGATGCCGCTCACACCACTCTAAAGGCAAACATTTCCATACGGGCAAATGGCAAAAATTACGCGGGAACTGCAAAATTCAAGAACGGGGCCTACAAGTTTGACTTTGCCGTTGAAGATTTGATTGTAAACACTTCCACAAGTGCTTTAGAAGTTCCGCAGGGCGAAAGCATCGGGCTTATCGTTACGGACACGGTTTACAAAACGGACATTACCGAAGACTGTGTTTTTGAAGTTGATGCAGAAGGCATATTAATAGAAGAAAATATGTTAAAAGTCTCAGAATCGGCTCCAGAGGGCGATATTACTGTAAAAGTTACGCACAAATCTGGAATATCGAAAACTCTTGCGCTCAAAATCGTTGCAAGCGGAACTAAAGTCGGCATAAACTGGGATTCGGTCAACTGGCTCGGAAACGGCTCCGGAGATGGAAAAAATACAGATAAATATAAAATAAAAGGCGACGTAAAGGAAATCGTAAATATTCAAAAACCCGGCTGGGAAAACCTAAAGGAAGCAGGAATTTTTGTCGTAATGAATTCAGGAATTTCAGAATGTTCTTTGGGGTCAGGAACCGATAAAACTGATTTTTATATTCAGGGTGCAGGAATCTTACTGTACCTTTCAAACTTCACTCAAAAAGAAACGGAATTTACCATTACAGACACAACCGGTCCTCATACCGTAACCGTTTATTTTGCCGACGGAAATTAGCTTTTCAACGCGAATTCTAAAAGAATCATAAGCATTTTTGTCACATCGAGCGCAGTCGAGAGGTCTACAAGCGATAGTGTTCTCCATTCCGCTGTTGTTCAGGAACAGTAGATGTCTCGACTTCGCTCGACATGACAGACTGGGACGCTCTGAACTAGTTTCGTGGTCTTTTTTTTCCCGCAAGACGACAGAGATTCTGAAACCAGCTCAGAATGACAAACTTTTAGATTTTAAACGCAGATAAACG
>NZ_JPUF01000100.1 GCF_014737315.1 Treponema zioleckii | reverse complement strand
ACGACAGGCCACTGGCCTGCTTGTTTTAGGAAGAAAAAATGAAAAAAATTATTTTATCAATGATACTAACAACATTCTTTTCAATTGCTCTATTTGGGCAAAATATTGAAGATTTTGAAAAAGATTTTATCAATGCAACTAAAACTGAGTTTACTGAAACAGATTTGGATAAAATGTTTCAGTCATATTCAGTTTTCCTGCTGCCATTCAGTGATATGATTCAGCTCATGAAAAACGGTGGACAAATTGTTGAATATCCGCTGTCAAAATTTAAAGAAACTTCCACTTACAAAAATAATATTAATATTTTATTTAACTCAAAAAATGACAATCAACGCTTGCTGTCTTATCTGGTTATTTCAGGAGCCGGTGATAAAAAATTTGAAAAAAAGCTTTTAGAAAGAATAAAAAGCGAAAAGCCAGAGGCCAATATTATTTGGGCTGGTATGGCTTTGATGCATTTAAAAACCAAACATACAACCGCTTTATTTGATTTTTTGGTAGAATACGAAAATTTTGGCGACAGTCATATGATTCCTTTGTATATTCAGCTGGATAAGAAATCTTTACAAAAAACTGCTTACGATAGAATTAACAGTGAAAATGTAAGAGCAAAAATCCTCGCCGCACAAATTCTTTCGATTACTGGTAAAAATAAGAAAACCGAAAAATTATTACTAGATGCAGTCAAGAACTGGGATTATAGTATAAAGGGGTATGCAATTTATTCTATAAATGAACTTAGAATTGGCAACCTCAAAAATGATTTTATTCCGTTATTAGATAATCCACAGACTCGGAGTATTGCAATTCAGGCTTTGGCTAACAGCCCGACAAAAGAAGATGTTGATTTTGTAAACCAGTTATTGGATAACAAAGGCCCTGTTTCCGAGGAGCTATTAGACGGATATTATGAATCAAAAAATATAGAAAATATAAAAGTTTGGTTACACTTAGTTTCCACAAGAGAGATTCCTGAAAATTATTCTTTTAGCGTAAATGAACAACCTCTTTTATTTTCGGATGAATTATTAAAAGATGTTCAGAAAGCATTAAAGACTACAAAATATACCGAAATTCAACAATACCTGATTAAAGTATTGGAAGGTAGAAATGACCAGGAGTCAATGGATATAATTTTTGCTTACTTAGATAGTAAAGATTCTTCGGTTAGGTACTGGACTGTGGATATTTTAAAAGGAAAGCAACCTGTTGAAGTTTTAAATAAACTGATAGGAATGTTGGAAAATCCAGAACAAAGAGTAGTTTCAATCACCAATGTATTGATAGAAAATAAAATTGACTCGCTTCAATCTACTTATGAAAAAATATACCAGACAGAAAAGAGTTTGGATTGGCAAAGAAGCTCGATTGAATATCTGTCGAATTTCCCAAAACAAAATCATAAAAAGATATTTCTGGAAATTTTAGAAAATAATAAATCTGATAATTTTATAAAAAGAGATGCTGTTATGGGACTGGCAAATTTAAAAGATGAATCTTCTGTAGATATAATAATTAAAGCTTGCGAAGAAGAAAGTTCCCATAGTGATTATAACGCTCGGACTTATTTAATTGCTCTATCAAAAATTAAATGTGAAAAGGCAAGAAAATATATTGAAAAATATATGAATAGTAAAGAAAAAATGGTTAAAGATTTAGCGAAAGAATTAATCGCAGGTTGGGATAACTAATATATTCTATAAGACAAAAAGTAGAATTAAATCATTTATGGAGTAAAAAAGGCCATAACAAAGGTTCGTAGCCGACAGCGGGTCAAGCCCGCTGCGGTACAACCAATTGTTAGGCGGACAGCCCACTGGGCTGCTTGGTGTTTCAAGAAAAGTCCACCTATTTTCATTTTATAAGGGGAAAATTATGGACGATTTAGAAAAAAGAAAAATTTTCAATCTTATTCAGTTGGCTCTTCAAGCTTTCCAAAGCAATAAATATCAAATAAACTCCTACACCCCTTATTATGCAGTAAACGGAACAAGTGGAATAAAATTTTCTGTAAAAGTTAATGAAACCGAACTTGCATTTTTCGCAGGATTTTCCACAGACAAAAAATATGAAAACCAGCTTCTCTTCGGAGTATTAAAATCTGACTGTAATGAAAAAATATCAAAACTAAACCATTTAGATGATGACGAAAATGGAAATAAGATTCAAGAAAAAATTAAAATTGATACGAAATTTACATCTTTAGAAGAAAACTCGCAAAAAGAGAAAATCTCAAAATGGTTGAATGAGCAGATTAGAACATTTTTATCAATGTATTCATTATTTAATGGTTCACTAAAAAAATCATCAAACAAAGAACAAAATCCTATAAAGAGAAAACTTATTCTTTCATTCACTTGCCTTTTGTTCGGTTGTCTTGGTGTTCATAGATTCTTGCTTCGACAATGGGGAAGCGGTTTTTTACAACTTTTCACCATGGGTGGTTTTTACATATGGTGGATTATCGATACGATTCGCCTTTTTACAGGAAATTATCCCGATTCAGACGGCATTTTATTCAAAGATAAAATTACAGAGTATAAAGATGCTCATAAAGTTGAATATGAAAAAGAAATTGAATCATATGAAAATATAGATACAAAGACATGGTTCAAAGTCGTTGAACTACCATGGCTTATAACAGTACTTGGAATAGTACCGAGTTGCTTTTGTCCAATATTTGCAGAAACAAACGAAATTGTATTTATCGCACTGGCTGCAGTTAGTAGCATCATTTTCTTGATTGGACTTATATCAATTTTTGCAACAATCGGGAAGAAAAGAAAAATTCGAATTGCAAATGACATTACTATCACTAAAAATCCATACACATGGTTTTTAAGTAAAATCGGAAAAATCACTTGCGGCAGTATAATTTTTATTTTGGGCATTGGAATATTTGTATTAATTGCAATATTTACAACTTCAGTTAGTAAAAGTCTATCTAGTGGAAGTACTTCTTCAAACAGAGCGACTTCTGAAAGTTCAGATTCAACAAGAGGTAGTAATTCAGCCTCGACAGAAAAAAGCAATAAAACCTCAATCAAATATTATTATTGTGAATATTGTGGTCATAAAGAGATTAATTTAAAACTATTGCTTAGTGGGCATTGTAATAGGCATCCAACAGATCCTTATAATGCACATCACAAATTATATGAAGGAACGATAAAATCTGATTACTATTGCAAATACTGCGGTCATAAAGAAAGAACAATAGATCATCTTACAAGTGGATATTGTCAGAAACATCCAAATGGTAGTGGTAAAGGACACCATCTACCAGCACTTTGAGCATACTATAATTTCAAGGCGTAAACATTGCATAACGGAGGAAATTATATGCAATTTTCAGAGACAAAAGACTTGCTTGAAAAAGCAGAGCATGTAATCAGGAAAACAAGAAAAGTTCAGGAAGAAAAAGAAAAGTCGGGCGAATGTTTCAATACATTCAAGATTCTTGGAATGCAAAAGAATGAAGTGCGTCTTCATTCAGCATTTTTGAGTGAGATTCTTGACCCCAAAGCCGTTCACGGACTTGGCGACTACTTCTTAAAGCCCTTTGTAAAAAATGTGGCAAAAATAGACACTGAACTTGATACAAAAAATGCAGAAGTTTCTGTTGAAGAGTCTATCGGAGCGATAAGCGAGGATGGAAAGGCAGGCGGAAGATTTGACATTGCCATAAAATTCCACAATCCAGACTATCTAATCCTAATAGAAAACAAAATAGATGCCGGCGACCAGATTTCTCAGCTACAGCGGTACAATAATTATGCAAAGAAAAATTACAAAGATAATTACAAAATCTTGTATTTAACCGTTGACGGACATACCCCGTCACGGCTTTCACTTGGAAACGCAAACATTCCATATCAATGCATTTCGTACAAAAACGACATAAAAAAATGGCTCACAGAATGCATTGAAAAGATTGACACAAGGCCATTTGTTGACATTTCTGTACGTCAATACATTGCGGTCATAGAAGAGCTTACGAATACCGAACTGGAGGATACTATGAAAAAGGAAATCATCGAAAAACTTTATTCAAAAGAAAATCTTGAGCTTGCAAAAGTTGCAGAGGAGTTTGCAAATATATGGGAAGAAAAAGATTTGGTCATTTCTCGTATTATTGCAGAGAAACTGATTTCGGAAGGATTTTCTGACAATGGCGGTCAAGTCTACAAAAAAATTGATGACAATCTTAAGATATATTTCGAATATGAAAATTATTCTCCAAATCTTGGTTTCAAGACCGAAAAGAAATTTGAAAACAAAAAAGCACTTAAGCAGGTTTTGGCGGCCGCCGGATGCTCTGAATTTAGAATGTCAAATCTTGAAGATTCCGGTAATTGGTTAAGCTTTTACTTTACTTATGGCACAAATAGAACGATTGAAGACTTTTATCAAGCTATAAAGAATGTGCTTGACCAGCTTGAAAACGGATTCAAGAAAATCCCACAATAACAGGCTGCGTTTTATACATTTATTTCTTATAGCACTCATCGCTCTGAGTTTGCTGAATTTGGTTATAGCCATTTTCAGCAAAAAAGCGGACATTACCGCAAGATTTTTTGCTGATATATTGAATCAGCAAATTCTTTCAATCGATAATGAACTTGGAAATGGAAAAATTTCTGAAACAGAAGCAGAAAAACAAAGACTTGCGATATTGAAGAAAAATCAAAAACTTGAACTAGCTGCAAAAAGGCTAAAAACCGTAAAATTTATGCTTCTCGGATTTATTTTGTGTGCATGCCTGTTGTTTGTGCTGTTATTTTTCTTTTTGAAGTGAATATAATGCAAAAAATCAAAAAATATGCTATAATGCTACTGAATGGAGGTGCAAAATGTCGTACGAAATGGTGATGGAAAAAATAAAGACTTTGCCAGAAACAGCTCTGGAAGAAGTTTCTGTTTATCTTGATAAAATTGGAAACATTTATCAGGCAAAACAAAATGTCGATTTTTCATTTGTAGACAATATTTTTGGAACTCTAAATGATTCTGAAGCTGATGAATTGCGTTCTTGCTGCGGTTTGAAATTTCGGGAGAACGCATGACATATTTTCTCGATACGAATGTAATCATCGACTTACTGAACGGAAATTCGAATGTTCTTGCTGCCTTTAAAAACGCATATACTTTTGATACGATAAAAATTCCTGATTTGGTCTACTATGAGGTTCTTCGTGGCTTTGAATATTCTGACCCTAAAAATCAAAAGGCCGGATTTGAGATTTTTGCAAATCATTGTGGCATTGTGTATATGGATAAATCTGTTTTGGAAGAAGCTGCTAAACAATATGCATATTTGCGAAAAAATGGAATCACGATTGATGACGATGATATACTCATCGGCTCTTTTGCCATTGAAAAAGAATCTGTCCTCGTTACAAATAATACAAAGCATTTTAAGAATCTAAACGGAATCCAACTTGTAAATTGGAAAGAATAGGGTATATAAGAAAAATCGCCTAACACAGTTTTCAAAGCCGACATTTTTGCCATTCGGCAAAAATGCGGTTTAAAACATTGTTATGGCGACAGGCCACTGGCCTGCTTCGCAAGAGGAAAAAAATGGAAAAACCTAAAAAAAGTATTTTTGTTTATCTTATTGGAATTTATTTATTTCTTACATCAAGTGTATTAACAGCACCATTTAGACAAAGAAGTAAAGAATATTTTTCAACAACTGGAATCCCTGATTATTCATCAAATTGGATAATGACGATTATAAGTATTTTTGCAATTGTCTTAATCATACAGATTATTCGATATAAAAAAGTATTCTTTTTTATCGGAGCCGGTTGGTTCATTCTTTCTTCAATTTGGATTTTATATTTAATTTTCTTTTTATATAAAAAATATTTTACTTGGATAGATTTTGTAGCAATAATAAATATTTTATGCATTCTGTTTTTATTAAATAAGAATAGTCTAAATAGATGTAATGAGTATTCTGAGTATTATCGAATATTAAAAGAACAAAAAGAAATGAGAAAAAGATTAAAATAAGAATATTTTAGAAAGCAAGTCAAGCTTGCTTTCTAAAATGAAATTGAACTTTAGGGTTTACGCAAGGAAGCGTGAGTACGTGGCTTTACGCCGCTTAAGAAAAAAAATAATAATAGAAGCATTCGCTTCAAAAATTTGTACAGAAAAATTCATAAAGAAAAAAAAGATTTGTGAAATATAATTCTGTATAAGATATA
>NZ_JPUF01000099.1 GCF_014737315.1 Treponema zioleckii | reverse complement strand
CCCCGCCCACCTCCCGCCGCTCACGGGCCTTACTCCACAATTCCGCGCAGTGTGTCAACAGCCTTTCTTTTCAGCAGGTCAGTCGCTTTTGCGTAGCGGAGAGTGGTCGCTATGTCGGTGTGGCCAAGAAGTTCGCTCACGGTGCGCAGTTCTGCACCGTTTTCCAGGGCCAAAGTCGCGAACGTGTGGCGGGCGGTATGCCACGAAACGTGCGGAATATTTGCCTGCTCGCCCCATTTTTTTAGATACTGGTTCGTATTAGTTTTTGTCGAAGCCAGAAGCGGAAAAATCGCCTCGCAAGATTCTTCAAAGGCTCTTGGACTGTTAGAACTCGGTCCGGCAAAAAAATCAGGATTCAGGGCTATCAAAATCTTCACCGCATTTTCGTTCAGAGGAATCGTCACAATGTGCCCGGTCTTTTTCTGGATTTTTCTGAGCCAAAAAGTATTTTCGCCGTTCTCAAAAATCATGCTCCATCTAAGCCCCCGAAGATCCGAAATTCTTAAGCCTGTGCAGCAGGAAAAAAGAAAAGCCTTTTTTACCTCCGAGCCGAGCGTTCCCGAAATCTTGATTTTTGAAAGCTTTTTTAGGTCATGCAAACTCAGAGGACTCTTTTGGGATTCCGGCATCGGAATGTTTCTGACTGAATCTGCGGGGCTTTTTAAAATGATTCCGTCGCGTACCGCAAGATGAAGTTGTTTTCGTAATGCCGACGAATAAAGACTTGCGCTCCCTTTTGACAAATTGGTGCTATATAATAGAAAGAATTGGAATTCTTCCACCCAACGTGGCGAGATTTTTTTGATTTTGATGTCAGATTTTTCGAATTTTTGAAGATAAAAAATCAGCCTTGAAAGCGTGCAATTTTTTTGCAAGCCAAGGTTTTCAGTCAAAAACGCAATCAAAGTTTTATTGCGGTTAAAAAATTTCTCAAACATAAAATTTCCTCACAAAAAATAAGGTCAGCTCAAAAAACTAAAGTTTTTCTTCGCCCTTCTGTCAAAGAAAGATTTTAGCGGTCGCCGGAGAATCAATTAAAATAAAGTAGCTATTATATAGAAGAAAATCGCATTTTATACCGACTTTGTTGCAGAGCGGCCAGAAAATAGCATTTTCTTAAAATCTTGTGCTATACTACATTCATGGGAAACAGATATCTGCCGATTGGCATTCAGGATTTTGAGGATTTACGCAGGCGCGGTTTTATTTACGTGGACAAGACGGCTTTTATTGACAAAGTTGTGCGCGAAGGAAAGCCGTATTTTTTGAGCAGGCCGCGGCGATTCGGGAAGAGCCTGCTACTTTCCACGATGGAATATTTTTTTCTCGGAAAAAAAGAGCTTTTTGACGGTCTTTACATTTCCAAAACTGAAAAAGAATGGATCCAATATCCGGTCATAAAAATCAGCTTCGGGGCGGACAACTACCCGGATTTGAACTGCCTTAAGTCCCAGATGAACTCAATCCTTTCTGAATATGAAGAAAAATACAACATAGAAGTTTCTGACGAGCGTTTTGCGCCTCGGTTAAAAAATCTCATCCGGCTCACTTCTGAAAAGACCGGAAAGCAGGTCGTAATATTAATTGACGAGTACGACAAGCCGATTCTAGACGCGCTCTACACGGAATACGAGGAACAGAACCGGCAGGAACTCAGGAGTTTTTACAGCCCGCTCAAGGACTGCGACAAGTACATCCGTTTTCTGTTCATTACGGGAATCACGAAAGTGAGCCACATCAACATTTTCAGCGGGCTGAATCAACTTGACGACATCAGCCTTTACGAGGATTTTTCTTCGGTTTGCGGAATCAGCGAATCTGAGCTTACGGAATATTTTACGCCGGAAATCGAAGCTCTTGCGGCGAGAAAGCGGCTTACATTTCAGCAGACTGTGGACAAGCTTGCCGAAATGTATGACGGTTACCATTTTACCCATGACGTTGAGGGCGTTTACAATCCGTTCTGCCTTCTAAAATGCTTTAAGGCAAAGGATTTCGGTTCGTATTGGTTTGAGAGCGGTACGCCTTCGTTCCTTGTAAAAACTTTGCAGAATCAGCCGCTGGTTCTGGCAAATTTTGTGAACGGAAGAAAGGCAAAAGAAGACCACTTCAAGAATTACGACCCTGATTCAAAAAATATGCTGCCCGTAATTTATCAGAGCGGCTACCTTACGATAAAGGATTTTGAAGAAGAAACCCGGAAATACACTTTGGATTTTCCAAACAGGGAAGTACGGGAAGGCTTTCTTGAAATCCTGCTCAATAAATTCGTAACGGTTCCATACGATGATTTGGGAATTACAATCGATGATATTTGCGATGCCTTGAAGGCTCGCAACATCGACAAAGCCCTTTCCATCATAAAATCGGCAATAGCGGACTTGCCTACAATCGTAAAAAAGGACATGTGCGAGAACTATTACGAGTCCGTAGTGCATCTCATGTTCCGTCTTACCGGAATGCGCGTTGTTTCGGAGCTTCAGAGCGTTGCCGGACGGAGCGACGTTGTTGTGGCAACAAAAGATGCCGTATTCATTTTTGAGCTTAAGATGGACAGGGGGAAGGATTTTGAATCCGTTGCGGACGCCGCCCTGAACCAGATTGACGAAAACGGCTACGCGGATCGCTTCGCCGTGAACGGAAAGGCGATGTTCAAAATAGGCATGGTCTTTTCAAGCGAAGGCAAGGGCCTCGTCGGCTGGAAAATAGCATTTTCCTAAAATCTTGTGCTATACTACATTCATGGGAAACAGATATCTGCCGATTGGCATTCAGGATTTTGAGGATTTACGCAGGCGCGGTTTTATTTACGTGGACAAGACGGCTTTTATTGACAAAGTTGTGCGCGAGGGAAAGCCGTATTTTTTGAGCAGGCCGCGGCGATTCGGAAAGAGCCTGCTACTTTCCACGATGGAATATTTTTTTCTCGGAAAAAAAGAGCTTTTTGACGGTCTTTACATTTCCAAAACTGAAAAAGAATGGACCCAATATCCGGTCATAAAAATCAGCTTCGGGGCGGACAACTACCCGGATTTGAACTGCCTTAAGTCCCAGATGAACTCAATCCTTTCTGAATATGAAGGAAAATACAACATAGAAGTTTCTGACGAGCGTTTTGCGCCTCGGTTAAAAAATCTCATCCGACTCACTTCTGAAAAGACCGGAAAGCAGGTCGTAATATTAATCGACGAGTACGACAAGCCGATTCTAGACGCGCTCTACACGGAATACGAGGAACAGAACCGGCAGGAACTCAGGAGTTTTTACAGCCCGCTCAAGGACTGCGACAAGTACATCCGTTTTCTGTTCATCACGGGAATCACGAAAGTGAGCCACATCAACATTTTCAGCGGGCTGAACCAGTTGAACGATATAAGTCTGAACGAAGCGTTTTCCTCGATTTGCGGAATAAGCGAATCGGAGCTTACGGAATATTTTATGCCGGAAATCGAGGCGCTGGCAAAACGGCAGGAGATGACCGTAGAAGAAACAAAGAAAAAACTCGCCGAAATGTATGACGGCTATCATTTTACCCATGACGTTGAGGGCGTTTACAATCCGTTCTGCCTTCTAAAATGCCTGAGCGAGAAAGATTTTGGCTCGTACTGGTTTGAGAGCGGAACGCCGTCTTTTCTGGTCAAAACGCTCAAGAACCAGCCGTTGATTCTTGAGCATCTCGTAAACGGGCGGCAGGCAAAAGAGGACCACTTCAAGAACTATGACCCGGACAGCAAAAACATGCTCCCCGTCGTTTATCAGAGCGGCTACCTTACGATAAAAGGTTTTGAAAAAGAAGAAAGGCTTTTTACGCTGGACTTTCCGAACCGCGAGGTTGAGGAAGGTTTTTTGAGTATCCTTCTTGATAAATTTGTAACGGTCCCTTACGACGATTTGGGGCTTGAAATAACTAACCTTCGAAAGGCGTTGCGCGCGCACAACATCGACAAAGCCCTTTCCATCATAAAATCGGCGATAGCGGACTTGCCTACAATCGTAAAAAAGGACATGTGCGAGAACTATTACGAGTCCGTAGTGCATCTCATGTTTCGTCTTACCGGAATGCGCGTCGTGTCGGAGCTTCAGAGCGTTGCCGGACGGAGCGACGTTGTTGCGGCAACAAAAGATGCCGTATTCATTTTTGAGCTTAAGATGGACAGGGGGCAGGATTTTGAATCCGTTGCGGACGCCGCCCTGAACCAGATTGACGAAAACGGCTACGCGGACCGCTTCGCCGTGAACGGAAAGACGATGTTCAAAATAGGCATGGTATTTTCAAGCGAAGGCAAGGGTCTCGTCGGCTGGAAAACCCGCTAAAAAATTCGGAACGCGACAAGGACCGCCATTGCTGAACTGCAAGTGCGGCCCTCACTGCAAAATGAAAATTCTTTCATTCTGAACCAGTTTCTGCATCTCACTTCCTTGTCAAAATCGGAAGTGTTTTCCTGAAACGTACATCGAGAATCATACATTGCACGCACTCCTTTTTCTGTGTTATAGTCAAAAGTAAGTATGAAAAAAATTGAAGAGCTATCAAAGATTAAGGGTGATGCATTTGACTATTACACAAAAGGTGTAAATGCCGACTTGTTCGAGAAAATTTTTATCGTTGATGACGTTATAGATAATATCTGCAAAAATGACACTTATTTTTTGATCGGAGAAAAAGGCTCTTGCAAAACAGCTTATTCCGTTTATATTTCTCGGCAGAACGACTTTTCCGTTGATAGCAGTATTGTACTTGTTCAAAATACTTTTTATCAAAAATTTATCAATATGAAAAAGCAGAAGATGCTCGGACTTTCAGAAATGAAAGATGTTTGGGTAAATTTGCTTTATCTTGTGCTTGCCGAAAGATTAAAAAATTTATATTCACAAAATTTACTTGGCGGATTTAAGACAAAGGGACTTACAAAAGCAATAGAAGATTTTTATAGCAATGCTTTTAAGCCTGAGCTAGTGAATGCTTTTGAGTTTATTGACAATGCCTCCGCATCCATAAACGCAATGATAAAAGCCGGGGTTTTTAGTTTCGGCAGTACTCTTGACAGCAAACAAGAAAAAAAATAATGTGGAGCAGAGCTATCAAATAAGCCTAATGAAAATTCGTGACGGTTTTGAAAAAGCTTTTGATGAATTCGCTCTTTCCAAACCCTATATACTTTTTGTTGATGGTGTTGACGCACGGCCTTCAGAAATTGAAAGTGAACTTTATTTTGACTGCATATCGGCCTTGACAAATGCGGTTCTTGAAATAAACACAACAATTCTTGCAGGAAAAAACATAAAAATAATGCCGTTGATGAGACCTGATGTGATGTATCGAATGAGCATTCATAATATGAATCAAAAATTACGTGACAATTCTGTGCTATTGACCTGGCAAACTACATATAAAGATTATGTTCGCTCAAAACTGTTCAGAATAGCTGACAATTATTTTTCAAAACAGCAGGATAAGGCTTATGAATTTGAGCAGTGCTGGAAGCATTACTTTCCTTACGAGGTGTATAGCAAGAAAGGAACAATCGATAATCCTTTTATAGAATTCTTACGCTATTCCACTTATAAACCGCGTGATATTCTCACAATGCTGAACGAAATGGTTGAAGCAACACGTGGCGAGCATTTTACAAAAAAAGATTTTTTGGCGATGTTGTCAGATTACTCACGGTATGTAGAAGGAGAATTAAAAGATTATCTTCTCATTTATATGAGCGATGAAAACTTTTCTGATTTTAGGGCTTTTTTCGCGTATTTTGTTGGACACCGGGAATTTGACTACAATTTTTTTATGAAAAGACATCTTACCTACATAAAATATCTGCATGAACTTGGACGAAAAATCCCTTCTGGTATGAACACAGCTCAAGAGGCATTGCAGCTTTTATATGACGCGAACATAATCGGATATAAAGAAAAACGTGATGATTGGCGCATGTATTGGTCATATAAAGAGCGGAGCTATGCAAATATGAATCCTCCAGTCAAACTTGGCGGAAACTATCTCTTTCACCTTGCGTACGCAAAGGCATTTGATATTTTATGACTTTTTTAACATTTCAAGAATAGAGGTGTTTGAAAACTTCGGCTTTTCGCCCCCCTTCCATTAAAAACTGAGCCTTTGCAAGGCTTTAGCCTTAAAAAACTCGCATAGGCATGGAGAAAACTTAGATTTCCGAACAGGTCTAATATACCACAGGGTACAGCAACTCGGCATCCGCCCTTTTGATGAACTGCCCCCATAAACTAGGACACCCACGGAGGTGTAAAAAATGGGGAATAATCAAAAGTACAGCATTGACTTCAAGTTACTGGTTGTAGGAAAATACAGGCAAGGTATCTGTGGCTACAAAAAACTTGCCAGA
>NZ_JPUF01000098.1 GCF_014737315.1 Treponema zioleckii | reverse complement strand
ACGGTTGCGAGCCACACGCGAGCAACAAAACCAAGTTCGCAAAGCGCGGCCAGGGTTTCCGCCGCGTTTTGCGAGCAGTTGTAAAACGACCCACCAAAGCGCGAGTTTTTGCCGTAAGGAAAAACTCGCGGGAAACGCACAAGTAAAATTTTATTTTCAAAACCAACTTGCAGCGTTTCCATGGTTGCGAAGATAATTTGAAAACTGTATAATCATACGAAAATATCAAAAAATACATGTATATTTATGCAAAATTTTGCATAACCGACGGAGGTTTTTATGTCTGACAACGAAAGTTTGCTTATTGGAAGATTGTCGATGCTTGCAGAGCGCAATGACCCTATAGACCCTGCTCTTTATGGTAAATACGATGTCAAACGGGGCCTCCGTAACGCTAACGGAACAGGTGTTCTTGTAGGACTTACGAGCATTGGAGACGTTGTTGGATACGAACTTCAGGACGGAAAGAAAATCGCGATTCCTGGAAAACTCATTTACCGCGGCTACAATGTTGAGGACTTGGCAAAGGATGCCGAGAATTCGAACCAGTTCGGTTACGAGCAGTGCGTTTATCTTCTTCTTTTTGGTGAGCTTCCGACGCAGATTCAGCTTGATGAGTTCCGCGAACTTTTAGGCTCAAAACGAAATCTGCCTGACAACTTTACCGAAGACATGATTATGAAGGCTCCTTCAAGCGACATTATGAACAAAATGGCCCGCGGAGTTCTTGCCTCGTATTCGTATGATTTGAACCCGGAAGACAGGAGCATTTCGAACGTTTTAAGACAGAGTATCGAACTTATTTCAAGATTTTCGACACTTGCGGCTTACGCATATCAGGCAAAACGCCGATTCTTTGACGGAAAATCAATGTACATTCATAATCCACTTCCGAATCTTTCAACAGCGGAGAATTTCCTTCGCCTTATCCGAAATGACAAAGTTTATTCCGAGGAAGAAGCGCGACTTCTTGATCTCGCATTGATTCTTCATGCCGAACATGGTGGCGGTAACAACTCTTCTTTGACTGTTCATGTTGTATCTTCTGCCGACACGGATTCATATTCCGCAATCGCGGCTGCCGTAGGTTCCCTCAAAGGAAGAAGACACGGAGGCGCGAACATTCAGGTAATGGAGATGATGGACGACATAAAATCCCACGTTCGCGATTGGTCTAGCGAAGAGGAAGTTAGGGCTTACCTTCGAAAAATCGCCTCAAAAGAAGCTTTCAACCACACGGGCTTGATTTACGGTCTCGGACACGCGGTTTACACCGTTAACGACCCTCGAGCTTCACTTTTGCGCGACAAGGCTGCGCATCTTGCACAAGAAAAAGGAATGCTCGAAGAATTCAATCTTTACAAATTGATAGAAAAACTTGGTCCAGAAGTTCTTTACGAGCTTCATGGCGACAGCAAACGTATTTGTGCGAACGTGGACCTTTATTCAGGATTCGTTTATTCAATGCTCAATATTCCTCGCGAGCTTTATACGCCTTTGTTCGCAGTTAGCCGAATCGCGGGCTGGTCAGCTCACCGCATCGAGGAAATCGTTGCCGGCGGAAGAATTTACCGTCCAGCGTACCAGAGCATTTGCTCAGAGCGGGAGTACGTTCCGATTAGTCAGCGTCACTAATTTTTGGGAGATTTATGGCAACAGAACGTCTTGATAAAATATTGGCTCATCACGGTTTTGGAACTCGAAAGTACGTCAAAAAAGTGTGCCACGAGGGTTTGGTCTTCATCAACGGAAAAATGGTCACCGACCCCGGTGCGCACGTTGACATTTCCAGCGACAAACTTACAATCGACGGTGAGGAAATAAAGCTGCAGCACGACTTGTACATAATGATGAACAAATGCAAGGACGTGGTTTGCGCCAACAAAGACGGCGAGCATCGCACCGTGTTCGACCTTATCGATGAAGGCTTGCGGCACAAATTCTTGGGCGGCGACCTTCACTGCATGGGGCGGCTAGACATTGACACGGAAGGACTCTTGATTCTTACGACAGACGGCCAGCTCACCCACAGGCTTTTGGCCCCAAAAACCCACGTGCCAAAAACTTATGCGGTGGGGCTTCGAGATTCTCTCACGCAGGAACAAAAAAACGAATACGTTGAAATCTTCAAAAAGGGATTTTGGGTTGACCGCGAGCAGAATGAATCCGGATTTGACTGCAAACCTAGCGAACTTGTTTGGATTAGTGACGAAAATAAAAAACAAGCAGAGAATTCCAGCGGAAAGGCAGATTGCCTTCTTACGATTTATGAAGGAAAATATCATCAGGTAAAACGGATGTTTGCTCAGATGAAAAACGAGGTCGTTTACCTAAAACGCGTAAAAATGGGAGCCTTGTCATTGGACCCAAAAATCAAGCTTGGCGAATATCGAGAGCTTACCGAGCACGAAATCGAAATCCTCTCGCAAGAATCCTAAAAAACTAACATCGCAATGCCGATAATCTCGAAAGAAAAGTTTAGGCAATCTTTAAAATGTTAACTGAGGTTGCCGGCGAGTTTTGCAGCCAAAAATTACGGTCTGTTAAACATTGCATTTTCAGAGTTGTCTCTAAAAAACAGAAATTTTTAGGGACTCCATTTAGATTTTTTTTGGAGACTAAATATGAGAAATCTTCGTAATATATTTGCTCTGATTCTTTTTTTGGCTATATTTGCGACATTTTCAGTGATGCCTATTTTTTCTAATGGTGTTGGAATCGACAGAATGGCAGTGCCTGATTCAGCTGAAATCAGAAAAGATATTGCGGAATTGTGGTTTTATAAAGATGTTTCTGTGATTCGCGAGCTGCCTACGGAGATTCATTTGAATTCTGTTGGACAAAGATTTCAGGTAAAACTTGAAGAAACAGAGAAAAACTTTTCTGTAATCGTCGCTCCAGAAACTACCGTAACTTATGAATATTACGATGGCAGAACTATGACTGCGGACGATGAGACTTCTGAAAAGAATGTTGTAACTCAGTCCGTTTCTGAATATCTTGGTGACGCCTGCGGTTCGTTTGAGCTTTCTCGCGATCTGTCAACTGGAAAAGCTGAGTACGTTCGTTTTTACATTACAAATGATTCTGGAGTTTATATCCAGTTCAGTCCATCCGCAAAAGGAAACAAAACTTTTGCCGACTATGTTATCAACGGATTTTATGCGGCGCGTTCCGTTCCTATCGGAATCAATTTTGAGACTCTCTACACTGCATCTTTGCCTCAGATTAGAAATTGGACAAAAAAATCTTTGCCGTGGAAATATGTGGATGTTTCTTACGGTCAATATGCTCAGAAACTCCACATGATAGAAGTGATTCGAAACAATTTGGACAGGGTTACTTTCCAGTGGGATGCCGCTTATGACGAAAACGAAAAGCCTGTCCGCATTTCCGATGGCGGTGAGCGTACAGTTTCTGAAGAGCTTAAAATTGATTCAGATTCATTGGTTTCGGCAACGGATTTGTCTGCGCTTGCCGAATATGACTCTGAGGAAGGCTCTTTTGCGGAAAAGTCTGCTGACAAACAGATGCGTTCACTTTCATCAGCGGGATTCGTAAAGTGGATTGTTGACGGTTTGGTAAAACCTTTGGCTGGAAGCGGAACTTATTTGGAGCCGCTAAAACGCCCGACCGTTTTGCAAAACCCTGTTGGCTATGCCGGAATCCGTCAGGAAAAAGATAATCTGTCGTTCACTTTGGACTGGACAAGAAATCTTGCCGCCGCGCGAGTTTCTGTTCAGACCCGAAAAGTCTACCTTTACGAAAAAAGCGGAGTGGACGTTACGATTAATCCTTTCAGTTTTGTCAGTACAGAAAAAGGCATTACAGGCATTGCCGGATACACGAAAGATTCTGGCTACAGAATCGATGAGATTCCTTCGCTTTTGTATGTGCTTGGTGCTTCCGAACCAACTTATTTTTATTTGGCTGCAATCCGAAAACCGCTTCCGAGCGTTCCGGGAAAATCTGCCGAAATTTATACTTTTGACGAAGCCGCCGTTATTTTCCCGTTCTTTACGAAAGACAACAGTTTTGACTGCGTAATCTTTCAGAACGGAAAAGAACTTGATTTGAATGAATTTATCTCCAAAAACAGTGATTGTTATGTTCATCTAACAAGAGTTTTGTCATCTGACAAATTTAAACTCTACTAAACTAACGACAAAAACTTAAAAATGTTTTATCCTTATAACTCGGTGACTTTTCCGTCCTTAAAGTAAAGGAACTTCTAAAAACTTCAGTTTTTGGAAATGCCCATAATTTTAGGGCGGAAATATCGGGTATTTTGATTTTATCAAAAATGGGGATAGAAAAATGTTTAAGGTGTTGCTTTCAGGCGGAATCATAATGATTCCAATCATTCTCTGTGGAATTTTTTCTACTTATATAATTGTAGAAAAGTTCATTTTTTTTAAAAAGTCAAAAAAACAGGATGATGATTTAAAGAAGAATCTTGATTTGGCATTAATCAAGCACGATTACGTTTCTGCCGAATCTTTGTGCGTTGCTTGCCAGACTCCGCTAGGTTCTGTAATTTCTAAAGCCATATTGAACAGAAAACTCCGGGAAGAAGACATGAAAGAGATTGCTCAAAGCGAGCTTGATTCAAGCGTCTCTTCTGTTGAAAGCCGTCTTGATTGGCTGAGTTCACTTGCGAATGTTTCAACCTTGCTCGGTCTTTTTGGCACTGTTTGCGGAAACATCAGAGCTTTTGGAATCTTAAGCAGGGGCGTGGAACTAGAAGCTCCTTCGGCTCTCGCTGGCGCAATCGGGCAGGCCCTCGTTACCACCGCCGCAGGACTTTTTGTGGCGATTCCAACATTGATTTTGAGTGCTTATCTAAAATCTGTTGCCGAGAAAAGAATCTTGGATATGGAAAGCTACGTTACGAACGTAATTCTCCGGCTTACAGGAAGGGTTTTGTAATGAGAGCAAACAGAAAAACTCGTAAAAATGATAGGGTAGATTTAATCCCTATGATAGATGTGGTTTTTCAGCTTGTAATATTCTTTCTTGTTAGTGCGACTTTTGCTGTAATTCCTGCTATCAATATAAATTTGCCTAAAAGCTCGACTTCGCAGGGCGTGGAGATTTCTAAAATCAGGATTTCCGTAGACAACGCCGGTCAGCTTAGGATGAATGATGACGTGGTTTCGTTCAACATGATTGGAAAGCGTCTTTCAAAATTCGACACGAATGGCAAAAATCCAGAAGACGTGCCTGTAATTCTTGAGGCTGACGAAGAGGTTACGAACGGTACGATAGTAAAAATCCTCGATGAAATCAGAAAAGCTGGTTTTGCGACCGTGGACTTAAAGACTTTGGAAAAATAGAGAAAAAACAGATAATGGGAAACAAAATCAATTTCTTGAGCGTGGTGAGTACAGCTGCAATTTGGTTGGTGATTTTTGGCATTGTTGCTGTAATTCCGAGTTTTTTGGGCGGAAAAAAATATCACTCTATAAAAATCAATTTGAATGCGGATACTCGTTATGAGAGCGCAGAACGGCTTGCCGACAAACTTGATATGCAACTTCACGAGACCGTGATTGCTGAGCGGATACTTGAATCCGAAACGACGGTTCCGCCGACTCTTTCTGATGAGTTGAAAACTGAGTTGTTGGCGTCTAATGAAGATTTGCCATGGCTTACAGAGTCTGATTCCAAAAATAAAAAAGTTCTTACTGCCGCTGATTTTGAAAAATTCAATTCTGAGTTGTTGGCAAAATCCGTTCCCGAACGGCCTGCACTAAAGCCTGAACCGATTGAAAATCTTTCTTTATACGATAGGTCTGCGGAAGGCCTTTCAGCTTTAGGTTCTGATAAATCTTCTGAAAATGGGAATTCAAAAAATCAGAATGAAAAAAATGAAATTGATTCTGTTCGAGCAAAAATCAATCTTGAAAGTAAGATTTCCTCTGACGAAGCAAATAATTTGCTTGCAAAAATAGATTCTAAAGTTGATTCTTTGTCTTCCTTAGAGAATGCAGAAAATCCTGTAAAAACATTGTCTTCTGAAAATCATTCTGGCGAACTTGCAAATGGCGCACCTAGCACGAATTCTCTCGCGGAGACTTTAAAAAATCTTGAAAACATAAATAATGAGCTTTCAAAGTCTTCCGACGAAAAGGCTGTCGTTCAGGCGGAAAAATCGGATGAAAAACTTGTTGCTGTTCGTCCTAAATTCACTGGAAGCCAGCTTCGTTCAATTTCGATGCCGTCATGGCTTTTGCCTGCATCGTCGGAAAGTGCTTCTGAAAATTCGGCTGTTGCTTCCGTTAACGCTCCAAAAACACCTTATAATCCAAAATTGCCGACTGCACCATCGGCTCCAACTGTTGCTGGAGTATCTTCTTCGGCGGCTACGCAAACTTCGTCCTCTGGGAATAATGTTCCAGTTCTTACAAATCGTTCAATCGTAATGCCAACGTGGCTTTCAATGAATCAGACAGCAGTTGAATCGGCTCAAAAATCGAACGAGAAAACCACAAGCACAAGCGTCGCGTCAAACAAGCCTGCTTCGAACGCGCAGAAAGCGAACGAAAAAACGGCAAGCGCGGGAATCGCGTCAAACAAGACAGCTTCGAGCGCGCAGAAAACAAACGAAAAAACGGCAAGCACAAGTATCGCGTCAAGCAAGCCAACTTCGAACGCGCAGAAAGCGAATGAAAAAACGGCAAGTACGAATGCTGTAGAAAATTCGTCAAATTTGGTTTTGCCTAATGCCAATACAAATCTTGCAAGCACGAGCGTAGCGGAAAACAAAACGCCGTCAAGTGCGCAAAATACAGACTCAAAAACTGTGGAAAATAACACGGCGACTACGAAAACTTCTGCGAATATTCAGGCTGAGGCTGAAAAGAGTTCAGACATCGCTGTAGCGTCCGTAAAAACGGAGACGGTTGCTCAGGTTTCAGAATCTAAGAGCGAAGCTCCAAAAGTGGCTAGTGCAAAATCTTTTGATTCGACTCAGCCAGCTAGCAATCAGAAAGAAAATCGCATAAAGAATGTTCCTGTCCTCTCGAATCGTTCAATCGTAATGCCTACGTGGCTTTCAATGAATCAGACAGCAGTTGAATCGGCTCAAAAATCGAACGAGAAAAACACAAACACGAGCGTAGCTTCGAACAAGCCTGTTTCGAGCGCGCAGAAAGCGAACGAGAAAAGTGCAAGTGCGGGAATCGCTTCAAACAAGACAGCTTCGAACGCGCAGAAAGCGAACGAAAAAACTGCAAGCACAAGCGTAGCGTCACTCAAGTCTGCTTCGAACGCGCA
>NZ_JPUF01000097.1 GCF_014737315.1 Treponema zioleckii | reverse complement strand
GAGTCAGCTTGTGCGTTTCCCCGTGAGTTTTTTAGGAAAAAAACTCACGCTTCACTTTAGAGGCTTTACAGTTGTAAAAACGCCGCGAGTTGGCTTTTGAAGTTTGAGTCAGTTTGTGCGTTTCCCGTGAGTTTTTTAGGAAAAAATTCACGCTTCACTTTAGAAATCTTTTAGGATATAAAAAAACGCTGCAAGTTTGCTTTTGGAATTTGAGTCATCTTGTGCGTTTCCCGCAAGTTTTCAAAGGAAAACTCACGCTTCACTTTTTGAAGAGCTATCTAAAAATTGCCGTCATGCCGAATTTATTTCGGCATCTACACTGGCAGTTGCATAAGAGACCCCGAATCAAGTTCGGGGTGACTATCAGGGACTCCACTTTATGGGCAAACTGACTAAAAAATTGTCAGAACGAGAGCAAAAAATGGCTTTTGTGAACGTTTGCAAGGTGAGCCGCTTTGTGGCGTTAATAATCTTCCTTACACCTTGCACCGCGTGAACAAAAACATTTTTTTCGCGGTAATGCAGACAATTTTTTTACACCTGTAAGTTTATAATGCGGAATCCTTGGGGTGACTATACAGCTTGCTTGGCTTACAATCTTACTGGCACACCCAAATCGTTCAAATCTTTTTTAATTCCGTTTACAGTGTAGCCCATCGAGTGAACCATGCTTGCAATAAGTGCAGCATCGGCTTTCCCGTCGGTTAGAACATCGGCAAGATGTTGCGGAGTTCCACCGCCACCAGAGGCAATTACAGGAACGCTTACGTTTTCTGCAATCATTTTGGTAAGATTCAGCTCGTAGCCATTTTTCATGCCATCTGCATCAATTGAATTCAGCACTATTTCCCCGGCACCGAGAGAGACAGCTTTTTTTGCCCAATCTAGAGCGTCCAAATCGGTTTTTACCCGTCCGCCGTTAATGTAAACTCTGTAGCCTGAAGGACAACTTTCATCTTTTGCGGCATCCATTCCGAGAACGATGCACTGATTTCCAAAAATTCTTGCACCTTCGCGAATCAAATCTGGATTTTTTACCGCCTGCGAATTCAAGCTGATTTTTTCGGCACCAGCGAGAATAGTTGAGCGAATTTCTTCTATATTACCGATTCCTCCGCCAACGCAAAACGGAATAAAAACTTGTTCCGCTACACGGGAAATCAAATCTAGAATTGGGCCACGGCCTCGCGCACTTGCCATAATGTCGTAAAAAACAAGTTCGTCAACGCCCTGTTCGTAATATTTTTTTGCCATTTCAATCGGGTCGCCAATGTCAACGTTGTTCTGAAATTTTACGCCTTTTGTTGTGCGACCGTCCTTAACGTCCAGACAGACAATAATTCTTTTTTTTAACATATATAATTCTCCAAGATTTTCAGTCCTGCCTGACCGCTTTTTTCTGGGTGGAATTGGAATGCGCTTACGCTTCCGCTTGAAACGCACGCAGGAACTTTGCAGCCGTAATCAGCCACAGCTTTTACGATAGAAGAGTCTGCAGGTTGAATCAAATATGAATGCACGAAGTAAAAATCTGATTTTTTGGCAACTCTGTTAAAAAGTGGCGAGCCACCGTTGATAAATTCAAGATTGTTCCAGCCCATGTGAGGAACTTTCAGATTCATTTCGTTTGTATTACCGTCTTTCAAGGAATCTTTCCAAACACTTTCAAAATGCCGAATCGTCCCTTTTAGGATACCTAGACAGTCAACGTCGCCTTCTTCCGAATGTTCAAAAATAATCTGAGAGCCAAGGCAGATGCCCATGAGAGGTTTTTCAGCTGCAGCCCAATCTTTTAGGAAAGTGTCGAATCCTGTTTTTTTGAGCTGTTCCATCGCATATTTTGCTTCGCCTACACCTGGAAAAATCAGTTTGTCGCATTTTTCAAGGTCTGCGGGATTTTTTGAAAGCACGTAGTCCGCTTTTAGGAACGTAAGTGCACGTTCAACGCTTTTTATGTTTCCTGCGTTGTAATCTACAATTCCAATCATAGTTTTACTCCACGCTTTATTTTACGCACTAGAGCTATTTGTGGGAACACCTCTATTGAAGATTTCTTGAACTTGTGCCGATATAATTAAGTATGAAAATTAGTGAACTTATGCCCATTATTACTGCGGTGCTTACTGATACACGTGTAATTGTTACGGCGATTGTCATTTTCGTTTATCTCGATTTATGTTGTTATATCGTGCGTTACAGAAAAAAGCCTCCTAAGCCAAAAGCTAAGAAAGCAGTCGCCGCACCTGCTCCGAAAGCCGAAGAGTCTTCTGGCGAAGAGAATGGAGATGGTGGCGAAGAATAAGGATTTTTCTTCCTGTTTTGATTCTGATTTTGTGCTCCTTGCATATATCTATATGGTTTTTCCAAAGTCCGCCTAAACGGCGGATTTTTTTTTCGGATAGCAATTGCGATATGATTTCTGAGCTGTCTTTTGCTTCCCAAATGTTCATTCCAAAAAGAGCTGATTTTTCTCGGTTGAAGATTTCTGTAATTTCGTTCACGAGTTCTTCGCGAGTGTAAAGCTTTCTGTTCTTTTTGATGAACGCAAGAACTTTTTTTGCGTCACTCGCCTCGTAATCAATCTGTTTTCCTTGGTTGCGAGCGTCGCAGATGTCGCACCCGCTGCACTTTGCTTCCTCACCTCCAAGATAGTCCAGCATGAATTGTCTGCGGCAAGTTTTGTTCAGAACAAAGTCCCCCATTGCTCTTTCCCGGCTTCCGAGCGGAGCTTGCCTGTAGCGGATAAAGTCTGCGTGATTCCAAATCAGAACTGATTTTACTTTGTCTCCTTTACGCCCCGCCCGCCCGGCTTCTTGACAAAAATTTTCTAGATGATTCGGAGCGTCAAGGTGCACGACAGTGTAGATGTCTGATTTATCAACTCCCATTCCATAGGCACAAGTTGCAGCGAGTATTCCGTCTTTGCTGTCGAAGAACCATTTTTCGATTTTTTGCTTTTCTTCTTTCGTCATTCCTGCATGATAAAAACGTGCTTTTTCTGGGCCAAAGTAGTCAGCCGCAAGGCGTGCCATATCTTCTGTTCGGTGGCGTGTTCCGCAAAATATAATCATCGGGCGACGCATGGTTTTTGCACATTCAAGGGCGGCTTTTTGCTTTGCATAAGCATAGCGCACTTCGTAATGGATGTTCTCTCGGTCACTTGCTCCTTGTAAAAGATGAAAATTTCCGTCAAAAAGCACTTCGCCGATTCGTTTGAGAACTGTCGGACTCGCCGTTGCGGTGAATGCGGTTACGATTTTTACGCCCAGTTCCTTGATGATTTTTCCGAGCGTTAGGTAAGCTGGCCTAAAACTGTCGCCCCATTCGCTCACGCAGTGTGCTTCGTCAATCGCAACGTGGGCGATTTTGCATTTAGCGAGTCGTTTTACAAGGGCTTCGTTTTGTAGCACTTCAGGATTTGCAACGATTACTTTTGCGCCGTTTTTTATCATTTCAAAGTTTTTTTCGCGTTCTTCGCTTGTCTGTCCCCCCTTAAAAATGACGCTGGAAATTTTTGCCTGTTCCATTCGTCTCATCTGGTCTGACATCAGGGCTAAAAGCGGGTAGAGCACAAGTGTAGGTCCTTCAAGAATCATGGATGGAACCAGAAAGCACATGGATTTTCCGGCTCCTGTGGGCAGAAGTACGATTTGTCTGCCTCGGCAAAAAATGTCGTCATCGTGGTGAGATGCGAAACTTTCGTCCGTTTTTTGAGCTTCGGCGCTGTCTAGAATGTTTGCGATTACTAGCCTTTGCCACGGAAAAAGATACTTTACTCCAAAATTGTTCTGCGCCGTAAATGTTGCCTCGTCTGTTTCAAAGTCTTCTTCTGAGTCGAGTTGCACTTCTGTCTGTCTGAGTGTGTTTTCAAGTTCGCTGTTCATTAAAAAGCCCTGTTTATTCTGTAGGTGAAGTTTTGGTTTCCTGATTTTTCTGTCACATTGTTACTTCCCTTTTTCCATTCGTTTTTTACGGTTTTTTTGTTGAAAGATGATTTTATTTTGTGAAATTTTTACTGCATTGGATTTTTTTTGGAGATAATGGATATTTTTTAGATTTTAAAAGTCAAACAAAGATGTAGAGAAGTCTGAACGATTTTCTGAGAAGAATTGCTACGAAGTGGAATAAATCTCCGAAGAGCGATTCTGAAATTGTCTGTTATGCGCAAACAATAAAGTGAACCTGCAAAACTTGGCTTTCCTTGTCGCTGTGTTTTGCAGGCTGCTGTAAGTTTTCCACCAGAAAACTCGAAGGGAGCTGTAGAGCTAAGCATTCTGATTTACAGGGAAATTTTACTGCTCCCTTTTATTTGTCAAGAATCGTAATTTCTACGCGGCGGTTACGAGCCATGCCTTCTGGAGTGTCGTTCGACATAATCGGAATTCGCGAACCTTTTCCCGTTGTAAAAATTTGATTCTTTTTGCGCGTGCCTTTTCCTACAAGATAATCGGCAACAGAGTTTGCGCGCTCTTCGCTCAGAATCTGGCACGATTCCTCCGAACCAGAGCGGGCCGTGTGACCTTCAATCAAAAGATCGTTCGGAAATCCTGAAAGAATCTCCGCGATTTTGTCGAGTTTTGCCTGTTCGCTTTCAAGAAGATTTGATGAATTCGGCTCGAATTGAATTTTTTCGAGGCTCAGTGTAAGACCGTTCTCGCTTTTTTTAACCGAAACGTCCTTTATTCCGAGTTGGTCAACTTTGCTCTGAACCTGCTGAACCACGGCTTCGCTTGCAGTTCGCTTGAATTCCGTAACTTCGCTTTTTGAAGTTCCTGTGAACATGAGCACGTTGCCTCTCAAACTTGTAATTATGATTCTGAAATTCTCGTCAAAGTGGTCAATCTGACCTTTTTCGTTGTCCCACCAAATAGTTTTGTTTGAAAATCCCATTATCGAATCAAGAGTCTCTGTATACGAATTGGCAGCCTGTGGATTTTCGTAATTAATAGAATAATTCACTTGAATTACTTGAAGATTACGTTTTTCGTGTTTTGAATCCGACGAAATGCGCTCTTCGTCGCGAAGGTAAGTGTAAGTCGCGGTAAAAGGCACTTTTACAGGATTCGGAATCCCAAAGAGCTTTCTCATATCCTCGGCTTCGTAGCCGTCGGCAGTCCACGTGTCGCCAATTTTTACAGGTTTTTCAGAAAAAATCGGAACGTCGCGGACGACTGGCATGATGTAAGAATCTGCAATTTCGAATTTGCCATCTCGGCTTCGCCAATATTCGCTTTCAAAATTTTCGCTCCATGTCGGATAGCCGTTAAAAATCTCGCTCGTCATAAAGTTTGCTTTTTCATAACCTCGCCCATTTTCATCAACTTTAGAGACCGAAATAGTCGAGCGGTTCACGATTGTCGCGTGGTTCAAAAGTCGTCCGTTCATTTTTACTTCTTCTTCGACGACCGAGTTGAATTGATAATTGTCGTTTTGATGATATTTAAATTGAAGAATTTTTGATTCTGAATTTTGTGAAAAAATCGAAAAATTTATAACCGAAAACAAAATAAAAGTGACTATTTTTTTCATCTGAACCTCTGAACGAAATTGAAAACGTTGGTGTGTATTTACATCAATTCTTGCATCCTTACTAAAATATCGGAAATTTGTTAAAGTAACTTTGAATCTTCAAAATATTTAAAGAAATAAATTGTAAACTGAAGTGAAATTTCTTTGCAGAAGAGAAATTGGAGAAATTTTATATACAAAATCTTAAAAATTTGTGATAATTAACCGATAGAATATTATGGCAAATAGCTACGAAAAACCTGATTTTTGGTCGAGAAAAGCATTTTCTGAAGGCTATCCTGCGAGATCTGTCTACAAGCTTCAAGAGATTGACGAAAAATTCGGCATGATAAAAAAGAATTTTACTGTGCTTGATTTGGGAGCAGCTCCTGGAAGTTGGACGACATTCCTTCTGCGCACGATGGAAGGTAGCGGAAAAGTTGTTTCTTGTGATTTGAATCCTCTTTCTAAAGATGTAAAAGGTGAGAACCTTACGTTTATTCAGGGAGATTTGAACGAAAAATCAATCGTTGACAAAATTCGTGGCGAAGGACCTTTTGATCTCGTTGTCTGCGATGCAGCACCTCTTACGACTGGCAACCGTGTTGTTGATACAGCCCGTTCGCAAGGATTGGTAAAAATGGCTATCTGGTATTCGCAGGTCATGCTGAAAACTGGCGGCAATTTTGTTGTTAAGATTTTTCAGAATGGAGATCAGCAGGCTTTGTTAAAGTCTATGAGAGAGATTTTTACGACCGCCAAAGGCTTTAAGCCAAAGGCTTGCCGCTCTGAATCTTTTGAAACTTATTTAATTGGATTGGGAAAAAAGTGATGAAAAAGTTTAATCGGTTCAATCTTAAACGCTTCGCTGATCGAATATCGGCAAAAGCTCTTATTCAGGGGTCTGTAATCACAATGGGTGTTTGCGGAATTGTTCTTGCAGGTGCAATTGTATTTACAAGCAACCCTGTGCAGGAAGACGGTCGTGGTGGATTTGATACGACTGGCGTTCCTGTTGTAAACGAAGACGTGCTTGCCATTATTGACGGAGCAAATGCTGATTCTGCAGAAACTGCGCTGGAAAATACTTCTTCAGAGCTTTCATATTTTACATACCGCATCAAAAAAGGCGATATGATTGGTAAGATTGCAGCCAAATACGATGTGTCTCAGGACACTCTCATTAGTATCAACAAAATTAAATCATCACGAACAATCCAAGTTGGACAATATATTAAAATCCCTTCTAAGCCAGGAATTCTTTATGAAGTTAAGAATGATGGCGAGACACTTGATAAAATTGCAAAGCAGTATGAAATCGATATGGCTGAATGTGCTGCCGTAAATCATGTTAGTGTTTCTGGCAGTCTTGTTGCCGGTAGTATGCTTTTCTTGCCTGGTGCAAAACTTGACTGGGTTGCTTTGCAGGAAATCAACGGAGACTTGTTCCGAAAACCGATTCGTGCGTCATGGAGATTTACTTCTGGATTCGGTTACCGAGAGAATCCGTTTAACGGCTCACGCTCTTACCACAACGGAATTGATATGGCTTGTCCTACAGGAACTTCGATTTACGCGGCTCTTCCGGGAAAAGTCGTTCAGACTGGTTACAGTGCGACTTACGGAAACTTCGTAATCGTTGCTCATCATTCTGGTTACAAGACTTTGTACGGTCACATGAGTGCGATTCTTTGTGTGCCAGGTCAGAGCGTTTCTCAGGAATCTAGAATTGGTCGTGTAGGAAGCACAGGTTTGAGTACAGGTCCGCACCTTCACTTTACAGTTTACAAAAACGGAAAAGCTATCAGTCCGCTCGGTTTGATGGGCTAATCAAAAGCAAAATAGAACTAAAAAAANAC
>NZ_JPUF01000096.1 GCF_014737315.1 Treponema zioleckii | reverse complement strand
CTGCGTTTGGTGAACACCTGCAAGTGCTCCCACCCACACGAGAGTTTTCCACCAGGAAAACTCGTAGGAAACGCTAAAACTCAACTCTTTTTCTCAAACTCCACTTGTAGCGTTTCCCTTTGGTCATGTATAGTTTAGTTATGGCATTTGAAAATCAGATTAATGAAATCTCCAACGTTGACGTTGTTTTTGAAGAGCCTCCTTTGTTCAAGGTTATCTTGCTCAATGATGATTTTACGACAAAAGAATTCGTTGTCGAAGTTTTGATGAAAGTTTTTCACAAGAGCGAGAGCGAGGCTATTATGGTTATGGAGTCGGTTCATAAAAACGGCAGAGGAATCGCAGGAATTTATGTTTATGACATCGCCGCAACACGAGCGCAAATGACGATGAAAAGAGCGAGGGACGCAGGTTTTCCGCTCAAGTGCATTTTGGAGAGGAAGGACTAGAATTGGAAGAAAGCGAAGAATTATCAAACATCATCCAAAAAGCATTCGGTTCCGCGCTAGAACGGCATTTTGAATTTCTCACCCCGGAATGGGTTTTGTACGAGGCCCTTGAATCTAAAACAGTATGGAGCATTTTTGCCCCGTGCGATTGCGACATTGAAGGAATTCGTCACGACCTTGGTTTATACGTCACAAAAAACGTACCCGTCCTCACAGAAAGCGAAAACGACATTCCAACAGTCCCGGAAGTGACTTTCGTTCTGAATCAGATTTACCAGAACGCAGAGCTGATTGCCGCCAGTGCCGACAGAAAAATTTTTGACGTGGCCGACATGATTCTTGCAATGCTCGACACAAAAAAATCTTACACGTCGGTAATCCTTACAAAACGCGGCGTGAACAGACTCGAACTTTTGGAGTCGATTACCGCGCACCGCCGAATGATTGAAAGCGGAATGCACTTTATGGACGATTTGGAAGAAATGAATTCCGCAATGCAGGATGACGACGATTTTGAAAATCCTGACTTTATGGACGACGATGATTTTGAATTCGACAACGTAAATTACATCGAAAAATACACGACGAATCTTACCGAAAAGGCAAAGGACAAGACTTTCGGACTTTTAATCGGTCGAGAAGAAGAACTTGAACGAACGATTCATATTCTTTGCAGACTCACAAAAAACAACCCGATTCACGTTGGCGACGCAGGCGTTGGAAAAACGGCCCTGGCTTACGGGCTTGCCCGCAGAATCGTTGACGGAGCCGTGCCCTCAAAACTCGCTGACTACAAAATTTATTCACTCGACCTTTCAAACGTTCTTGCCGGCACAAAATTCCGTGGCGATTTTGAAAACCGAATGACAAAAATCATTCAGGCACTAAAAAAAGAAGAAAAGGCGATTTTGTACATTGACGAAATCCACACAATTGTTGGCGCCGGAGCCGGAAGCAGCGGAAACATTGACGCGGCAAGCATTTTAAAGCCGATTCTTACGGAAGGGCAAATTCGCGTTATGGGAGCCACGACCTACGAGGAATATTCAAAAATCTTCGAAAAAAACCGTGCATTAAGCCGACGATTTCAAAAAGTCGATGTAACCGAACCTTCAAAAGAAGACGCGATACGTATTCTGCAGGGAATCTCGAACCGTTACGAAGAATTCCACAAAGTCCGCTATCCAAAAAAATCACTTGAAGCGGCCGTTGCTCTCTCGATTCAGTATTTGCCGGACAGACGCCTTCCCGACAAGGCGATTGACATTATCGACGAAGCTGGCGTAACGCTGAGCCTTACGAACGAAAAGCTGCCCGAAAAATCAAAAAAACGCGTTACGAGCGTGAACGAAAATTTGATAAAAAGCGTCACGGCAAAAATGGCTCACATTCCGATTGAAAACGTTACAAAAGACGAAAAAATCCTCCTTAAAAATCTTGAGGAAACTTTGCGCTCTCAGATTTTTGGTCAGGATGAAGCCGTAAAAAAACTCTGCACGGCTGTAAAAAAAGCCCGCGCCGGATTCAGGAATCCTGACAAACCAGAAGCGAGCTTCCTTTTTGTTGGTCCGACCGGAGTCGGAAAAACCGAACTCACACGGGTTTTGGGCGACACTCTCTCAGAAAAAATCCTACGCTTCGACATGAGCGAATATCAGGAAGCGTACACCGTGAGCCGTCTGATTGGCTCAGCACCGGGATACGTCGGCTTTGAGAACGGAGGGCTTTTAACGGAATCAGTGCGACAAAATCCGCATTCAATCATTCTTTTTGACGAAATCGAAAAGGCCCACGAGGATATTTTTAACATTCTCCTGCAAGTGCTCGATTACGGAACGCTAACCGGCAATCAGGGACGAAAGTCTGATTTTAGGAACTGCATGATTATCCTTACGAGCAACGCCGGTGCGCGCGACATGGAAAAGCCGCTCGTCGGTTTTGACAGCGGAAACACGAATCAAAATGGGGAAGCTACGTTAAAAGAAGCTGTGAACAAAACATTCAGCCCGGAATTCAGAAACAGGCTCGACGCGATAATTCCGTTCGCTCACCTTGACGAAAAAATCACGCAGAATATTGCCCAAAAAGCAATCCAAAAGATTGGCGAAAGACTCAAAAACAAGAACGTGGAACTTGAATTTGACGATTCGGTAAGCGCACTCATTTCTGCAAAAGGATACAGCCGCGAATTCGGCGCAAGAAACATTTCCCGCACGGCCGAGGAACTGATTGCAACACCGCTCGTAGACGAGTTGCTTTTCGGAAAGCTTTGCGACGGCGGAAAAGTTCGGCTCTTTGTCGAAAAACAGGAGATTTCTTTTGACTTTGCAGCCCCTAAAAAATAACGATTTCCTTTCGACTGCGACGACAGAGGAACTTTTTCCACTTAGAGACGTGCTTGTAAAAATGAAGCCGCTTGCCTTTTTTGCGCCGGGATATTTGGGCGAAGGTTTTAACAAGGATATTGTCGGAATTACGAACGGACTTTCGGTGGAACGGCTTTACTCAGCATACATGCAGGGAATCTTTCCGTGGTTCAGCGAAGACGAGGGTGAACCTGTGGTGTGGTATTCGCCAAGTCCCAGGTTCTGCCTTAGAATCGAAGATTTGCACGTTCCGAAGAGCGTCACAAAATTCTTGAAGCACTCACCGTACACTTACACTTTCGACAAGGATTTTCTGGGAGTTATCAACGGATGCCGAACGATGAAACGTGACGGAGAAAACGGCACGTGGATTGGCCAAAAAATCGTGAACGCTTATTCGACGTTCCACAAGCTCGGTTTTGCGCACAGCGTAGAAGTCTGGAACGGAGACAAATTGGCAGGCGGACTTTATGGAGTCGTAATCGGGAGCGTATTTTTTGGAGAGAGCATGTTCACGATTGAGAGCAACAGTGCAAAAAGTGCATTCGTATTGCTTGCCACAGCTTTTAAAGAATGCGGCGGCAAGTTGATTGACAGCCAGGTGTACACAGACAACATCGCCCGCTACGGAGCAAAGAACATCAGCAGGGACGCTTTCCTTCGCCTTGAGTCCGTTTTTTTGCACGAAGAGTTGACGTGCAATCTAAAAGAGAAATTTTACGAGGTGTGCGAAAGGTTTTCTAATTCAGGCGGGCATTGAACCTGTCAAAGTACAGATTCAAATGCCAATTTAGAATCTTCCGCTAAAACGAAATGATTTCGTTAAAACACTCGATTGCGAACTGGTCGGTCATTCCAGAAATGTATTCAATCACGCATTTTTGGAACGACTCGTTATCAAAAATATCAAAAACAGTCGGCGTTTCGTAGTGCAAAAGTTTCCGTCGGTCTTTTCCCAGAATCGTCGCGTAATTCGAATAGCAAATCAACCATTCCTCAAAAGTCTTTCCGAGATTCGGGTAGGAATTCATGCTGAACGGAATGCGGCCATGCTGGGCGTAAGGCTGAGTCCGCATGAGAGTCGAATAAATCGTCTCCAGCACATTCTGCGCGTATTTCTGAAATTCTTTGAGCCGCCAGTGATTGTAAATGTTCGCGAAACTGAATTTTTTTAGTTCCGTGATGAACCGAGCGTAGCTTTCGGAAAAATAAAGCCCATCTTCCGGCGTGGAATTCTGGCACAAATCTACAATCATATCGTTGATTAAAACAGTCGTGTTCACAGCGCGACCGCTCCGGTGCGAAATCGGCTTTCCGTTTTTCGTGATTCCCAAAGTCTCCGCAACAATCTCGCGAAGCTGACGGTAACTTCCCATATCTAGAATATGATACGTTCTTGCATCCTCAAGGTCTCGCCCCAAAAAAGCGATTTTGTCGCTGAGTTTTACGATGCAGCCTTCCCAGGTGTACGGCTGAACCAGCCCTGGCCGCTTTATGTCATAAAGATTTATCGCGTTGTCGCGAGGCTTTAAGCCCTGCTGGTCAATCTCGCCGCAATGGCAAACAAGCCCGTCACGCACCGCATAAGTAAGGTTCAGAGTCTTTTTGATTCCATTCGGGTCGTCGAGAGTCTCAATAAAATCCGCAAAAAAAAGCGAATTTCTCTCGTGCCAGAATTTTTTTGGAGCGTTCGCGCCCTCTTTTTGCTTCATCAGCGAGTTAAGAATTTCCTCGCCCGCGTGCCCGAAGGGAGCGTGCCCAATGTCGTGCCCGATGGCGATTGCCTGAGTAAGTTCCTCGTTCAAGCCAAGATACTTTGCAATCGTCGCCGAAACAGAGGCAACGTGACCAACGTGCTCGATTCTCGTGCAAACGTGGTCATTGCGGGGAGCAAAGAAAACCTGAGTCTTGTGCCTGAGACGGCGGTAAGCCTTGCAATGAAGGAGACGCGTATAATCCCGCTGAAAATCAGAGCGGATTCCGTTCCCGCGCCCGTAAATCGGCGTTTCGCGCGTAACAGCCTGCTCGAATTTAGGATTCAGTTCGTCCATCTGGACATTCACAAAAGCATTCTTCATTTTTTTAATTCCTCCTCTGAACCGAGCGTCTTAAAAAAGCGAATCACGAACGGAAGCGAAACACACGCCGTCATCAAATCGGAAATTGCCTGCGTGAGCTGAATGCCCAAAAGCCCGATAAAATGCGGAAGCACGAGAATCAAAGGAATAAAGAAAAGCCCTTGCCGCAAGACAGAAGTGAACGAAGCCGCACGTGTCCGCCCAGCCGTTTGAAGCGTCATGTTCGTGGCAAAAATTATCGAATGGAACGGAAGAATCAACGCCTGCGCGCGCATAGCCGTTGAAGCCACAAGAACGACAGCCTCGTTCTTCCTAAAGAACAGCGTGATTTCCGGCGCAAAAATGAACACAACGACCGCAAAAACGGTCATCAGCGAAAAAGTAATCTTCAAAAGGAATTTAAAAGCCTTTCGAACCCGGTCGTATTTTTCAGCCCCAAGGTTCATTCCGCAAACAGGCTGATATCCCTGCCCAAGACCGATTGCAATGGACATCAAAAGCATAAAAACACGGTTCGTAATCGCCATCGCCGCAATCGAACAGTCCGCCGCGGTTATAAGCTTGCCCGTCGTCTCAGAAATCTCGCCCGCGCGGTTAGCAGCCTCAATCACAAGCGGAGAAAGCGCGCCAAAAATCTTGGTCTGAGTGTTCAAAAAAATCATGGCAATAGTGGCCATTCCCTGCCTAAAAAACGACGGAAGACCAGTTTTTATAATCAGAATGTAGTCAGAAATCTTTCTTGAAACATTTTTTACCGAAACCTCGGTGAGCGACTTTTTACGCAAGAACATCGAAAGCAAAATCGTAAAGCTCGTGCACTGACTCACCAGCGTCGCAATCGCCGCCCCCTTGATTCCCAGACCGAACCCAAAAATAAAAAGTGGGTCAAGCGCAATGTTCAGGATTCCGCCAGTCGTAAGCCCCATCATTCCGTACTTGGCCTTGCCCTGAAAGCGGAGCTGATTATTCATTACGAACGAAGTCGCCATGAACGGAGTTCCAATCAAAATGAATTTTGCATAGTCCTTCGCATACGGAAGAATCGTCTCGGTAGCACCAAGCCGTACAATCAGCTGATTCTGAAAAATTATTCCCAGCGTGCCGAGAACCGTTCCGAGCACGAGCGAGCACACAATCGCGCTGGAAGTATATTTGCTGGCAGTCTTTACGTCATTTCCGCCGATGAGCCTAGAAACAATGCTTCCTGAGCCCATGCCGATTGTAAAGCCCACCGCCTGAATCATCGTCATTATCGAAAAAATTATCCCGACCGCACCGCTCGCCGAAGTTCCCAGCTGCGAAACAAAATAAGTGTCCGCAGTATTGTAAAGATTCGTGACGAGCATGCTGATTATCGTAGGAATCGCCAACGAAAGAATCAGCGGCCCCACCGGGCGAGTCGTCATCCTGAAAACAGTGTCATTATTTTTTCGATTTTCCATAAGCAAAATTATAAAAATCAGAAAGCAAAAGTCAACTTATCCACCTTCCCTCCGCCAAGCCTGCCCCCGCAACTTTGTCATTCCGAACCTGTTTCGGAATCTCTTGCATAACAACTTTTTTTTGTATAGTCTAAAATTAATAGGAGACTTTAAAATGAAAAAAATTCTTAGCTTAATCGCAACAGCGGCAATTTCAATTTCGGCATTCGCAGGTGATTTTAGAAACAACCTCACATTCGGATTGCAAATCCCAGTCGAGAGCGTTCAGTTCGAAGCAGACTGGATTGACACAGTAAACAAATACGGAAGCAAACTTGGAGTCACACTCGACGACCAATTCAGCCAGAAAGGAGGGTACGTAAGCTTCGGCTACCTCGGAACCGACCTCAACAGCGGATTCACCTTAAAAGCAGATTTGCAAGCAGGTATCAAATGGCGACCAGAACACATGAACTGGCTCCGCGGAAGCAAACTTGGCTACGGAGTTGCCCTGAACCTCGGAGCCGGATACTCATTCGTGCGAAGCGAAAAATACACTCTAGCCGTAACAGGTAATTTCGGAATCGACTTTTCAAGTTTCGACTCAAAAGTAAGCCTCGATATCGGATCAAAATCATACGGACTCGGCGACATTAGCGAAACACAGATTCTCTACAACGCAGGAACCGACATCTCAGGAATCTATCACGTCACAAGCCACTTCGGCCTTTTCGCAAACCTCGGAATCCGTTACATCTTCGGCGGAAAAATCAACTTCAGCGGCTACGGCTCAACTTCCGACGACACAACCTCACAAATCAATTTCGGCGACCTCGACGTAAGCGGAACATACGCAATAATCCCGACGCTCGGACTCTGCATCACATTCTAAACCAACAGACGCAGGAGGAAAAAATCTTCCCGCGTCATTTTCAGCCCATCTCAATCAGCCCTGACCGGGCCTCATAAAATCCAATTTTCTCAAAAAAAGCCCCCTGCGCACCGCCACGCATATTCGGCTTTGCGCTACGCGGAACAGCCCATGTTCATCCCCCCCCGGTGGTTGAGCCCGCCGAAACCACAAGCGCCCTCCCCCAAAAAGCCCGCCATCCCGAAATTGTTTCGGAATCCACGCCCCATACCGGCAAACGCCTCGCACCGTCAGCAAGCCCCCCTCCCGGAGTG
>NZ_JPUF01000095.1 GCF_014737315.1 Treponema zioleckii | reverse complement strand
AGCACCCGCAAGTTCCACCCACCAAAGCACGAGTTTTTCTTTAGGAAAACTCGTGGGGTGCGGTAAAACAACACTCAGACCTTAGAAGCGGACGTATCCGCACCTCATAATTGCGAGCGTCGCGCGAGCAATAAATCTGCATCCGCGAAACGCGGCTTTCCTTGCTGCTGCGTTTCGTGAGCACCTGCAAGTTCCACCCACCAAAGCACGAGTTTTTCTTTAGGAAAACTCGTGGGGTGCGGTAAAACAACACTCAGACCTTAGAAGCACGCTTTACCGCACCCCTTTTTACCAAATACATCGTGCCGAGCAAAACAATCGCGCCGAAAAGGAACGAAAGCACGGCATTTTTTACGAAACCTGCAAAAATATACGTTACGAACGAAACTGCCGCACAACACAACGCATACGGAAGCTGACTCGAAACATGATTCACAAAGTTACACTGTGCGCCCGCGCTCGCCATAATCGTCGTGTCGCTTATAGGCGAAATGTGGTCTCCACAAACAGAACCAGCCATACAAGCCGAAACAGAAATTACTCTAAGAGGATTTTCTGCATCTGGGAACACGGCAATACAAATCGGAATCAAAATTCCGAACGTTCCCCAAGAAGTTCCTGTAGCAAAAGCAATGAACGCCGCAATAACGAACACAATCGCTGGCAAGAAATTCATAAACGAAGCAGCGCTTCCACGCACAACGCCAGAAACAAAAGACTGAACGTTTAAGCTATCCGTCATCTCTTTTAACGACCAAGCAAAAACCAAAATCAAAATCGCAGGAACCATCGCTTTGAATCCGTCCGGAACGCAAGACATACAATCTTTGAACGGAAGAATTCCGCGGGCAATATACAAAATCAAAGTAAGAATCAACGAAGCGAAAGAACCAAGAACGAGACCGACAGCCGCATCACTGTCGCCAAACGCAACCTTAAAATTCAAATACTCCGGATTTGCAACCAATGCACCAGTGTCATCTGCAACCATAGGCGTAAAGAATCCGCCAGAATAAAGCATTCCAAGAGTGCACATAAAAATCAGAACGACAATAGGCAAAACCAAGTCGATTACAGTTCCCTTACCAACAATCTGCTCATCATCAGAACTCTGCTCAGAAATCTTTACGGCTTCTTCGAATTTCTTCATCGAACCAAAATCAATCTTCATTCCAATCAGCGTAAAAAGCATTACGAACGTAAAAAGCGCGTAAAAATTATACGGAATCGCCTGCATAAAAAGCGCGTATCCGTCATCAGAAACGAATCCCGTAACAGCCGCCGCCCAAGAACTTATAGGCGCAATGATACAAACCGGAGCCGCCGTAGCGTCAATCAAAAACGCCAGTTTTTCGCGGCTCACACGATTTCGGTCGGTAATAGGCCGCATTACAGAACCGACGGTAAGACAGTTAAAATAATCATCAATAAAAATAAGAATTCCAAGACAAACAGTCGCAAGCTGCGCCCCAGTCTTTGTTTTTATGTGATTTTTCGCCCATTTTCCAAAAGCGGCAGAACCACCAGCCTTGTTCATAAGCGCAACCATAATTCCAAGCACGACAAGGAACACAAGAATTCCCACGTGACCGGCATCCGAAGCGGATTTTATAATTCCGTCACTGAACACATGCTGAACGAATCCGCTGAATCCTGCAGCAGAATCAAGTGCCCAAAAAACACCGCCGATTACGATTCCAACAAAAAGAGACGAATAAACCTCTTTGGTGAGCAATGCAAGCCCGATTGCCACCACAGCAGGGAGAAGAGACCAAAAACTTCCTATAAAATGCATTATTTAACCACCTTAGAAAAATCAGACTGCAAAGGTTCCGAGATTCCCGCCTTTTCAAGTTTTTCAAGAACTTCAATCGCATAAGTGAGAGCCTCAAGGGAATCACGATTTGCGTAAGTTTTTATATCTTTTAAAACTTTTATAACATCGTTATTTGTCATACAAACTCCTTTTATAAAATGAATAAAAACATAATGATGATTTTTTCCACTTTTTGCTATCATTTTACAGCAAAACAAACATTGTATACAATAATACTTGACACATTATAATAAAAGAAAACTTGCAGGCAAAATCAGCCTTTAGTAGCATTCACGATTTTGTCAACATTGTAAAAATACGAATTCAAGTTGCCCATGTGCCAACTCGTATAAACCACAATCAGCCTGAGTTTTGGAACGACAAAAATATATTCCCCACCAAATCCCTGGGCATTATATCCCAAATAGCCTGCCTTGCCGTAATTTCGGAGCCACCACTGATACCCGTAACGTGAACCATTTTTTCTGGCTTGAAGCGAAGTTGACTCTTTTACCCAATTCTCTGGAACAACCTGAACGCCGTCCCATTTGCCTCCGTCTAGAAAAAGCTGCCCGAACCGCGCCATATCATACGCCGTAAGGGAAAAACCGTTTCCGCCGTCGCCAATTCCTTGCGGATCAGTGCCAAGCTCCGCCGAAGTTATCCCGATTTTTTCAAAAAGCACTTCCTTGGCATAATCAAAAAGACCTTTTCCAGTCGCCTTCTCAAGCACAGCTGCAAGAAGATGCGTGTTTCCTGTAGAATACTCAAAATTGGCGCCAGGCTTACTTGTCATAGGCCGACTAACAATAAAATCAATCCAGTTCGAGCTGGAACGCCATTCGCCCCATATTTTTGAATCCGTTCCGACAAGGCCAGAAGTATGATTCAAAAGGTGCTTCAAAGTGATTTTTTTCATCTCATGGAATTTAGAATTTGCAAGCTGAGTAAGATAGTCTGCCGCAAAATCATCCACGGATTTTATGAATCCCTGTTCAATCGCAATTCCTACCAAAGCACTGGTAATACTTTTCGAACAGGACTGTATCGTAAAAACAGACGAAGGGCCGTATCCGTCCTTAAAATATTCATCAACAATTTTTCCGTCCCGAATAATCACGCAGGAATACACGTCCGACGGCAATGACGAAAAAACGCCTTTTATAACTTCCGCATTGATTCCGCTTTTTTCTGGCGAAGAACGCTGCCATTCAAAACAAAATGCCTGAGAGCAAAAAATCAAAGAGAGCAAGACTGTAATCCACAAGAACCGAATTCTCATAATTCACCTCTAAAATAAAAATCACCGGATTCTCAAAAAAACATCCAAATTTTAAGTTTTTCAAGATGCCCCTTACAAACTAATATACAGTCAATCAAAACAAAACGTCAAAAACAGGGATTCCGCATTATGAGTAGCGGCGGCAATGCTTCGCTAATGCACAAAAATGATTCTGACCGTTCGCGACCGAAGGGTGCCGGATACCTATTACGGTCGGCCATAATTTTTTGTAAAACGCCGCAGCGGACAAACAACAGATTTTTACGCCTGCAAGTTTATAATGAGGACCCCCTGAAGGTTAAAATTCAGATTTTCACTTTCAAGTTTCCCTTTTCTCTTTCTATATACTAAATTACGGTTTTTCTATAAAATAAAAGATTATGAGTGAAACTAAACGTACAGTTGATGAAACAACATTGGAAAATCTGCTTTATCTTTCAAGACTTTCTCCTGAAAGCACGGATATGGCAACTTTAAAAAAACAAGTTGACGAAATTGTCGGCTATTTCGACATTCTTTCAAAATATGATGACAGTGAAAATCCTTACGACGCATATCCTTCTACAGAGGCTGAAAAGCTCCGAGAAGACGAAATTGTTCCAGGATTGGAAATGCAGTACGTAAAGAAAATAAACGAACCAAACTTTATGGACGGTTACTTCCAGGTACCAAAAGTTATTGGCGAGGGAGCTTAAACAAATTATGTTCTATACAATCGAAGAAACTGTCGAGGCTTTAAAATCTGGAAAGACTACATCAGTAGCACTTGTACAAAGCTCAATCGACACATTTGAAAGCGACAAAAAATCAGACAAGGCATTGAACGCTTTCCTTGAAATTTATGATGATGTTCTGGAGCTGGCAAAAGCAGCCGATGCACAAATCGCAGAAGCCCGCGCAAACGGCTCAATCGACAAACTTTTTGCAGAAAAACCGCTTTTGGGCGTTCCGTTCGCGAACAAGGACAACATTTCTGTTCGTGGGAAAAGTGTTACCTGCTCTTCCAAGATTCTTGAAGGCTACAAAGCACCTTACAACGCGACTGTAATCGACAGACTCGCGAACGCGGGTGCGATTCCGCTCGGACGATGCAACATGGACGAATTCGCCATGGGTTCTTCAACAGAATATTCTGTTTACGGTCCAACAAGAAATCCAATCAACAGGGATTACGTTTCTGGAGGTTCTTCGGGCGGTTCAACAGCAGCAGTTGCAGCGAACCAGGTTCTCTTCGGACTCGGAACAGAGACTGGCGGTTCGGTTCGACTTCCTGCCTCATACTGTGGCGTTTATGGACTCAAACCAACTTACGGCGTTCTTTCACGCTGGGGAGTTGTCGCATACGGTTCATCTCTCGACCAGGTAGGAATCATCGGCCACACGCCAAAAGACATCGCCACCCCGCTTTCAATTATGAGCGGAGCCGATTTTTATGACGACACTTCGGCAGACCTTCCAGAATCAGATTCACTCAAAAACCTTACTGCTTACAAGGATTTTTCGTCACTCAAAATCGCAGTTCCTAAGCAGTTCATGGAAACAAAAGGTCTCGACCCGGACGTAAAAAAAGTTTTTGACGACGTACAGGATTGGTTCAAATCAAAGGGGGCGAAAATCGACTCGGTTGACCTTCCGATTTTGGACGCTTCAATCGCATCATACTACGTTATCGCGCTCTCAGAAGCAGCTTCGAACCTTTCCCGTTTCGACGGAATCCGCTACGGAAACCGTGTAGACAACAAGAACGGTTACGACCAGCTCTACGTTGACACCCGCTCAGACGGATTCGGACCGGAAGTAAAACGACGAATCATCATAGGAAACTATGTTCTCTCTGAACAGTTCTCCGGTCCTACATACAAGAAGGGAATGAGCGTCCGTGCAAGAATCCAGCGAGAAGTCGCAAAGCTTTTTGAGTCTTACGACATAATCCTCTGCCCGGTTTGCCCGACAGCGGCATTCAAGCTCGGCGCAAAATACGATGACCCGATGGCAATGTACTTGAGCGACTTGTACACAGTATTCGTCAACCTCGCACGCATTCCGTCAATCTCTGTTCCGGCCGGCTTTACCAGCGAAACAAATGAAGCTGCGGCAAAAATGCCTGTAGGAATTCAGTTTGCAGGAAAAATGTTCAGCGAAGCAAAGATTTTGCAGCTTGCGCAGGCATGGGAAGAAGACCACAAAGGTTGCGGCGTTCCTGTAAAATAAGCAAACGCACTAAAAACAAAAATCCCCGGTCAGTTTGAATCCGACCGGGGATTTTTTTATGTTAGATTAAAAATCAGGCTTGTCATTTCGAAACAAGTTTAGCATGACAATCAATTGTCATTCACCGCACTAGAATCTTACGTTAACAAGAATTGCAGCGAAAATGATGAGATCGCGAACGAGCTTATAAAGGTTAGAAAGAATTGCAGCTGCAGAACCAGTTCCGAATCCGATTACGTCTGCACAGAAAATTCCGATGAGCCAAAGAACGGCAATAATAATCATCAAAATATTTCCGAACGCACCGAGTTTGTCTCCAATAAAAACTCTGAGGACAAGGAAAAGCCCCGCAACAAGTTCCACAACGCCAAAAGCAAGCTTAATAACTCCGCTTCCAAAAAGTTTTGACACAGCTGCGGCAGCCTCATCTCCGCCGTTCATCAGCGCCCAAATTCCGCCAATAAGAAGCATAACGCCAACACAGAATTCAAGAAGTGTTGCAATAATTCCAACTTTTGTTTTGCTAGACATAAAGAATCCCCTTTTGGGCATTAAAAGCCCCTATTTTCGATAAATAAATTTTCGGCTAATCAAATTTAAAATTAAGGACATTTCTAAAAACTTAAAATTTGGCTGTTTCAGAAACTTCACTAAGAATAAATCACACGGAAAATTTCGCAGACAATTTTTGTATCATCATTAAAATCAAAACCAGAAACCGCCGCCTCGTCTTCAAGATAATCTTTCTGTTTTGCACGCCACTCTTCAAGATTTTCGTCCTCGCCATCACGGCGGGCAAGTTCCCACGGAATCTCCGCAAAAGGAATAAGATTAACGTCCGTCACTTCCAAAATACAACGAGGCTCACCGTTAACGTCTTCGGCAATGTAAATTTCGCCAGAAAGCGGCAGCGGTTCACGGTTAATCTCGTAATACGGAAGAGGCGAAAAAGATGCGGTCTTTTTTCCGCTCAAGACGAGGGCCATTTGCCCCACGCCGGTAAGCCCGCGATTTTCAAAAACCATTTCGCCAGAAAAACCAACAAGTTCTTTGTCCTGATGCGTTTCCTCAAGGAATTTTTCCCAATATTCCTCGAGTTTGGTTTTTGCATTCTCTGTATCCGCCATTTTGTCCTCCAAAAATTGAGACGTTCGCAAACTTTCAATTCGTCATTTTGTTCTGAACAGCATCAAAATGAATGCGAGTATAAAAAAAATACTCGGAATAATCGTAAAAATCAATGAAGAAACAGGGATTCCGAAGAATTCAAGCCGGCTTTCGAGAATTATGCCGAGCTTTATGAACATTTCGTAGACAAGCCCCGCATACGTCGTGACGACGCCGGCAACAAGGCTCATCCATGCGGCATCGCGGGTCCGGCTCCAAAGCAAGATTGCAAGAAAAGCAAGGATTCCGCCAAGAATCAGTTTTACAATGTAAAGAAGGATTTCTGATGATTCCATCTGCACTCCACAAGAGCCACAATCGGGCAAAACCTCTAGAAAACGAACGGAGAATTCTTAAGTTTCGTAAAATTTCCTTTGTCCACGCCAGCAGGAACGATGCTAGGAATTTCATAAACGGGACTTACGACCAACGCACATTCAAGGCAATGAGACACAAAATCCTCATATTTTTCTTTCGGAACTTTAGGAAAAAGCCACGGACCGTTTCGAGTCCAATATTTAGTCAAAACAGTGTCGTAAGCGAACCAGTTTTTTTCTTCACGCACCTGAAGCTGCTTGATTAAGTCGTAAATCGAGCGCGCAAGGGCAGCCTGCAACGGCGGCGGAATGATGACCTCGTTTTCTGAAAGCGATTTTTTTATATTTTCTTCTATATTAAGAGTCGATTTTACGGCAAGAACAAAAAAATCCTCGCACCACGGAAGTGTCGGCTGAAAAATCACGCAGTCACTTTCATCGAGCTTGGAATTTTCTTCGCGCCACGGAAAATAAAAAAACGGTTCAGCACTAGAAATTTCTTTTGCGGCGGCAAGCGCCTTGTTTTTATCGTTAAAGAAAAAATTCGTCCTAAGCCCCAAAAGCTCGCACACCGCCCTGTGAAGCTGATTCTCAAAGCAAGTCTGAAAGCTTCCGCAGGCACCTCGTTCAAGAGCGTTCTTAAAAATCGTAAAGGCGCCAGTTCCTTCGTGCCCCCAGCCAAGAATCGCCTTTCCGCCCTCAAGGAACATGTCGGTAAGACGAACGCCTTTTTCAGTATATAAAAAATATCCTCGTGCCCGCTTTACGTTTCCGAAGCGAGAAAAAATTTCATTTGCTAATGACTTTATTTGATTCATATCCCAATTATAAAATATTGCAAAAAAAAATTATAGGCTTGAAAACTTTACCACGGCATCCGCATTACAGGAAAGTTGACAAAAAAAATTGTCGGAACGAGAGT
>NZ_JPUF01000094.1 GCF_014737315.1 Treponema zioleckii | reverse complement strand
GGAAAGTTGATAACTTGTCAGTTTGGACACAGATGAACACAGATAAACACGGATGAGACACGGATTTTTAAGGGGCGCTTTTTGGTTGCAAAGACAGACCCCAAAAAATGCGGGAACGGGAAAAATATGAAGTAGGAATAAAAGAGGGATTTTTCGGCGGGAGTACTTTTTTTTGTATAGGATATAGTAATATTCTCTGAGATTTTAAAAGTCCTGCACTGCTCGACTCGGCAAAATCAAAAAAAAGAAAATCTTGGAGGATTTATGAAAAAACTTTCTAAACTTGCGGCAATTTTTGCGGCATTGGTTATGGCGTGCGTGGTCACTGGATGCGGTGATGACTCGTCAGATGAAAATGAGGGAAGAACGCTGACAACTCTTCCTGCTCCTACGAATCTTGTCATCAACTCAATGACGGACAACACAAGCAATTGCGCCGTGAACATCACATTCAACTACAGCGGAGAAACTGGTGCTGAAGGCGCAACGACGGCAGTGCTCGGCTACTCGACTACAAATGATTCTTCGCAGGCAATTGCCTATGACAACATCACTTGCACCACTATTGAAGCTGGCTCGAACACACGAACAGTAAACATTCCTTCAACCAGCGCGCCATATCTTACACCTAGCAACGGAAGAAAATACTATTTCTGGCTGAAAGCGGAAGGTCCTGCAGTCAGAGAAAGCGCATGGAGCAATGTCGCTGAATTCACATACAGCGCAAACTAGAAATCTTGAAGGCTTTATACGGGCGGGGGCAACTCCGCCGTTTGATCAATTTTCCTCCCCCAATTTTCATACTTCATACTTCATACTTCATACTTCACAATTCACACATCATCCCGCCAGGGCTTCCACCGGGTCTAGTTTTGCGGCGCGGCGGGCAGGGCTAAAGCCAAAGAAGATTCCTACGAAGACGCTAAAAATGAACGCAATCAGGCAGGCGTAAAGCTGCACGGAGAACGGCTGACCGCGGACGTATTCCACAGCAAAGCTGATTCCGATTCCAAGGAGAATTCCCAAAATTCCGCCAAGGACGGTTATGCTCGCACTTTCCACGAGGAACTGTCGGCAGATTACGAACGGGCTTGCGCCAAGTGCTTTTCTAATTCCGATTTCCTGACGGCGCTCCGTTACGGTAACAATCATTATGTTCATAATTCCGATTCCGCCGACCAAAAGCGAAATAGCGGCGATTCCAGAAAGCAGAAGGCTCAAAAGGCTCGTAATCTCGCTCATCTGGTCAATCATCGTCTGCATGGACATTACGTACACAGAGCCTTCCGTGCCTGATTTTTCGGTCATGTAGTTGGTAATGTCCGTCACCATCGCGGTGCAGTAAGATTTGTCGGTCGCCTGAACCATAATCGTGTCCGCGGTCGGGTTCGGCTTGATTTTTTTTGCGTAAAATCCGCGGGGAACATAAATTCCTGTCGTGGAGGATTCCATTCCGCTGGTCTGCTCTTTTAGAACGCCCACAATTCTGAACGCAAAAGGAACGCTGCTAGAAACCACAAGAACGCCCTTCCCCACGGCATTGCCTTCTGGAAAGAGCGCGGCTGCAACCTCGCTCCCAAGAATCATTTTTTGCGCGCCAAGATATTCGTCCGTCACCGAAAAATATTCACCATAATCAAGGGCAAGCCCGCACATTTCAAGGTAACCAGGCTCGATTGCCGTTGCATTGTTCGAAACGCTGGTTTCTCCGTAACTCACCGTAAAATTCGCAGAATTCTTGTACCACACTTTTTTTACGTTCTCAATGTTGTCAAAAAGGTCTTGCCGAAGCGGTTCGTCAAACTGCAAGGTTACGGCATCCCGATTGCGGCGCATAAAGCCTGAGCTTACGCTTACCAAATCAAGTCCCGAAGAACCGAACGTCGCCTGAATCTGTTTTGTGGAGCTTGAGCCCATACTGGTGATTACGATTACGCTCGCAACGCCAATAATCACACCCAAAAGCGAAAGGAAAGTGCGCGTTTTTGCACGTGAGAAATTCCGCAAGGCATCAATAAAATCTTCAATCATTCTTGCCCCTCCACGCTCGAATTTTTTGAGTCGCTCTGAATCTGTCCGTCAAAAATCCGAATGCATCTTTTTGTGTTCTCACCGATTCTTGGGTCGTGGGTTACGATTACGATTGTCGTTCCGCTTGCGTTGATTTTTCCAAAAAGTTCCATTACCGCAACTCCAGTATGGCTGTCGAGCGCGCCTGTTGGCTCGTCCGCAAGAATTATAGAAGGATTCGTAACGGTTGCCCTTGCAATCGCAACTCGCTGTTTTTGCCCGCCAGAAAGTTCATTCGGAAGATGGCTCACGCGGTCGCTCAGACCCATTTTTTCCAGTGCGTCCAATGCCATGTCGCGGCGAAGATTTTTTTCGATTCCCTGATAGCGAAGCGGAACCATCACGTTTTCGAGGACGGTCATTGACGGAAGAAGATGGTACTGCTGAAAAACGAATCCGATTGTCTTGTTCCGAAGGACTGCAAGTTCCTTCTCGGTCATTTTTGCGGTCTCTTTTCCGCCGATTCGAACGATTCCGGACGTAGGGCGGTCAAGGCAGCCAATCATGTTCATGCAAGTGGATTTTCCGGAGCCGGAAGGACCCATTATCGAAAGGAATTCCCCCTGTTCCACGGCAAAGCTGATTCCCCGAAGCGCGTGAACCTTTTCTTCGCCCATCACGTAGGTCTTTCGAACATTTTCCATTAAAATCACGTTGTCGCTCATAAATTTTCCTCTTAAGAATCTTTGGGCCTCCGCTACCGCCCGACAATTTTTTAGTCCACTTGCCAATAATGCAGAGTCACTGGAGCTTCCACCCGCCAGTTTTTAAGTCAACTTTCCAGCTCGTTGGTAGAGGGGGCGGTTTTCCTCGATCCAGCGGTGCTGTCACTGCAAGCCGTTTAGAACGGCGGGCCGCCAAAGCCTCCTGGACCGCCGTTTTGATTTTTGTTTTTGTTCGATTTTCCGCCCTCGCCTTTTTTGAACGTCCTTAACCGTCCGCTCTTTTCGGCTGAAGACTGAGCTTTTAGTCTCTCGCCGCCTTCAAGCCCCGAAATAATATTCACGTATTCGGTGGTGTACGGCTCAACTTTCACTTCAACTTTTACGGTCTTTCCGTCGCCTTCAATAATCTCAACAAAAGAATTTCCCTGCTCATGCCCGATTGCGTACCGTTCAACAATCAACTTTTCCTCTGGCTCGGTAATCTGGATTTTTCCGGTGAACGAAAAATTCGGCAGGATTCCCGCAGGAACGTCGTCAATCCGAACCTTCGCCTTAACTACAGTCGCACCGCGGGAAGTCACCTCGCCAATCGTCGGGTACGAAACCACGTAGCCTTCCACAGTTCCATCGTAGGCCGGAAAAGTGAACTCAACCTTCTGACCGACTTTCAGCTTTGAAACATCTGTTTCGGCAATCTCAACCTCGGCAGTAAGATAACTCGTATCTACAAGAGTTCCTACAGAATCCTTCGCCTCAAGATAGTCGCCCGGGTCAACGTCAAGGCTCGCGATTATTCCGTCAAAAGTCGCGGTGATTTTTCTGTCGGCAACTTTTTGCACGAGAGATTTTCTCTGCGCAAGAAGAAGGTTCAATTTTCCCGCGGTCTGCGAAATTCTAGCCACTCCGATTTCGTAGTTCGTGTTCGCGAGGTTGTAAAGTTGCTCGGTGTCGTCAAGCTGCACAATCAGGTCACCGGACTTAACCTCGTCGCCCTCTTTTTTGTAAACACCCACAACAGTTCCGTCGTTCCGCGACATTAGGCTCTGGGATTTTGCCGCGCTCACCGTGCCCGCAATCTCAATCACATTCTCGTAAGTTTCCTTTCGAACAACGTAAAACGTGCTGTCGGAAGATGATGAGGAAACGATTTTTTTTGCGAGGATAATTCCTCCCGCAATCACAACAATCGTGCTAAAAATGCCAATAGCGATTTTCTTATTTTTTTTCATATTCAGTCTCCGTTCCGTACAAAAAGCAACTTTGTCTCTGCATTGCAGATTACAAGCTCAACCGCGTTAATCAGCATGTTCAGCTCGGCGATTTCTTTATTGTTCTTCGCGTCAAGATAATCGTTTTCGGTCACGTAGCCCTGCTTAAAATAGCGGGCCATGTCTTTTTCGAGATTCTCGTACATGTCGGCTTCTTCGGCATAAGAAATTTTGTTCCAGGCAATATCGCTGTACGATGAACTTTTGTCGAGAATGTCAGTCTCATAAGAATCCTTTGCAGACTCAATCTCAACATCTTCAATCTGGCGCTCCAATTCATCCTGTGCCTTCTCGATTTTTGAAAGCCGCCACGTGTTCGGCGTAAATCCCAGGGACAAAGCAAAATACGGGCTTTCGCTCTTTTCTAATTTTCCGTCTGAACCCAAAAGATTCGTTCCGGTCGGCATGTAAGCACCGGCACTGGCCGAAAGCCCTTTCCACGCCCAGGTGAGCTTTGCACCAAAAACATCGGAATTCGTAAAACTGTCGTTAAAAATATATTCGCCTGCCGCATACAAAGTCATGTCGTAATCGGCTTCACGCTTTAATTCATTGATTTTTTTATTCCACTCGGCACTTTCAAACGTGGAATATTTTTCAAGCGGATAATTCTCAAGATTTTCAGGCTCAACGGCAGGAATTTCAGAAGGAAGGAAGGCAAGAACCGCAAAAAAAGATTTTTCGCCCGCCTTTACCGGGTCGTCCTCGGCAGAATCTTTCTCATACGAAACGCCGCACTTCCGGGCAAAAATCATCGTCTCGCGCTCAAGAACGCGCTGTTTTTCAAGAACGGAACGTCTGTCGCTCTGAACGCTCAAATCCGCCGCACGATATTGCGAAGAAGATTTTGAATAGCCCTGAGTCAGCAAAAGCCGCAAATTCATGGCATCATCATAAAGCTCGCCTTTGGCATTCAGAACCGCAACCGCCGCCGTGTAAAGTTTTTTTAAGTTTTCGTAAAATTCTTTTTCCGCCGTCAAAGCCGCGTCCAAAACCGCCCGCTCCGCCTCCAAAGAAGCCCTCTCCGCTTCCAAAAGCTCAGCCTGCCGCTCCTTTGATTTTCCAGAAATTATTCCCACCGAAAGAGAAACGGTGCCGTCGCTCACTGATTTTTCGCCGTCCTGAATCGTAACGGGAATCGAAACCGAAAGCGAAGAGTCCGAAAATTCCGTTGCCGAAACATTAGCCTGCGGAGTGACAGTGATTTTTGTGGAATCAGAAGATGCCAGAATTTTCATTTCTCCGGTTGAAAGCGAAACTGTGATTCCGTTGTTGATTTGTGAAGATTTTAAATCCAAAGATTTTGATTTTGCTGTCAGCATTGATTTTTTAACTGCAAGACTGTTCTGGAGATAACCTGCAAGGAGAGAATCGAGTTTTTCTTTTTGCGCACCACCTCGCTCATCGGCTTTCAAGCCAACAGGGCACGAAAGACCTAAAAGGAGGACAAGAAATGCACTTAAAATTCCTGACGTTTTCATGCAAAAAATCCTAAGTGGCATTTCTTAAATCAATATTAAAATTTTATATTTATAAGAATTTTCTTATTCCGCAAAACAGTTTTTTATGGAAGGCTCTATATCAAACTAAAAAGCCATTTTACAAACCTTACCACAAATTCCATAATCGCAACTACGAGTGTGGAACCTGCAACGAACGTGCCAATAGAGCTTCCGAGCGATGACAAAAAGAACACGAGCAGAACTTTAAGAATCCTGTTTTTGTAGAATCCCTTGAACGAAATGTCGTCCTGCAGAGTTTCCATATCGCTTACGGTCGGCTTTTTTACCATCGCCTGCACGATTCCGGTAAACATTCCCACGCCCACGAACGGGCACAGCGACGTAATCGGCGCGCCAACCACGGCCACGAGAACCGCCAGCGGATGCGCAAGAGCAATAATCGAGCCGATTCCGGCAAGAAGTCCGTTCCAAATCACCCACGAACCAAGCATTTCCGTACCTTTCGTAGCTCCGCCGTAAACAAATCCCGCAACAATAAGAGCCACTATGAGAGCAGGGATTATCCAGCCCGCAAGTTTTGCACTCTTCTTTTTCTCAGGCACTTTGCTGATTTTAGTGGTATCAGAAGACTCTTCACTCTTTGCAATTGCGGTAAGATGCTTCTCAACGCCAGGAAGATGCCCTGCCCCCAAAACGGCAACGACTTTGTTCACGCCATCTTTTTGGCTGGCTTTCCACGTGTGAGCCGCAAGATAAAAATCACGCTCGTCAATAAGAACCCGCTTTACGGCCGGCATGTAGGCAGAAAGTTCTTTCATCATTCCGTCCATTTCGTTTCCGTTCTTCAAGTCCTCAATTTCGTCGTGGCTCACTTCCTCGGTGCTGAACGCACTTCCCAACAGAATTGAGAAGAGTTTTATCTTTCCCCAGAACGAGTTCTCGCCCCAGGCACGGCGCAAAGTTGTCTGAATCGGGCGGTCAACCATCTCGCTCCTGATTCCCAGCTCTTCCGCCGCCTTGATTCCTGCGCGCATTTCATCGCCAGGCTTTACGCCTACGTTCTTTCCCATGCGCCGCTGAAAGCTCGAAAGAATCAAATTCGCAAGCATCAAAAAGCCTTTCTTTTCTTTAAGGACTTTTACGATGTCGAGTTTTTTCCAGCTCTCCTGGTCGTTAAGAGAGGCAAACCTCTGCTCGTCAAGCTCTATCGCAACGCAGTCAGGCTTTTCCTCGTATATTGTCTGTGTAACTTCATCACAACTTTCTTTTGAAACATGGGCCGTTCCAATCAGAACGAACTGTTTTCCATTCAGCTCAAGAATTTTTTTTGTCTGTGACATATCCGATTCCCTAAAATTTACTCGCCTTTCGAAGCCCATTCTGCAAGCCTATACTCAAAGAACATCGGAGTTTTCATCTCTACGACCTCGTTGTAATACTTCATGGCAAGTTCTGTCTTTCCGCGAAGGTCAAAATACAAAGCGAAATAATAAAGGAATTTGCCTTTCTTGTTTTTTATCGTCTCTTTCTGAATCTTTGTGGCAACTTCCCCGTCTCCGGCGTAGTCGTGGAACATTCTGACCAAAAGATACTCAGTTGATTTTCTGTCCATTCCTTTCATAACGGTTTCGGTGTATTTTCTGCAATCCTGGTGCTTACCGAGTTTTTCGTAGCAAGCGGCAACCATGAGCGCGTAGAACGGATTGTCTTTGCTGTACTTTCTGGCATTAAGGAAGGCATCTCCTGCTTCTTCGTAATTTTTTGCATGCCAAGCAAGGATTCCCAAAGACTCATACGCGTAGTAGTAATCTGGATTCTTCTCAACGACTTTTCTGTAGTTTTCGAGAGCCTGAGCAGTCTTATTCTGCTCGTCGTAAAGGCCTGCAAGATATGCGTAGCCCAAGAAGTAATCTGGCTCAAGTTCCGTGGTCTTTGTCCAAGCTTTCTCAGCCCCTGCGTAGTCGCCAACGTAACGGCTGTAGCTTCCCAAATCAAAGAAATAGTCGCTGTTCGTAGGGTCAGAGGCGATTGCCTTTTTTATGTATTCAAGGGCAGCCCGGTATTCACGGTTCTCGCCTTTCAGTTTTCCGAGATATGCGAATGCCTGAGCATTGTTCGGGTCGATTTTAAGGATTTTCTCAAATGAATCTTTTGCGTCTTTGTCGTTCGTAAGGTAATAAGACATTTTTCCGTAGCCAAAAAGTGCCTCAACGTTGTTCGGCGCATACGAAACTGCCTGTCTGTAATAATCTCGCGCGCTGCGGTAACTTTTTTTCAACGCCTGCTCGCTTCCAAGCTCCACGTAAACATCCGCATTCTTAGGGTCAAGCGCAAGAATCTGTTTTAAGTACTGACTTTTTTTTGCAGAATTTCCCTGGCTTTTTGCCACCATCGCGTTCAATTCAAGAATGTCGATATTGTTCGGTTCCTTCGAAAGCAATTTTGAAGCAAGCTCAGCGGCATCACTGTCTTTTCCTGCCGAAAGAAGGAGCGAAGCCTTCAACGTCATAAGGGCACTGTCGTCTTCAACAGAGGCTGGTGCAGACTCAAAAAGTGCGATAGCCTCGTCAATCGAGCCGTTCTGCAAAGCCTTGTTCAAATTCTCGGCAAAAGAAACGTCGCTGGCAGCAGGAGCCGCACCCGAAGATTTTACGGTTTTTACTCCGCCGGTGCTTTTTGAGCTGTTAGTGATTGCAGTTGCGGTAAACAATGCAAAAAAGAGAATTCCACATGAAACTGATTTTTTGATAGATAACTTCAACTTATTTTCCCCTCAAAAATTAGGATTATAAAATACAGATTAAATAAACTTTTAACAAGTTACAGCCTAAAAAGTCACACGCCTTGTGCATTATAAACTTGT
>NZ_JPUF01000093.1 GCF_014737315.1 Treponema zioleckii | reverse complement strand
ATTAATATCTTCTGATTTTTCAAGTTCTTGTAATAATTCTTTCATTACTAATTCTTTTTTTTCTGCAATGAAAGCCTTTTTACGTTTATAATATGTAAATATAGGGCTTTTAGGAATATTTTCTTTTACAAGATTGTTCAATCTTTCATCTAATAGTGAAGAATCAACTTCAGTTTTTCTATCATATTTTTTACATGTATAAAATTTCTGTTCAGGTCTTAGACTTTCAAAATATTCATCATCAACAATATCAGGAATTAGTAAAGTAGCCTGATATAGAGAGCCAGTTGTTTCATAAGTATCTATAAATTCTTTAATTCTTTCAGAAAATGTCATATAAGCCCCTTTTTTGTTTGAATTTATATTCTAGATCTAAAGCCCCCAATAAACAATTAAAAAAAATTGGTATAAGGAAAGTAATTATTGCTTTTACATCATCATTTTTTGAATTTTGAATCAGCATGCATATCAGCAGAATGGATAATTTTCATTGTATTTTAAATCCCCCACCCACCCCATAAAAAAAGCTGCCTCCCGGCAGCCTTTTTCAGTCAACTTAGAACTTTATTTTTCTGTCAGAACCTGCGTAATATTCTTTTCTAAGTTCTTTGACTTGCTCATCCGCCATGTAATCGTCAAAAGGCATCATGCGGTCAATCACGCCTTTCGGGGTAATCTCGACGATTCGGTTTGCGATAGTCTGAATAAACTCGTGGTCATGCGAAGTGAACAGGATTACGCCAGGGAACGAAACCAAAGCCTGATTCAAGCTCTCGATAGCCTCCAAGTCAAGATGATTCGTCGGGTCGTCAAGAATAAGAACGTTCGCACCGGTAAGCATCATTTTTGAAAGCATACAGCGAACTTTTTCGCCTCCAGAAAGAACTTTCACCTTCTTGAGCGACTCGTCGCCAGAAAAAAGCATTCGTCCAAGGAATCCACGAACATAAGCATCATCCTGCTCCTTAGAGAACTGCTTGAGCCATTCGGTAATGTTCATGTCGTTATCAAAATATTTGTTGTTGTCGCGGCCAATGTAAGTAAAGCTCGTAGTCTGTCCCCAGAAATACTCACCGCTCTCAGCCTTAGCCTCGCCCGCAATAACGTCGAACAAAGAAGAAATCGCGTTGTGCTCAACACCGACGAACGCAACTTTATCTGTTCTGTTGATTTTAATGTCAAAATTGTTGAGGAGCTGAACTCCGTCCTCGTCCTTTGTGTTCATTTTGCGAACTTCAAGAACGTTGTTGCCGATTTCACGCTCAGTCTTGAACTGAACGAACGGGAATTTTCGGCTTGTAACTGGCAAATCCTCAAGTTCAAGTTTCTCAAGAACCTTCTTACGGCTTGTAGCCTGTCTAGATTTAGCGGCATTTGAAGCAAACCTTTGGATAAATTCTTTAAGGTCTTTTGCCTTCTCCTCGTTCTTCTTTTTCTGGTCGCGAGCCTGTTTCTGCAAGATCTGGCTCATCTGATACCAGAAGTCATAGTTTCCGGCAAACTGCGTGATTTTTCCGAAGTCAATATCGCATGTTACCGTACAAACAGTGTTGAGGAAGTGTCGGTCATGGGAAACTACGATAACCGTATTCGGGAAGTCAAGAAGGAAGTCTTCAAGCCAGTTGATTGATTCCAAATCAAGACCGTTCGTAGGTTCGTCGAGAAGAAGAATATCAGGATTTCCGAAGAGAGCGCGTGCAAGCAAAACGCGGACTTTCTGAGATTCATCAAGCTCGCTCATCATCTTGTCATGGAATTTTTCTTCAAGTCCAAGGCCAGAAAGCATCTGCTCAATCTGATTTTCCGCCTCGTAACCGCCAAGTTCTCCAAATTCAGCTTCAAGCTCACTAGAACGGATTCCGTCTTCCTCGGTAAAATCTGCTTTTGAATAAATCTCATCACGCTCTTTTGACACTTCGTAGAGCTTAGGATAGCCCTGCATTACGGTATCCTTTACGCTGAATTCATCGAAAGCAAAGTGGTTCTGACTCAAAACAGCCATTCGCTCACCAGGCGTAATAAAAATATCTCCTGTGTCATGCTCGATTTCTCCGCTCAGAACTTTGAGGAACGTAGATTTTCCGGCTCCGTTCGCCCCGATTATTCCGTAGCAGTTTCCTGCAGTGAATTTCAAATTTACATCTTTAAAAAGCGGTTTCTCACTAAAATGAAGACTTACGTCTGAAACTGTAATCATTTATATCTCCTCGTCTATTTTTTTCCGAACAAAGCTTTTAATTTTCCAAAGAATCCAAGTTTTTTCTCCGAGCCTTGAGTTTTTTTCTCAGGAACAGCCCCGCGCTGATTTTTAGGAGGATTCTGAGTAACATGTGCTGAACGACGTTTATTTTTTCCGCCATTTTTTTGTGCACATGATTTTTCAGGATTTCTCTGATTCTTTGATTTTTTTGTCGAACCCGATTTTTCCTCAGGCGAAACAATTGAATGCGCATATTTCTCGCGATAATAAGCAAAACGCTCTTCCGAAGTCATAGCCGAAAGTTTTTCAAGCTCATCAGAATCTGTCTGTCCAACATTAGCGTTTCTGAACTTGTTAAGCTCTCCACGATTTCGTCTTCGGTCGCGTCGATCTTTCTCACGTCTTCGTCGCTCATCGCGTCCGTGCCGTCTTCCGTCACGGAATGATTTTTCATCATTACGAGAAGAACGACGGTCATCTCCGCCGTCGCGCCAATTTCCTACACGAATCCATTTGTCGCGACTCAAATCCTCGCCAAAATCCTCTTCCACCGCCACGCGCGAAGGAATTTGTTTTTCAATGTATCGTTCGATTGGCGCGAGACTGTAAACATCCTGTTCCGAACAGAAAGTATAAGCCTTGCCAGATTTTCCTGCACGGGCCGTTCTTCCGATTCGGTGAACGTAATTCTCGGCCTCGTTCGGAAGGTCAAAATTCACGACCATCGCAAGGTCATTCACGTCAATTCCGCGGGCCGCAACATCAGTCGCAACAAGGCAAGAAATCTTTCCGGCCTTAAAGCTGTCCATTATCTTAAGACGCTTTGACTGCGGCAAATCGCCGATAATGAATTCACTCTTAATTCCGTTGATTTCAAGACGCTTAGAAAGCACTTCGCACATTTTTTTAGTGTTGCAGAAAATAATAAGGCTTTCAGGATTCTCGCGCTGGATTATTCCGACCAAAAGTCTGATTTTATCGTCACTTGAAACGTGGATAAGTTCCTGATCAATTTCATCAACAGTGATGTTCTCGGCTTCAATCGTAATTTCCTTCGCATCTTTTGTGTATTCATAAGCCAGATTTTTTACATAAGTGTTGAGAGTCGCGCTAAAAAGCATGGTCTGCCTTTTTTCAGGCTCAGGAAGAAAATTAATCAGCTTTCTTAAATCAGGATAAAATCCCATGTCAAACATTCGGTCAGCCTCATCAATTGAAAGGAAAGCGACAGCCGACAAATCCATCTGCTTAGACTCAGCCAAGTCAATAATTCTTCCAGGCGTACCAATAATTATGTCAACGCCGTTTTTAAGGTTTGCAAGCTGCTTTTCATAGCTTACGCCACCAAAAAAGCTCGCACATTTTAAGCCAGTGAATTTTCCGAGTTTTCCAGCTTCCTCTTCAACCTGAACCGCAAGTTCTCTCGTAGGAACGAGCACGAGAGCTGTCTTTGCCGTAGAATTTTCTTCCCCGCCCTTAAACGCGAGAAGTTCCTGCATTATCGAAACCAAATATGCGGCAGTTTTTCCAGTACCCGTCTGAGACTGAACATACAAATCGCTGCCATCAAGTGAATTAGAAATCACCTGCTCCTGAACCGGCGTACAAACAACATAACCGGCTTCCCCCAGTCCTTTCTGGAGATTTTCATCAAGATTTAATTCTGAGTAGTTCATAAGATTTAGATTTCCGATTAGAATATAATAAAAAGAAATTGACAAATGTCATTCTTGTTTTCGCAATACCAGATAATAAATTAAAAGAATGCCTTACAAATTCGCAAAAAGCAGTTTCAATATAAATATAGTCTATTTAGAAAATTATGTATAGACTTAGAAAAGAAAATTTAAAAGGGCTTTTCCAAAAACATCCACTTTCGTTTTTGAGAAGCAAACTCATGGAGATTTTTATATGAACCAAAACACGACTGAACAAAATGAATATCAGGCAAAACTCTTCGCAAACAGGCTTTCAAAAAAATACAAGAATCTAAAAAAGTGGGCCAGGCGAGAACGCGTCACCTGTTACAGGCTTTACGACCGCGACATTCCCGAAGTCCCGCTCGCCGTGGATTTGTACGAATTCATTCCGGATTACATAACAACAAAACTTGAATGCGCGGAATTTTTGCGCTCGGAAGAACAAAGCATTTCCGCAAACGATTTGAGCGCGGCGGAAGCAAAAAAGCAACGAAGTTATCTGCACGTTTACCTTTATGAACGGCCTTACGAAAAAGACGAAAAAGACGAGCAGATTTGGCTCGACAAAATGTGCGAGAGCGCAGCAGAAACGCTCGGAATTCCAAAAAATCACGTGATTCAAAAACTCAGAAAAAAGCAGAAAGGCGAAAATCAATACGAAAAGATTGAATCAAAGAATACAATCGAAGGAACCGTGCAGGAATGCGGCCAGCTCTTCAAAGTAAACCTGAGCGACTATCTCGACACAGGACTTTTCTTTGACCACCGCCCGCTCCGCTCCGTCGTGCGAAGCTCATGCGCCGGAAACTCAGTCCTAAACCTTTTTTGCTACACGGGAAGTTTCTCTGTCTACTCAGCCGAAGGAAAAGCAAAGCGCGTCGAATCAGTTGATTTGAGCAACACTTACCTCGACTGGGCAAAATCAAATTTTCTTTTGAACGGCTTTACCGACTCAGAAAAATACATTTTTACACGAGGCGACGTAACGGGCTTCCTGAATCAAAAACTCGCCGAAGTTCCGAATGCCGAAAACACAAACCGCTACGATTTGATAATCCTTGACCCGCCGACTTTCAGCAACTCAAAGGCAACAAGAAACACACTCGACATAAACCGGGACTGGCCTGAACTTGTAAAAAAATGCCTAAATCTTTTAAAACCAAACGGAACTTTGTATTTTTCCACCAATTCCCACAGGCTAAAATTCGAAGAAAATCTCGTGCCGACAACAACAGACTCAGGCGAATCTGTAGAAATAAACGACATGACCGAAGACTCACTTTCCGAAGACTTCAAGGGAACTAAAATCCACAGACTGTGGAAACTCAAGCTCTCAAAAAAATAAAGCACAAAAAACAGAAATAAAAAAGGCTGACCACTCAAAATTAGCGGTCAGCCTCATTATAAGTTTCAGAACTAAATTATTTTTCTGAAGCAGCGTTGATTCCGTAACGCTTGTTGAATCGATCGATACGTCCTGCAGTATCAACGAGTTTCTGCTTACCTGTGTAGAATGGGTGGCAAGCAGAACAAATTTCAACGTGAATGTTCTCTACTGTTGAACGTGTTTCGATTACGTTACCACACTGACATGTGATTTTTGTAAGTTTGTACTCTGGGTGAATTCCCTGTTTCATAAAAAAATACTCCTTGCGTCCTTGCCCGATAATGTAGAAAACCCGGTCAGCACTACACACACAAAAAGAAAAAGATGCGCTGTATCATTTCCTCACCGTTAGCAATCAAAACACTACCACAAGAATGTTTCTAAAAGATACAAAATTTATAAACCTTCGTCAATTACAAAAGACAAAGTTGTTATTCAATTCCGTTAATTTCAACCCAAGCCTTGTGAGCGACATTCTGCTCAGATTCTTTTTTGTTTTTACCTGTAGCAGGCCCGTAAGTTACACCATGAACTTTTACAGTCGTCCAAAAAGTTCTGTCATGATCAGGGCCAGATTTTTTCACGAGCTCATAAACAGGACAAATCTTATATTTCTTTTGACAATATTCCTGCAAGAGAGTCTTATAATCTTTTATTCCCTTGTTTTCTTGCACTTTTCGAACTTCTGGAATCATAAATGAAAGAACAAGTTTTTCAGCCGCGGCATAACCGCTGTCCAAAAAATAAGCTCCAATCACAGCCTCGACAGCATCTGCAAGCAAAGCCTTTTTTTGGCGCCCGCCGTTCATTTCCTCGCCTTTTCCGAGGATAAGCATTTTGTCAATTCCGATTTTTAGAGCAATCGGAGCCAAAGACTCTTCGCTAACGACAATACTTTTTATTCGCGCAAGGTCTCCCTCAGGATTTTCCTGCATATCTTTGAACAAAAAGTTCGCCGTGGCCATTCCCAAAACGCTGTCTCCTAAAAATTCCAATCGCTCATTATTGAAATTTTTATGAGATATGTTTTCGTTTGAATAAGAACGGTGATGAAAAGCCAAGTCCAAAAGCTCTAGATTATTGAATTTAATAGAAATTCCACGACAAAAATTAATCAAGTCGCGTTTTCGTTCTGGTAAAAGTTTTGATTTTGAAAAAAACATGATTCATAAACGCCACAAAATCGTAGCATCATATCCAAGAATAAAATAAAAAAAGGAACCGTCCAAAAGTATTGTCATGCCGAACCCTAGCTCAGCCTCGCACTAAAATCAGCGCACAACTTCCGAAAAAAATCCAGAAGGATACAAAATTATTGGACAGTCCCTCTCTATAAAATGACAAACAAAAAAGTGATTAAAGTTAATTGAAATTCTGAAACAACCGACAGTAAATGTCCTGCATTGGCTATCGATCATTTCATAACAATCAGCTTAAAACCGACTTATTTTCCCTGTGCTGCTTTGATGAACTCGTAAGCGTCTCTTACAGTCTCGAATTCATTTGCTTTCTCATCAGGAATCTTTACAGCGAGTTCTTCCTCAATTGCATAAACAAGTTCATATGTATCGAGGCTGTCTGCTCCCAAGTCACCGCGGAAAGATGAATCCAAGGTAATCTTGCTTTTGTCTGTAATCTCAAGTTTATCAGCGATAAGATCCTGAATTTTAGTGAACAATTCGTCCATTTTAATCTCCTGCTTGCAGAAATGTCTGCTTTAATTTTTAGCCGTTGCTTTCAGGTGTGATTACCTGTCTTCCACGGTAGAAGCCACATTTAGGACAAACGTGATGCTGCAAAATAAGGTTACCACAGTTGCCACATGCAACCAAATGTGGAGCCTCAAGATGCATATTTACACCGCGACGTCTGCGTGTGCGAGCTTTAGAAGTAGTCGCTCTAGGTACTGCCATATTAAAAACCTCACTATTTGTTTTGTTACTAAAGTTATAACAGAATACATATTATAACAGTTTCACTCTACTTGTCAATCAAAGTGAAACACTTAGTTTTTTCAACAAAAGATACAATAAAAATTTATAATTTGGAACGTCAGCCAAACGCCCAAAACCAACAATAAAAAAACCTTGAGCAATAACTCAAGGTTTCAACAAAGCACATCTCCTAGCAGAATTGAACTGCTGTTGTCGGGATGAAAACCCGATGTCCTAACCACTAGACGAAGGAGACATTCGCAACTTTCGTAAAGCGCATATTTAATATATCAAATCAGGAGGATTATAGTCAATAGTAAAAATGAAGATTTTTGTATTTTTTTATTTAATTTTTTTCTATGTTTTTCGTGCAAACAAAAGCCTAGACAATATAGATTTTTATTAATAAAATTCTTGGAATATGACGAATTCGTTGCTATTAATTGACCCTCAAAGAGATTTTTGCTCACCAGACGGGGCTCTTTACGTTCCTGGAGCTGAAAAGGACGCAGAGCGTCTTTCGAATTTCATAAAAGCAAACGCAAACAAGCTTGACAGCATTCACACCACAATGGACTGCCATCCCTATTTTCATATTGCACACCCATGTTTTTGGAAAGACCGAAATGGAAACGAAGTTCCTCCATACACAACAATCACCCACAAGGATTTTGAAGACGGCGTTTACGTTCCTTCGCTAACAAGCCTCACTCCACGGGTCGATGAATACCTTCTCTCACTCGAAAGCCTCGGAAGATACCAACTCACGATTTTACCGCCACACGGACTTTTGGGTTCAAAAGGATTTGCCCTCGAAGAAAAAGTCGCAGAAGCAATAAACGTATGGGAAAAGACAAAAATCGGAAACGTCGTCGATTACATTATAAAGTCAAGCAACCCATTTACAGAACATTACAGCGCGATACAGGCAGAAGTTCAGGATCCAACAGATGGAAGCACAAAAACCAATTACGCATTAATAGAAAAACTCAGAAATGCGGATCAAATATTCGTTGCAGGAGAATCACTCTCGCACAACATTGCGAACACGGTCAAAGATTTGCTCATTTATATTCCGCCAAGCAAAATCACCCTACTCCGAGACTGCACGTCGAGCGCACCGAACTTTGAAGACTCCGCGGAAGAATTGATTTACGATTTTGAGCAGCGGGGCATAACAATCGCGGATTCATCCTTCCGGATTTCATAAAAAAAATAAAAAAAGTAGAAAAAATTT
>NZ_JPUF01000092.1 GCF_014737315.1 Treponema zioleckii | reverse complement strand
AAATAATTTAAGATAATATAAAAATACTCCATTTTGTAAAAAATAGCCTATATTTCATGGAATTTTCTGTTTTTATTCAAAAAGCAAGTTATAATTTGTTTGAGGAATTACTTCTTAATTAGCTGCTTAAAAATAGTTTGTTTAGGTTAAAAAAAGTGAGGATAAAAAATTATGAAAAAATACAATGTTTTTTCTTGCATTAATGCTATTTGCCACGGTTAACACACTTTCTTTGGCTGCTCAAAAATACAACTCTGATATTAACGTTACAAAATCGGAGCTGGGGCGGGTAAAACGGCATTTAATTTTCAGCATGAAAGATGAACAGAAAAATTCTGACTGTGCTTATACTATAAAAGATATTTCTAAAGTTGACAAAATTTTGAGCGAATATTACGACCAAATGGAAAAATATCGCAAAAAGAACAAATCTGACTATATGATTCTTGTAAAAACTGCGACTCAATCACTTAATGATTTGAACACAAACTGTTCGGAGTGTTTGATTGGCAAGGAACAGGGAGTTATTATTATTGAATTCATAAGCAAAACAGCGTATATGTTTGGTTTTATTGACAACGAAATGCAGGATTTGACGGTAGAATGGCGAAAGTGGTAAAAAGGGCTTTTTGGGTAGTTCTTTCGATTTTTGGTCTGATTTTTTTGATGGTGCTGGCAATCAATGTTTATATGATTCAGAGCACAAAAAAATATATTTTCAATGACATTTCAAAAGTTCCTGAACGTTACACGGTGATTGTTCCGGGAGCTATGGTCTACAAAAACAATGTGGTCTCACATGTTTTTAGGGACAGAATTGAAGCTGGGGTCGGCCTTTTGCAGACAGGGAACGTAAGCAAGATTCTTATCTCTGGTGATCATGGTCGGAAAGATTATGATGAGGTGAATGCCGCTAAATCTTACATAAAAACGATGCACAATCTTGATTTGGAAAAAATTTTTCTTGACCACGCGGGATTCAACACATATTCAACGATGTACCGTGCGCGTGACGTTTTTTGCGTGCAAGATGCTGTAATTACGACGCAAAAATTCCACATTTACCGTTCGGTGTACATTGCCCGTGCACTCGGAATCGATGCAGTTGGGTACATTTCGCCAGAAATCACTCGTTTTAGAAAATCACTTCGTTTGAACTGGGAGTTGCGTGAAAGCCTTGCCCGCGTAAAAGCCTTCTTTTCTGTATGTTTGCACGCAAAACCTAAGTACTTAGGTAATCAAATTCCAATTACGGGTAGCGGCGCACTTACGTGGGACATGTAAAATGTATTCCCGTGCTTTTTAATGGAATCTCTGCACTCCAAATATAAGAGTTTTCTTATTTTTGTATAGTTAATGATACTTTTTACATTCTAAATCTGTTTACGGTTATAAAGATGAAAATCATGTAACAGAGAGGAATGTATGAAAATCAGAAAACTTTGCGTAACACTTTTGGTTTCGGTTGCAGTTGTTTTCAGTGCGTTTGGCGAAGATTCGCAAAAATCAGAAAAAAACAAATTAGAAATCACCGTGGATTCGGCAGTTGAGTCGGCATTAAAAACTCATGTCTCAATAAAACGGGAATCAATCGAATTAAATCAAGCAGAAAGAAATTACAAACATTCATGGAATAATTTTTTGCCATCAATTTCGGCATCAGTGACCGGCTCAGCTTCGGACAGTTCATCGTACACATCGGGCGAAACTCTTACGGCTTCAGGAAGTCTTGACGCTTCGCTTTCGCTTAACGCAAGTCTTGCTCAAAAAATCGAGATTTTAAAACAAGCCTACGAAAGCGGAAAAGCGGACTACGAGGACACGGTTCGCGAAGTTGAAACGACGGTGCGCAAATCATTCTATTCAATTTTGTATCAGCAGAAAAAAGTTGAATCTTACAAATCAAGTCTCGATTCATATTTGAATCAGTACAATCAGACAAAAATCAAAAGAAACAGCGGGCTTGTGCCGGAACTTGACCTTTTGACGGCAGAAGTGAACTTGAAGAGCGCGCAGGTCGCTTTGAAAACTGCGGAAAAAACTTATTACAACGCGGCGATTGAATTTTTGAATGAAATTGGGATTGAAATAAATCCTAGCGAAACGGAAGTGATTTTTGCAGGTTCCCTTGATGATGCAGATTTAATTCAAGAAGTCAAACTTAAAAATTTAACAAAAGAAAAAATTGATGAATTGGTTGAATCTTCTCCAGAAGTTCGTTCGCTTAAAAGCAGTCTTGATAGTGCAAAACTTACAAAAACGTATACAGCGGTTTCGGCATATTCGCCTTCGTTAAAGCTTTCGGCTTCTGTAACACCAAAAGAACTTTCTTACACGGTAAAAAACAGCGATAAATCTACGGGAAATTCTTGGAACGCGAGCGTTGGCATTTCCATTCCGCTTGATTCGCTTGTTCCCGGTTCAAGTTCACGAGATTCTGTGAGCGAAAAAGATGATTCCGTAAAGGATTTGGAATTGCAGCTTGAAGACAAACGAAAATCTCTTCGAACTTCGATTGTGGAAAAAGTGCACAGCATTGAGATTTCGCGGGAAACGCTTGAGGAGAGAAAACTCAACGTGGAGCTTGCCCAAAAAACTTACCAAATGACGTACACAGCTTACAGAAACGGTACGAAAGACCTTTTGGCACTTCAAAATGCGCTCACTTCTTATCAGGAAGCCGAGGTTGAGTGGCGGAGCGAACAGTACAATTTGATGAGCTACGTTTTGGATTTGGAAAATTTGCTTGGAATTCCGAGCGGCAGCTTTACAAAAAATGCAGAAAGCCAGAATGAAAGCAGTGAAACAGAAAAAGGAAACTAAGGAGTTAAATATGAAGAAAGCAGTAAAAAGAGCTTTGCTCGTTGCAGGTGTGGTTGTTATAGCTGGCGGAGTTGCAATGCTCCCAAAAAAAGCGGGCGGTCGCCCGGTTCAGCAGGTTGAAGAAAGCATTTATGCCGTTCAGACGCAAAAAGTTAGTCGCTCAAATCTTCAGGAATATCTTTCGTTGAACGGAAATATTCAGACAAACAATACGATTTCGGTTTATCCAGACATTGCGGGAAAAATAAAGTCTGTGCGAGTTACTTTGGGAAGCAATGTAAAGCGGGGAAGTGTGATTGCCACAGTTGACCCTTCGGTTCCTGGCAGCATTTATGCGGAAAGCCCGATTTATGCGCCGATTTCTGGAAAAATCACTTCGCTTCCGTTGACGACTGGAACTGCCGTTACCACTTCAAGTGCGATTGCGCAGATTGGAACTACGAACGGACTCCAGATTAAGGCGATGGTTCCTGAGCGGGACGTTGCGGTTTTAAAAAATGGTCTTTCAGCGGAAATTTCACTCGTTGCGTTCAGCGGCGAAGTTTTTAATGCAAAGGTGAACAAAGTTTCGCCGATTCTTGACGAGACAAGCCGAACAAAAGAGATTTACCTTTTGTTCGATACGGAGGATGAGCGGATTAATGCCGGAATGTACGCAAAAATCAAATTGTTTACAACTTTGCATGAAAATGTGATTACTGCCCCGTATGATTGCGTCACTACAATCGACAAAAAAACTTACGTTTACGTTGCAACGGCAGAAGGCACTGCAGAACTTCGGGAAGTTCAGCTTGGAGCAATTGTTGACGGCACTGCAGAAATTGTTTCTGGACTTAACGACGGGGAAGATTTGATTGTTTCTGGAGTTCAGGCACTTGATAACGGCGTAAAAATTCGTAAGGTGGAGGTAAGCAAATGAGCATTTCAAAAAAAGTTCTTGAACATCCTGTTTTGACGGCGTGTGCGTTCGGTCTTATTGTGGTTGTCGCACTTTTTACCGTTGGAAATATAAAAATTGATTTGATGCCAGACATGACAATGCCGGTGGCGATGGTTTCTACGACTTATAATAACGCGGGGCCAGAATCTGTTGAAAAAAGCGTTACCGAAGTTCTTGAAAGCGGACTTGTTAGCGTCAGTAACTTAAAATCGATGACGAGCACTTCAAGCGAAGGCTCTTCGGTTATCAAACTTGAATTCAACTATGGAACCGACATAGATGTTGCGGTGAACAATATTCGCGACAAACTTGACCGCGTAAAAGGCTCTTTGCCAGACGACTGCGATTCCCCGCAGATTTTTCAGTTTGACTCTTCGAGTATGCCTGTAATGACTCTTGCGGTGAACGGAAACAGAACGGCCGAGGAACTCCGAAAAATTGCGGACGACCAGATTGCGGACCGTCTTGAACAAGCTCCTGGGGTTGCGAGCGCATCCGTTTCGGGCGGAAGGGACAGCATTGTTCGTGTTGAACTCGAACAAAATCGTCTTGACGCGTATGAATTAACATTATCTTCTATTATATCTACTCTCGCGGCGCAAAATCTTGAAGTCGGTGGCGGTAGCGTTAGCGAAGGAACTCGAAAGTACATGGTTCGCACCACAGGCGAATTTGACTCCCTTGAAGAAATAAACAATACGGTTGTTGGAACGCTCAACGGTTACGACGTAAAACTCAGCGACGTTGGAAAAGCGTACATGGGTTATGAAGATGAGACTAGCCGAATTTATATTAACGGAAAAGCTGGCGTTTACGTGCAGGTTCAGAAGCAGAGCGGAAGCAATACTGTTAACGTTGCGAATTCGGTTTACGAGAAACTTGAGCAGATAAAAAAGACTCTTCCAAAAGACGTTTCAATCGAAATTATCAGTGATGATTCTACAAGCGTTCGTGACACGCTCAAAGAACTCATAAAATCAATCATCGAAGGATTTGTGCTTGCTGTAATCATTTTGTTCTTATTCCTTAGAAGTGCAAAAAGCACGTTGATTATGGCGATTTCGATTCCGTTCTGTATTCTGCTTACACTTTTGATTATGATTTTTTCTGGAATCACGCTCAACATGATTACGATGACTGGTCTTATCCTTGGGCTTGGAATGGTCGTTGACGCTTCGGTAGTCGTGCTCGAAAACATTTACGTTTACCGTAACCGAGGAACGGAGTCTAAAACGGCGGCGGCAATCGGAACTCAGGAAGTAATGTCTTCCGTAATTTCTGGAAACCTTACGACAATCTGTGTTTTTGTGCCGTTCTTCGTTTACAAGAGCAAACTCAACATGATTGGCGAGCTTTTTTCTTCATTGATGACTGTAATCATCATTGCGCTCATTTCATCTTTGTTTGTCGCAATGTTCCTGGTTCCTGTTCTTGCGGGAAAATTCTTGCCAGTAGACAACCGTAAAGAAACTCCAATCAAAAATAAATTTCTTGCATCGGCTGACAGAAAAATCGAAGGTGTAATCAACTTTGTTACAGAAAAATACAGACGTGCGCTTCACTTTGTTCTTAGAAGACGCTTTGCCACAATTGTAATCGCCTTTGGAATCCTTGCAACAGCGATTGCGGCTTTTGGTCAGATTCGCATTTCGTTCATGTCATCGTATGCGGACAGCTCGGTTGGTCTTAATGTGCAGCTTCCGCTCGGAACAAAACTTGAAGAAACACAGGCTGTTCTTGATGATTTTTATGAAATTGTTCGTAACGAAGTTAAAGGCTATAAAAATATCGTCGTGAGTGTTGGAACTGGCAGCGGAATGTCGCTTTCTTCGGACACATCTTACAAAGGTTCGATTTCGATTTATCTTCCGGACGCTTCCGAGCAAATTGATTCGGCAGAGACAATAAAAGCAAAGCTCCGAAAATATTTTGACAAATATCCTGTTGCAACGTTCACTTTTGACGAAGGCCGAATGCGGCAAATGACTGGAAGCGATATTGATATTGCGTTCCGTTCGAACAACATGGACGGCTCGTTGGAGCTTGCGAACAAAATCAAAAAGTTGATTTCTGAAAAAGTTCCAGAAGTAGTTGAGCCAGAAATTGACCTTGACGACGGACTTCCGCAGATTGAAATCAAAATTGACCGCGCTCGTGCTTCTTCGTTCGGGCTTACGGTAACTTCAATCGCGAACGAGATAAATTATTCGATAAACGGAAAAACTGCAACGACGTTCCGCAAAGACGGCGAGGATTACGATGTAGTTGTTTTGCTTGCCGACCAAGACAGGGGCGAAATCCCGGACCTCGAAAAGATTTTTGTTGAAGGAAGTAACGGACGCTATGCCGTTGCAAACTTTGCTTCGGTTGTTCGCGGCACGGGACCGGTTTCTATTACTCGCGAGGAGCAAACGAGAATCATTCACCTTACCGCGAACACAGTTGGTTCTGCAAATGCAGGCGAGGTTGAGGCGACAATCAAATCGCTCATCGACGAAAGCATTGTGATTCCAGACGACATTAGCGTTAGCTTTGAAGGTTCGTGGGGAGACACAAAAGACACTGCAATGGTTTTTATAGTAATCGTAATCCTTGCGGTAATCCTTGTTTTTGGCGTAATGGCAGGAACTTACGAGTCGTTCAAAGACCCGTTCATCAACTTGTTTACACTTCCGTTCCTTATCGTTGGCGTTGTGGCGATTCATCTTTTGACGGGGCAGTCATTCAGCATGGTCAGCATGATTGGAATCGTAATGCTCGTAGGAATCGTAGTTAACAACGGAATTATTCTCGTTGACCAGACAAATCTTCTTGTGCGCCGCGGCGTAAAAGTACTCGACGCGTGTGAGCAGGCGGGTGCGAGCCGATTGCGACCTGTTATGATGACGACGCTCACCACGATTCTCGCGATGATTCCAATGGCATTCTTTGCGGGCGAGTCAGGCTCAATGACGCAGCCAATCGGACTTTGCGTTGTAGGCGGTCTTACTTCGAGCACGCTTGTAACTCTGTTTATCATTCCTGTAATTTATTCGCTGTTCAACAAAGGTGCGGACGAAAAAACTCAGGAAGGAATTTCTCCAAAATTAATAGAAGAATTCAAGAAAATCGACGCAGAGGAAAAATAGGGGAGGGAAAAATGATTAGAATCGAAATAATTGCGAATCAGTCAGTTCAGTCGGAATTGATAAAAAATATTGAGACTTTAATGCCAGATATGTTTTACACGATTCTTCCGCTTGCAAACGGCAAAGGCAAAAATTCCTACAAACTCGGCGACTCAACCTGGCCGGAGACGAACTTTGTTCTGATTTCCTATGCGGACGACAGTGCCGAAAAAAAGATAAGCCAAATTGTGCGCTTTGTAAAACTAAAATTTTCCACCGAAGGAATAAAGCTTTTTATTCTGCATGACAGGGAATGATGAATAACGAATTAAAAAGTTGGAATTAGGAGTGAGTGAAGGAACTTTGACTTCGCCCATTTACCACAGAACTAAAATCTTTAAATAGCCCCGATTCTGTAAATTGAATTTTTAGAATCGGGGCTATATCAAATTTCTGGCTTCCGTGTTATATTTTTTTGTTAAAAAATGGACTATTCTTATATTTTGCGGTCAGCAAAGGCTAAGAGAGAAACTTTCGCTGACTTTGGATTTAAGATTTGCGACTCAGAGACTGAAAACAAGAAATCCGTGTATACATTAAAACGGGATTTGCCTTCTACGGATTTTTATGCAGACTTTTTTGTTGACCTGTCGGCAGGAAAATTTGAAGTTCATGTTTACGAAAAATCCACGGATGAGCGTTATGTGCTTTTTGACGTTCCACGCTCAAACGGAAGTTTTGTTGCGGAACTTCGTCAAAAAGTTCAACTGATTGTGGAGGATTTTCGAGACAAATGTTTTGAAGCTGAAAATCTTCGGGACAAATATGTTTCTTGGATGGAAAATCGCTTTGATTGCAAGGCGGATTTTCCGTGGACTGACACTCCGGAGGCTTGCGTTTTTCGTTGTCCGAGCAAAAAATGGTTTGCACTCGTCATGAAAATAAAATATCGCCAAATCGAGCTTGCAAGCGACGAAGACGTTTTTATTGTAAATCTAAAAGCCACTCCAGAAAAAATTTCCACGGAGTTAATTGACAAAAAATCTGTTTTTCCGGCCTATCACATGAACAAAAAACATTGGATAACGGTACTTTTAACGTCGGTAACATCTTTTGAATCTCTCTGTGAACTTACCGAACAAAGCTACGCCCTTGTGTATAAAACAAAATCAAAATAATGCAAAACCGTGCTGTTTGTGGACTTGTGATTCTCTACTGGTTATAATTAAAACTTATGAAAATATTTTGAACCCAACAAGGAGTCATTATGAAAAAGTTTGTTTTGTTGTTACTGGTTTTGGCTTTGCTTCCGATTAATATTTTTTGCGAGTCTAAAACTGATGTCCGAAATGCTTTTGTACCTGGACTTTCGGCCTCTGCAATAACAGGCTTTACGAACGGAAAAATCTATCCAGGCTTTGATTTTCATTATGCTTTTGTGGAAGGAGTTTCAGAAGCTAGGTCTCGAAGTTCTTTTGGCGGATATTATGAGTTTTATACCGAAATCGGGTTTTATAAAGAACTGAATTCCCCGGTCGACGAAGATATTTTCTTTACTTATGCTGCAGGCGTTAACCTTTCCTTCGAAAAATTCATTCATGGTTCAAGAGATTTTTTGATTCCATATTTTGGTGCCAAATTGGGTGGAATTTATTTTAACAATGTTGGTAGTGGAATGCTCCTTGAACCGGTTTTGGGTTTGGTCGTGCTCAATAAAAACTCAATAAACATCAATTTGAATTCCGGGCTTTTCCTTAACACTGTCGATTTGTCAAACTATATTGGACTTCATTCATCATTGGTCGTAAATCTTAATTTGTAAATTCGATTTTGAATTTTTCAAAAAATCATTGAGAGTTTAAAATAAAACTAGGAGGATATTATGCCACACATTACAATTCAAATGTACCCAGGACGGGACGAAGAGACAAAAAAACGTCTTGCCGATGCGATTCTTGAGACTGCAAGTAAGGAACTGAACCGCGGAAAAGAACACTTTTCGGTAAGTGTCGTTGATGTTCCGCAGGACGAATGGAAAGCTAAAGTTTACGACAAAGTTCTTTCGGACAAAAACACGATAATCAAGCCGGGCTACGAAATGTAGCTTTGAAGCCACATGTTTTGTAAAGGAAACTTCAAAAACTTCAGTTTTTTGAGGTATCCTAAATATAATGTTTTGGAAATCTTCAAAACGGAGTATACTTATATGTGGCTTTAAAATATTCAATTTTAAAAAAGACGCAAACTATTAAAAAAATCGGAGAAGTTTAATGAAAAAGAAAAAGTTCGTGATTTTAATCCCGTTGGCATTGCTGGGAATCTTAGGGCTTAACCGAGGAATCGCTATTCTGCAGAATGTGGAAGTTCACAAATATGACCCCAACGGAAACGAAATTTATTCCCGCGGAGGAAAAGACGGAAATGCGATATATTCACAATATAACGAAAAGAATCAGCTGACAGAAAAAAAATCAGTTTCGGGTGACATAATAACTTATTTTTATTATGAATACGAAAATGATTTGTTAAAAAAAATTATTCACAAAAGACGATTACATTCCAGATGATAATTACGAAATAACTTACGAATATAATGAAAAAAATACAGAAAATACAAAG
>NZ_JPUF01000091.1 GCF_014737315.1 Treponema zioleckii | reverse complement strand
ATTGCTTCACGCAAAAATATAAATATCCACCTCGGCATTTATTTTTGATGCATGCTTTTTTGTATATTTTCTTATTGATGCAGTTTGAGTCAAAGTTAAATTTTTTAGGAAATAATAAGGTTATTGTATTCATAAGTAAATCAACTCTATGGATTTATCTGTGGCATATTCTAGGTTTGCGATTGGCAGGAAAAGTAATTCCAAATGCACATTGGAGCTTAAAATATGTTTTTGTGCTATCCATTAGTCTATTGTTAGTATTTGTGCAGAATAAGATATTAGATATAATAGAGACAAAATGGAAAATACCAATCTTGAAGGTTTTTCGAGGTTGATAGCATAACAAAACTTCAAAGCCGACAAAAACTTTGTCACGTAAGTTGCTCTTCGTGGCTTTGCGCCACCGCAACTTCCGCGCCAATTTTGCCCGTTGGGCAAAACCGTTTTTGCGGTTTAAGCAATTGTTATGTGGACGCCCGCATTGGGGCGCTGTTTGGAATAAAAATGATACAAATTAAAGCGGTAAAAAAAATTATCATATTTATCTTTATTTTACTTTTTTCATTTCTTATATTATTTTTTCTTTATTGGAATATTGGAAATGGGTATGAAAATCATGCTAAAAAAATCGGGAAACAGATTATAGAAAAAATAGATAATTATAAAAATATTAACGGGAAAAACCCAGATTCTTTTATTGATTTGGGCTTAGCTCCTAATGATATGTGGGGTGGAATTGGTACTGAGTATAAGGGGATTAATTTCTGGTATGATAGGATTTCAGATAATGATTATGTTATTTATTTTGACTTATCAGTTGGAGAAGCTCTGTATTATAATTCTTATACAAAAGAATGGGAATAAATACTATAACAAATCAGGTCAAGCCTGATTTGTTATAGTATTTTGAAAATGTTGACAATTTCAAAATATCACCTTATTATATAATTATGAAGTTCAAAGTAGAAAAATTGCCGCAAGCAGAAGCAGAGATAAAATCTTTGGAAGAATCTCAGCAGAAACTGCTTGGAGACGAATACACAAAGATTGAAACTCAAGGAATTGAATTTGTCCGTGTAAAACAGTTGCAAAAAGATATTTTTGAGATTAAATCCAATGAACTTCGCTCGCTTTTCAAATATAAGGCCGGGAAAATTATTGTAGTTGGAGTTGTTTTTGTAAAGAAAACACAAAAAACTCCAAAGGATAAGATAAAGCTTGCAAAGCAGCGTTTAAAGGAGGTCTGATATGGATTATGTTTTTGTAAAAGATTCGGAAGGTTATGTTTTCAAGAAATTAGAATCAGAAGTTTTTCCAGATGAAAAAATTATCTCTGAAAAAGAGTATATGAAAATATCAGGGCTTGCTTCTTACGAAAAGAAGTTTGGTCACGGTGGCGCAAGAGAAAATGCTGGAAGGAAACAAAAATTCGGTTCACCGTTAAAATTTCAGATTCGAGTAACAAAAGAAGAAAAAGATTTTCTTGCATATGCAAGAGAGCATAATTTAAATTATTCTGCACTGATGCAGATGTAAAATCACATAACAAAGGTTCGTAGCCGACAGGCAGTCAAGCTGCCTGCGGTACAACCAGTTGTTATGTGGACGCCCGCACTGGGGCGCTTTTTAGATGAGGTTTCTATGAGTGAATTATATGAAATGGAAAATGATGTTGAATCGTTTGCAGATGATATTGAAAATATTGCTTCCTACAACTCCGATGTTGAAGAATATTATAAAGGAACTCAAATATATTTTAGTGATTTAGATTGTAATCCAGGAATTATGTTCTTAGGTATAAATCCCGGTCAAGGTTATTGGAAACAAAATCATGAAGTTGTAAGAAGATATGAACCTCTTGATTATAATGAGTATTATGATTTCTACGACTGTGGCGGATATTCTGGTTATCAGTTGGCAAAGGATTGGGTTGATATTTTTGAAAATCGCGTTTGTAGATTGGATTTATTAAAACACAGTGTAAAATCCAATTGTTATTTTTTTTGCTACAAAAAATGTTAATGATTTAAGTCGATTGAAAAATGAACTAGATGGTATTACCGATTATGATTTAGAAGAGAAATCTAAAGAATGGAACAGAACTCTTTTAGACTATGTTCAACCGTATATACTAATTTGTGAAGGTTATGAGGTAAGAGACAAACTCTATGAGTGGTATCCTGATGAATTTGAGATGTACGATGAATATACAGGAAAATTATCACTGGATAGCGGTGATATAGATGTTCTTGTAATAAAAAGAAATCACAGTAATATTCAAGATAAAGCTTCGGTAAGTAGTGAGTTATCAGATTTGATTAGTAATAACGATTTGACTTTTATCGATGATGATGACTGCGACGACTGCAACTGCGATTGCGATGACGATGATGACTGTGATGATTGCAACTGCGATTGCGATTGCGACGACGACGATGACTGTAATGATTGCAACTGCAACTGCGATTGCGACGACGACGATGACTGTGATGACTGCAACTGCGATTGCGATGACGATGATGACGATGATGACTGTGACGATTGCAACTGCGATTGTGATGACGATGATGACTGCGACGACTGCAACTGCGATTGCGATGACGATGATGACTGTGACGACGAGGATTCAGACGGCTCAAATTCCTATGTTAGCCCAATTGTATTAGCCTCTATCTTAACTAGGAAGAAAAAATGATAAATATATGTATGTATGGTTGTAGAAGTTGCAATTTTTCTTGTGCATATTGTATGGGACCTGAGAAAAATAATAAAAACGAGAAATTTATCCTTGATAAAGAGCAACTTCGCAGAGCAATATCATACTATAGGGAAAACTGTGTAAAAAAATCCAAAGGTTTTGCAATTTGGGGCGGTGAACCTTTATTACATTTTGCAGAATTAGTTGAAACCATAAGTTTTTTGAACGACAACTTTCCAAAGGAAAGAATAATGGTTTCTACAAATGGATTTTTATTAAAAACTCCTAAAATACGCCATTTTATTCAAGAAAAAAGATTGAAACTTCAATTATCTGTAGATGGTGTAGCACAAAAAATTCGTTCAGAATTTAATCCTTTAGAAAATGAAATTGTGTCTAGTTTTTTAGCAAAATTAGCAAAATCTGGTTTATTAACGATAAACTGCGTTATGCACCAGCAAAATTATTCAGTGAATAAAAATATCGACTATTTTACTAAATGGATGAAAACATATGACTGTTTAGAGTCTAATCTTAATATAAGATTCACACCTTTTAATGAAAGCGACTTAACACCTGCTTTTAATTTAACAGGAGAACATCTGTATACATTCTTAAATGAATTCGAAGCTCTCTATATAAAAGCTCTTCTAGGAAAATCGACAGATTTAGTTTATAAGCATTTTTCAATATACCCATTAAAGACAGTCAAAAAATCAAATTTTGAAAAAATCGATTGGTCTGATTTTAATCAATGTTCTAAGTTTTATACAAACAAATCAAATATTTCAAAACACATAGATACAAAAGGAAAGTTTATATCTTGTAATTTAATAGATTCAGGAACTGAACCTCGTGGAAAAACTCTAAAGAAAATTCCTGAGTATTGTAATGGCTGTGAGTTTTATTCGATGAGAGGCTGTTTTCCATGTCCGAGTGCAGATTTTACAGAAAAATGTGAATGGAAAAAAGCATGGATGCAGTTTCAACAGAGAATGCTTTTACTAAACAAACTTTTAAGGAAAAAATAGAATGTCGTTTAATCACACAAAATCAAACACAATGGTCAATATCACAATTAGCACACTCAATAACAAGAAAAGCTCATTGAAATATTGTTTTATAAAAGAACTTGGCTTTAACTTCGATGAAGTTGAACAGTTTACGACAGGAGAAAAAGCCAATATAAAAGATGACAATCTCGATAACAAAGAGATAGATATAGTAGGTCTTGGTAAAAACAACGACCCCAAAGTTTTAATTGAGATAAAAGTCAATATTCATGAAAAATTGCAAGATTCTCAAAAGATAAATTCACATTATCAGAAGTTTGCAGAATCAAAAGCAATTCAAATATATTATATAGTTCCTGAAGAGTATTCACATCAAGAAGAAATTGGTTCTGCTAAATATGTAACTATAAAGACTTGGAACGAAATTCTCGAAAAAACATCAGAATATGATACTATATATTCTGATGCAATCGAAAATAATGTTGAAAATGTACCATGTATTTATTCTCACAAAAATAAGGCATTTATGGCAAGGGTATGGGAAGTTCTATGCCGAATGAATCTAAAAATAGATTTTTCAAAAGAAAATGTGATGGGAAATTATTCTGAAAACGAAGAATTTGGAAATTGGGTATACACAGAAGAAAATTTTGGAATAGGCTTCTATTCAGATGGTGTTTGGTTATGGTACGAAACATCAAATTTTGAGAAATATAAACAAATTGGATTTAATTTATACAAAGATATTAAAAATATTGTTTGGAAGGAAATAATGAAAATAGATGACTTTAAGAATAATGATATTAAAAAAGTTTCCAAAGAATTGAAATCAAAATATGATGAAAACTTGGAAAAAATAAAAGCAATTAAGTAAATTATCACATAACAAGAAGTTCAAAGCCGACACAGGCTCAAGGCCTGTGCGGTTTAACTCATTGTTAGGTTGATGGCGCACTGCGCCACTTATTGTCAATAAGGTAAATCTTCCGGCAAATTTTCTCCAAACAAGGAAAAATCCAAAGGAGGATTTTATTTATGGATACTTATGTTATAACCGTATGGACTGATTTGAATGGAAAAATGCATACTGCACCTAGTACAGTCCAAGCAGGAAGTTTGTCTGAAGCAAAGGCTAAATTCAAAGCAACACATCGCGATTGCAAAACCGTTAATGGTGCTCACAAAAAATAGGGAGAAATAAAAAATGCGTACAAATGCGGCAATTGAATCTGGCGAAACATTAGGAGAATTAGGATTCTTTGGAGCTATAGGATATTTTATCGGATTTATTGTAAAAACAATAATTTTGTATTCTATTTTTGCAGGTTTTGCTTTGTTAAGAGATTATATATCTTATAAGGGCTTTCAGATGGATTCAAATGGGGTGTTGATTTATGCAGGTTTGATACTTGCATACTGCTTAGTTTTCGATATTTTTTACATAATTTCAGAGGGAATTTTAAAAGATATTATTGTAGGTCTTATAATTTCTTTAATCGGTGTTGTAATTGCTACAATTTTTCCTCCTGCGGGAATTATCATAATTGTTTTAGGAATAATATCTATGATTCGTCAGATTATTTCTTTTATAAAAATGATACCGTTCCTACTTATGGGGGTGTTTCTTTCAGTCTTGCTTTTATCTGAATATTTTATGCCTGATTTTATTGAGCAATTTGGTGTTTTTTCTCTCAATATTGGAAAATATACTCTTACATTCAATAAAATAATGTATTTGTATTTTGCTATTACACTTCTTATATCAATTAATCTCGGATTTAAATATTCATTGAAAGATGCTCTTTTTAGACAGACAATTATATTCTTGTCACTTCCAATTATGTGCTTAATTTTTTATCTTGTAAAAACTAGATTAAATACACCTATTTGTGAACCTGGTGAAATACAAAACTCTTCAATTAACGGAGGAAAAGTATTTGTTAGAGGGCATTATAGAAGTGGAAGATGGATTCATTCATTTTGGAGAAATCGCCCTACGTTATCCATATAATGGAGGAGAATACTATTCTTATGTATAATTAACCTAACAAAGGTTCGTAGCCGACAGGCAGTCAAGCTGCCTGCGGTACAACCAGTTGTTATGTGGACGCCCGCAATGGGGCGCTTTTGGAGTAAAAAAATGACAGAAAACAATGTTGAAAAATTAGTTGAATTAAATTTTAAGAAAATAGGTATCGATAGAATTGGAAAAATCGAAGATTATTTTTTTTCAATAGAAGACAAACAAGATTCAGAAAATGAATTAATTGTTTCTTTTAATTTTGCACCGAATAATAATAAAAGTAAATTATTCGAATTTTTTGATAAACTTGAGGAAAGTAAACAAATTTCAGAATATAATATAGACAAAAATCTTGTACGTGTTGTTTACATTGAAGATGAAAAAGAAACTGTTGATATTTTTTTGAATGGTATTGTAAATAAGTTTAGGGAAATCGACGGAAAATGTATTTGCTCCAATTGTGATAATACAGAGAACCTTTCATTTTATTCAAATGGGAATGTATATTCACTATTGTGCGAAAGTTGTGGTACAAATGTAATCGATCAATTTGAAAAAGATAAGTTAGCAAAAAATAATTATATAAAGGGTCTTCTTGCAAGTTTAATCGGAGCATTAATAGGTTCCGCAATATGGATAATAATCGGTGCTCTTGGATTTTTTGCTTCAATAGCTGGACTTGCAATATCTTATTGTGCATTTAAAGGGTACGGAATTGCAAAAGGAAAGCTTACACGCAAAGGTATAATATTGAATGTAATAGCAATAGTTATTGCATTCTTGTTTGCTCAGTATGCAGTTTTGTTCATTCAATTTATGAAAGAATTTGAAAATATGGATTTGTTCGGTTTTATAATTCTTACACCAGTTATATTTAGTGATTTAGAATTTGTAAAATCTTTGCTTCCAGATATTGGACTTGGTATATTGTTTGCATTCCTAGGAACTTATAGAACAATAATTAATAATTATAAATCTGCAAAAAATTCTGAGAATATAAAAGTAGAAAAAATTGAATTATAATCACATAACAAAGGTTCGTAGCCGACAGCGGGTCAAGCCCGCTGCGGTACAACCAGTTGTTATGACGACAGGCGCACTGGCCTGCCTTTTTTAGAAAAGAAAATAGAAAAAAAAGTATATAAGCTATTTTGTAATAAGTATATTTATAATTTCTTTTATTTCAGTTTTTTTGTTTTTAAAAAATTCTGATATGCTTTTGGAAAATTTCAATTACAAGAAATTGAAAATTGAAAGAATTAATAATGAAATAATTATATTAAAAGACCGTCATATTAGAAATAATAAGATATACGGTTTGAATTATGTAGCACCAGCTGGAATTTACATATATTATAATCCCAATTCCTTCGATACAAAATTTGTAATATGGAATCCCTCTGAAATTTATACTACAAATAATGAAAAAATCTTTTGGCTAAAATTAAACAGAAATATTCTACCAAAACTCGAAGAACAAAAAATTTATTTAATCAATTTCTGTAATCAACCAAGCATGGTAGACGAATTCTTAGAAAAATTAAGGGGGCAGGAACAATTTGAAGAATATGAAGTTGATTATTATGCCCTTTCGCCAGAACATGAAAATGATATTGGATATTTTAAATATAAAAAATTCAATTCCTTTATTACTTTTGTAAAGTATGATTTATGTACTTGTGGTTCAGATTCTTGGATAGAATTTAATGAAGAAAATAGTCTTCTTAATAAAATGAAAATTTATACTTCTTGGTTTTACTATTAATTATAAGAAAGGAATATTTTAGAAAGCAAGTCAAGCTTGCTTTCTAAAAATACAATTGAACTTTAGGGTTTGCGCAAGGAAGCGGTAGAACGCGGCTTTACGCCGCTTGAAAAAAAATATAATAAATAATAGAAGCGTAGCTTCAAAAAATACAGAATAATTCTTATAGAAAAAAAAATAAGGAATCTCATTCTGTATAAGAAATATATTTGTCATAACAAAGGTTCGTAGCCGACAGCGGGTCAGGCCCGCTGCGGTACAACCAGTTGTTAGGTTGATGGCGCACTGCGCCACTTGTCGTCGATAAGGTAAATCATCCAACAAATTTTTTCTCTAAAAATTTGGGTAGTGTACACTACCCAAAGGACTTGAAAGAGTCCTTTGGGCGAAGTCTTGTTACACTCGACTTCGCCCAAAAAATCAAAAATAAAATCGTTGGAGGATTTTATGAAAAAATTTTTGGTGACAATTGCCATGGCAATTTGTGTAGCAGGGGCATCATTTGCACAGAGTTTCAATATTGATGCAGGTGTTGCAATGGATTATTCAGACGGATATGACGGTATTGCTTTTGGAGGAACAATCGATTTTGATTATGTTCTTCCTGCAAATGTTGCAATTTTCTCAAATACTGATTTTGCATTTGGAAGCGGTTCACCAAATTTTGTAATTGCAGAAATTTTGGGAGCAGGATATAGATTCAACCTTTCAGAAAAACTGTATCTTCAGGCAGGTGCCGGACTTGGAGTCGTATTCTTTGACCATAATGTTGATTCAATTCCAGGAGTTGATGGCGAAAGCGACACTATGTACGGCGAGTTCGGACCAGCACTTGCTGTAAAATTCGGAATAAAATTCACTGAAACTATTGGAATGAATTTTGGACTTGATGCTATCGTTCATCCAGTGAAGATTTTCCACGACAATGAAGATGTAGGACTTGACCCAGAATCTCATCTGTCTGTAATTCCAAAGGTCTGCTTTGTATTGTCTTTCTAAGAGTAATTAGTTAAATTTAAACATCAGCCAAGTCAAACTTGACTGATGTTTTATACGGCGGGTCAAGCCCGCCTTTTTTTTTAACAACAAGATTCAACTGCCATTGCTTTTTTATTACTTTTGTATTATATTTTAAATACGGAGGTAATTATGAGAACAGCGGTAATTCAAACAAGAGTTGACACAGCTCTAAAATATGATGCGGATAATTTTTTTGAATCAATTGGAATGGATACAACAACGGCAATACGTATTTTTTTGAAGCAAACTTTGATTCAGCATAAAATACCATTTGAGATTGTCCAAGATAGTTCATTTTATTCTGAGAAAAATAAGAAAGCATTGGAACATTCAAAAATGCAGATGGAAAATGGCCAGCATTCAATACACGAGCTTGTCGAGGTATAGAAATGCACAAGGATTTTTCTGATGATGCCTGGGCTGATTATACATATTGGATAACGCAGGACAAGAAAACGCTCAAGAAAATAAATCAGCTTCTTGCAGATATTGAGCGAAACGGTAATAACGGAATTGGTCATCCAGAACCATTGAAAGAAAATTTAAGTGGCTATTGGTCACGAACAATAGATGAGAAAAATCGTCTTGTTTATAAGATCGAAGATGGACTGATAAAAATTATTCAGTGCAAAAATCACTATGATGATAAATAAAACCTAACAAAGCTTCAAAGCCGACAAACCGGTCAAGCCGGTTTGCGGTTTAAGCAGTTGTTATGTGGACGCCCGCACTGGAGCGCTTATTGTTAATAAGTAAAATCCTCAAACAAGTTTTCTCAAAATTTTTGGAGGATTTTATGAAAAAGAAACTTTTTGTATTATTTACAATCATTGGAATTGTAAGCTTAAGTTTTATAAGTTGTCAGTTCGATAGCGAGGACGATACTTATACTGTTTGGACAGATCTTAGTTCATATTCAGATTTTCAATCTAATTTTAATACAACCTTAAATGATGGTATGTATGTAAGATTGGAGTTTACATCTTCACAGTGGTCTCAAATTTCTCCTTCGATAACAAGCGAAGGGCGACATTCCTGGACTAAAAGTCAAATAAAAGATTGGTTATTAGGAAGAGGATTTGGTGATTCAGAATCAACTCAAGAATCAGCTTGGATAACAACAATTGATCATGGATTTATTGCCAGTCGAACCGGTAATACAGTGTATTATATATTGAAATAAGGGCATATTTTTCATCGAGTCAAGCTCGATGAAAAATAGAAATATTAGAATTAAAAAATCAGGTCAAGCCTGATTTTTTTACGTCTCTTGAAATTGTTGACATTTTCAAGAATTATGATAATATTATAATTATGAAGTTCACAGTAGAAAAATTACCTCAAGCAAAAAATGAGATAGACTCACTTGAACAATCTCAAAAAGATATGCTTGAAGCAGATTATAAAAAAATACAAGAACAAGGAATTGAATTTGTTCGTGTAAAGCCGATTCAAAAAGAAATTTTTGAAATAAAAACAAATGAACTTCGTTCTCTATTTAAATATAACGCCGGGAAAATTATTGTTGTTGGAGTTGTTTTTGTAAAGAAAACGCAGAAGACTCCAAAAGAAATCATTAAGCTTGCTAAGAAACGTTTGAAGGAGGTCTGATTATGGATTATGTTTTTGTAAAAGATTCTGAGGGCTATGTATTTAAAAAATTACAATCAGAAGTTTCTTCAGATGAAAAGATTATTTCTGAAAAAGAATATATGAAAATCTCGGGACTTTCCTCGTATGAAAAGAAATTTGGTCACGGTGGCGCAAGAGAAAATGCAGGTAGAAAACAAAAATTTGCCCTACCGCTAAAATTTCAGATCCGCGTAACAAAAGAAGAAAAAGATTTTATTGCCTACGCAAGAGAACATAAAGTAGACTACTCTGCTCTGATGCAGATGTAAAATCACATAACAACTGCTTAAACCGCAAACCGGTCAAG
>NZ_JPUF01000090.1 GCF_014737315.1 Treponema zioleckii | reverse complement strand
ACCTCCGTTAGCGATTGATATAAACCGCCCTAGAAAGTCTGGTACACTTCATTTACGGGCGGTTTTTTTTATTGCTCTTATCCTATTTTTTTAGGAAGGTGAGCAGTTCTATAACAAGAGTGATAATTGCGATGATTAACATCGCTGTTTCGTACTCCGTCACAGACAGCCTCCTTCATTCGTGAGAATTCGGAGGCAAGCCGCCGCAAATCGAAAACGTCCCCTACAAAAAAATACTACACGAATCGGGTAGGAACGACAAGATTAGGACTTGGAAGAATCTGGGCGGGATTGCCAGCTACGGTTGTGTTTTCGGCAACGTCGTGAGTCACTACGCTGCCGGCTCCGATTATCGCACCGTCGCCCACCGTCACGCCGGGAAGGAGAATCGCCCCGGAACCAATCCACACACGGGCTCCGATTTTTATTGAGGCAGGATAAATTTTTCTTCGTTCAAGCGGATTTTTGTCGTGGTTCAGCGTCACAAGAATCACGTTGTGACCTATTTGAGTGTCGTCCCCGATTGTGATTCCGCCCTGGTCCTGGAATGTGCACCCGGAGTTTATAAAGACACGCTTTCCTACGGTAATGTTACGCCCGCAATCAGTGTAGAACGGCGGATGCAATTTGAACTGCTTGTCAACTTTCTTTCCGATAAGAATTGAAAAAAGCTGTCTCACGATTTTTGGCTCATGATAGGAGCCATTAAGAATGGAGGTGAGTCTCATCGCTTCCTCGCTTAAAAATGCACTGAACCGCATGAGAGAATTTTCAGAAGTCATCGGTTCGCCGTTTTTCATTTTCTCAAGGAATTCTTCAAGGTAGGGTTTTACGTCGGAAGTTATTTTGCTTGAAAAAAGAAGTTTTTCTTCATCTTTTTCAACGTTTTTCATAAAAAAATCTGTCAGAAACTGGCTGGCTGAATAAACAGATGGATTTTTACGTAACTCCGGTTTGTCGTAAAAGACTTGCCGGAGCACGGAAAAATTTTAGCGGCGTTTTCCGAAAATGAGCCTGAAAACAAAAATCAAAAGACAGGCACCAATTACAGAGAACCCGTAGTTAATCAACGCGCCACCGTGAACACCGAGAACGCCCTGAAGCCAACCGCCAACCCATGACCCCAAAAGACCGCAGACGATGCAGCCCAAGATTCCGATTCCGCTTCCCATGATGAATCCGGCAAGCGCACCAATAAGAAGTCCGATTACAAGTGTTATGATAAGATCCATATTGAATCTCCTACAAAAAAATTTCCGCCACTCCGAAACGAATCAAAATGACGACTGAATAATTTATGGGTACATCGAAAAACTGAAGCTTTTCGAAGTTTCCTTATACTAGAAAATCTTTAAAATATCTTCAAGGGTTTTTCTGCCAGGCTTTACAGGCTCGTCGGAACGCATTCCCACTGAGATTACAGCCATAACTTCCTGACTTTCTGGGATTTTGAGAGCGGATTTTAACGCAGCTGAGTCACGCAAGCCCATTATGAGCGTGTCAAATCCAAGTTCACGGGCCTTCAAAAGAAGGAGTGAATCGCTCAAACCGAGGTCGTAAGCGCCCCACTCGTTTCCGCATTCGTTGTCTGGAACAAGTTTTTCTTCAGACTTGCTGAATCCAGAAACGTTTTTCTCAAAGCAAGAGACGATCAAAGCCACGGCGTTCGTGCATTTAGGCCTGTTACGTTCAACTAACGCATTTGTTACCGAGGCGATTTTGTCGTCCGAAAGCGCAACGTAGTATCGGTGAGTCTGAGAATTCTTCCAGCTAGGCGCATTCTCCGAAACAAAAGAAATAATTTCTTCAATCTTAGACTTTCTCTCATCAAAAGAAAGCCCCGCGTCCTTAAAATGCCTTACGCTCCGTCGTTTAGAAGCAACTTCATCTAAAGTCATATTTTCCTCCTTTTCTCCCTATTTTCGCTCCTGAAGATTCTATGCCGAAATGAATTCGGCATGACGTTTTGCAACATAAAAAAATCTGTTGGGCAAGTAGCGAAGATTCCGAAACAAGTTCTGAATGACATTTTACGCTAATTTTCCCAAAAGAGTCAGGGCACACAAGCTTATGTTGCTTCCGTGCTCAGTCATCATTTTTTTGAAACAACGTAGAACGCCCAACAGATTTTTTACAAGTTGATAAAAGCGTTATTCAAAATTCTTTACGCCGTCCAAATCGAGCGTCGCGAACAAGTCGTCGATTGTCTCGCGTCTTCGGATTTGCTTAACCTCGCCGTTCTCGCGCAAAAGAAGCTCGCCGCAGCGGAGTTTTCCGTTGTAGTTGTAGCCCATTGCACGTCCGTGAGCTCCCGCGTCATGAATTATAATCAAGTCGCCCCTGTCGATTTTTGGGAGCGGGCGCTGAATCGCGAACTTGTCGCAGTTTTCGCAGAGCGAACCTACAACGTCGTAAACGTGGTCTTTAGGAGCGTTTTCCTTGCCAGAAACCGTAATTTCGTGGTAAGAACCGTACATGCCAGGGCGCATCAAGTCTGCCATGCAGGAATCCGTTCCGATGTACTCGCGGTAAATGTGCTTCTCGTGAATCGCAGTGGTGACGAGCCAGCCATAAGGTCCGGTAATCGGGCGACCGCATTCAAAGCAGATTCGCATCGGGTCAAGACCTGCAGGAACGATAAGATTCTCGTACAGCTCGTGGATTTTCTTAGCCACGTAGTTAAGGTCAACTTTTTTCTGGTCTTCGCGGTAAGGAATTCCGATTCCGCCGCCAAGGTCAACAAACGAAATCTTTACGCCGGTCTTTTCTTTTACTTCAAGAACCAAATCAAAAACAAGCTTTGCGGTATCAACAAAAAAATCAGGATTCAGTTCATTCGAAGCCACCATCGTGTGGAGCCCGAATCTTTTTACTCCGTTTTCCTTTGCTATTCTGTAGGCCTCAACCATTTGTTCGCGGGTAAGGCCATATTTTGATTCCTTAGGATTTCCGATTATCGAGTTGCAGCCATGTTTCGCGCTGCCCGGATTGTAACGGAAGCAGATTGTCTCTGGAAGTTTTCCGAGAGATTTTTTTAGGAAATCGATATGAGTTATGTCATCAAGATTGATGATGTCGCCTTCGGCAAAAGCGTACTGATACTCAGAAGCCGGAGTCTCGTTCGAAGTGAACATGACGAACTCGCCGTTAAGACCGACCATTTTCGAGAGCATAAGCTCAGGGAGAGAAGAACAGTCAGTTCCGCAGCCCTCTTCCGCAAGGATTTTGAGGATATAAGGATTCGGACAAGCCTTTACCGCAAAATATTCGCGGAACTCAGGAAAAATCGAAAACGCCTTGATAAACTCACGGACATTCTCGCGAATCGCCTTCTCATCATAAATATAGAAAGGAGTTGGAAAATCTTTTGTGATTTTTACCAATTCATCGTGCGAGAGTGGAAAATTTGAACTCATATCGTTACCTCGTTTTTTTAAGTTGCCTTATTCTAACAATCCGAGGGCAATGTGTTCAACGGGTAAGAACAACAGAATTCGGAAATCATTTTTTAGCACACGGACTTGCTGAATCCTGCACTAGAAATTTAAGGTCTAAAGTCCCATCAGACCGTCTGAAAACTCAATTTTCAGTGTCTCCCCTTAAATTTTTTTTACAAAAAAAAATATTTCTCTTAAGTTAGAATTAAAGTATAATGAAGAGAATTTGAAAGGAGATTAAGAATATGAAACTAAAAAAACTTGTCCAGAGCCTTGAAGTCAGGCTTATCATAATCATACTTGTAATTTTTACGCTTTCAAACGTCATAACAGTTTCAACAGCACTAAAACTTTCCACAACTTCCACAGAAAAAACGGTCTCACGGCTCGTAGATTCCGTTACCGAATCCGCCGGAAGCAAGATACAAAATGATGCCGAGAAACACTTCCGAATGATTGAAGCTCTTTCGCGGGCAGATTTTTTACGGAACGACGAAATGCCTCTCTTTGAAAAATGCCAGCAACTCACAAAAATCTCGAAAGTCAGCTCTGAATACGAGAACATCGGCTTTTACGATGCCGGCGGAAACAGCTTTACCGCAGCGGGGCAACAGATTCAGCTCAAACGAGCATACATCGACGCGGCAATGAGGGGCGAAAACTACATTGCGGATCCGGCCATAAACCCGATTACGAACGTGCTCTTTCAAATTTACGCAGTGCCAGTTTTTGACTCAAACAACACTCCGATTGGCTGCGTAGTGGCAAATGTTAACGGGGACGTTCTCTCAAAAAAAATCGAGCAGATTTCGTTTGGAACGACGAATTCAAAAATAATTGTAGTAAACCGAAAGACAGGAAAAATCGTCGCATCAGTCATTCTGGATGAAGTTGTAGAAAATCAGAATTTTCTTACAGACTCTCCTGCAGAACTTTCAAAAATCGTTGCGGAACTTATAGCCGGAAACACAGGAAGCCAGGATTTTTCAGATTCCAAAACCGGCGAAGAAATGATTGCAGGCTACAGACCGATTCCTGGAACCGACTGGTCAGTTCTTGGAGTCTGCGACAGGAACGACTTTTACGCGGACGTAAACAGAATGTCAAGCGTTATCGGAACACTCTCACTGCTTCTGCTTCTAATTGCCTTTTTTGCCGTTGGCATAACAATGACAATCAGCCTAAAACCGTTAAGACGGCTTAGAAATGCCATTGACGACGTGGCAAGCGGAGATGCGAACCTTACAAAAAGAATTGCCAGCCGCGGGAACGACGAAATTTCCGATGTTATAAAAGGCTTCAACTCGTTCATTGAAAAACTCCAGAACATCATAAAGCAGGTTAAGGACTCAAAAGAAAAACTTGGAATGGCAGGCGTGGAACTTCAGTCAAGCACGGATGAAACAGCGGCGTCAATCACGCACATTCTCGCAAACATCGATTCAGTCCACACACAAATCACGAATCAGTCAAATTCCGTTCATGAAACTGCGGGTGCCGTAAACGAAATTGCATCAAACATCGATTCGCTTGAAAAAATGATTGAGAAACAAAGTTCCGGCGTTTCGGAAGCAAGCGCGGCAGTAGAGCAAATGATAGGAAATATTGGCTCTGTAACTTCATCAATCGAAAAAATGTCACACTCATTCAATTCCCTTACGCAAAGCGCGCAACACGGAGCTGAGATTCAAAACGAAGTCAATACAAAAATCGAACAGATTAAGAATCAAAGCGAAACTTTGCAAGAAGCCAACGTTGCCATTGCGGCAATCGCCGAGCAGACAAATCTTCTGGCTATGAACGCGGCAATCGAAGCGGCCCATGCGGGCGAAGCCGGAAAGGGATTTGCGGTCGTTGCAGACGAAATTCGAAAACTTTCAGAAACGTCTGGCCAGCAGTCAAAGACAATCGGCGAACAGCTCACGAACATTCAGAATTCAATTTCGGGTGTTGTGTCGGCTTCCGTTCAGTCAAGCGAAGCGTTCGGCAGCGTTACAAACAAAATCAAGGAGACGGACGAACTTGTACGCCAAATAAAAGCCGCAATGGCTGAACAAAACGAAGGCTCGCAGCAAATCAGCAAAGCCCTCCAAGCCATGAACGACTCAACGCTCGAAGTTCACACGGCAGGAATAGAAATGTCGGAAGGAAACAAATCGATTCTTGAAGAAGTGCGAAACTTGCAGGACGCAACAGGCGTAATGCAGGACAGCATGAGCGAAATGTCCGTCGGGGCGCAAAAAATAAACGAGACCGGCGAAACTCTCAGAGTCATTGCAAACCAGCTAAAAGATTCAATTGACGAAATCGGCTCGCAAATCGACAAATTTAAGGTTTAGTTTTTCAGGGGAAAAACTACAGTGTTGGGTGGGGAGGTTGCATGTGTTCACGAAATGCGGTGGCAAGGAAGACCTAATTTCGTGGCCTCTATCCGCCCCACTTAGCAACAAAAATTTGCAAACAAATTTATCCTCTTTCACAATTCACAATTCACGATTTTCTCTATCACAAACCAGCACAAACTTGTATTATAATTTTTAACGGAATAATTTAATGGAAATAATCAACTTAAAAGAAGAAGAGGAAAAAAAGATTCGCGCACTTTTAATCGGCGCACCGAATGCTGATTTGAGCGAACTTGAAGGTCTCGTAAAAACACTCGGACACGAAATAGCCCGTTCGGTCGTGCTGAACCGGCTCGAAGTTTCGCCTGCCTACGGAATGGGCAAAGGCAAAGCAGAAGAGCTTGCATCTCTCGCAAAAGAAATCGAAGCCGACGTAATCATTTTTGACTTTGAACTTGAACCACGAAAACAGCGGAACTGGGAAAAACTCGCAAAAATTCCGTGCTACGACAGGCAGGAAGTAATCTTGCGGATTTTTGCACAGCGCGCCCAAACAAAAGAAGCCGTCCTTCAGGTTCAGCTTGCACGTCTCGAATACTCCCTGCCGCGTCTCGCCCACTCTTACGGCGACATGGCACGGCAGCGAGGAGGAAACTTTGGCGCGAAAGGTTCAGGCGAAACCCAGCTCGAACTTGACCACCGCGCAATCAGGGACAAAATCGCGGCTGTAAAAAAAGAGCTTAGCCAAGTAATAAATGACCGCGAAACGCAGCGAAAACGGCGCGAAAAAGTGCCCGTACCGTCTTGCGCGCTCGCAGGCTACACGAACGCGGGAAAATCCTCGCTTTTGAATGCGCTCACAGGTGCGGACGTTTTTGTTGAAGACAAGCTTTTTGCAACACTCGACCCGACAACGCGCAAACTCCAGCTCAAAACAGGCACAGCCGGCGAAGCGGGTGCAAACATTTTGCTCACCGACACAGTAGGATTCATCTCGCGCCTTCCGCACAGCCTTGTAAACGCGTTCAAATCCACACTTGAAGAAGCGCAGCGAGCGGATTTGCTTTTAATCGTACTCGACGCGAGCGACCCGAATGCGGAATTCCAGTACAACACTGTCATAAAAGTCCTTACCGAAATCCACGCGGAAAAAACTCCAAGAATCATCGTGCTGAACAAAATCGACAAACTTGAAGAAAACGACACTCAGCTCACGCACTTGGAAAATCTTTTTCCAGAATCCATAAAAATCAGCGCAAAGACGCACGAAGGCTTTAACGAGCTTTCAAAAAAAATCTGCGACGAACTGATGGGAAAAGAAAAAAGCTACATTCTCCCAATGGAAAAATCAAACCTGCTTTCAGAAGTGCGAAAGACAGGAATTATTATAGAAGAAAACTGGCTCGAAGACGGAATTCACGTCAAAATAAAGGGCGGTGAACTTAGAAAGAATCCTCGGCTCTCAAATCTTCTAAAGCCGTACTGTCAGGACAGCGAAGAAGACGCTCTCGCAGAAAAAGAAGAATACGAGGAAACCAAGCCAAAAAAAACTTTCATGTCTGATTGGTAGGTTTAATTTCGAGTTTCACAACCAAATAAAAAATGCGGTAACGGGAAGAAAAGTGGAACGACAGCATTTTATGCGTGGTTCATAAAAATGTTCTTGCAGAGCAAAACTGAGGAAGGCATTCCTGAAGGTTCGCAAGTAGACAGCGACGGCTTTGCCGGAAAAAACTGTGAGACAGTTTTTTAGCGATTCTCGCGCAGTCGAATACCTATTTTCTTCAGTTTGGCGCAACAGACGCGCTTTTCTGATAGTGGGCGCATTTTTTTACATTGACTTAAAAACTTGACATTCGACTGGTAGTCAAAAAAACGAAGAGGAATCAAAAATGACTTTGAACAAAATTCTGATTGCCATTGCGGCAACAATTTTTATCGGAATCATCGCGGGAACAGCAGTTTCGCTCGTCTCAAAAAAAGGCTCTCTCGGAAACGGACTTCGAAAAATCGATCCAACGCCGGAGCAAGTAAACAAAAAAGAAGGTTCGCTCGCTTTTAACGAGGTAGGCAAACTCCGAATCTCCACAAAATCCGACGAGGAAAACCTTCGGGCCATAGTGGTCGTATCCCCGTGGCTCCAGTACGAGGAAAGCGACACAGACTTCTACGAGGAAATGGACAGAAAACTTTCCAGCATCAAATCGATTTTTAACGGATATTTTTCAAGCAGAACGAAGGCAGAGCTTCTTGCAAAATCCGAAAATTCAATAAAAACAGAACTTTTAGACCAGGTGAATTCAATAATGGTGCTCGGGAAAGTGAAAGCAATCTACTTTAACGAACTCCAGTACATTCAGTAATTTTTGCAACTTTTTTGTTTTTTGACTGTCAAATATTATGGCATCTAAAAAATGCCGTGTGGCAATCAAAAGTAAAAAGAGGAATAAAATGAATACAACACTTCAAAGCAGTGCGGCACAAGTAATGCTAGCTTTAATTCCAATCGTCGGAATAGGAATCGGCGGTGTCGTGATATTTTTCTCGCTGCTTTGGCATCATCATGAGGTTAAGCTCCAAATCAAAATGTGAACTTACCGCAAACAAAAATTCAATTTAAAAATCTACTCGCTTCTAATCGGGCTTGTCCTTGTAGGAGTCGGGCTGATTCTCTCTCTTTTCTTTGCCCTGACGAAAGGCTCTTCACCGGCACTTCTTGGCGGACTAATTCCACTCGGAATCGGAATTTGCCTGCTAGTTTTCTACGGGCTTTACCCAGAAGACAAAAAATCACCTGATGAAGAATGAACCATTTAAGAACATAGAGCGTTTGCTCGCACAAAAAAGAGATGCGAATCTCATAAAAGCCGCACTCAACAATGACTCAAAAGCTTTCGAAAAGCTGGTGAATCTTTACAAAAAACGGGTCACCGTACTTGGCAAAAGTTTTTTCAAAAATGATGAAGATACGGCAGATTTTGTGCAGGAAGTTTTCGTCAAAATTTACACAAATCTCTCGCAGTTTCGGGGCGATTCTTCTTTTTCCACGTGGATAACCAGAGTCGCCTACAATACGGCAATAAATTCCTTGAACCGCCGGCAGGAATACATTCCGCTGGCAAACGAGGAACTTTTGGAAGGCAGAAATTTAACTCCAGAGGAAGAGGAAGTAAGAAGAATCACGATGGAAGCCGTAAGAGAGGCACTCACAGACTTGCCAGAAAAATATTCTGTTTGTCTGGAACTGTATTTTTTTCACGACTTTTCATACGAGGAAATCGAAGCAATTACCAATTTTCCGCTGAACACAATAAAATCCAATATTTTTCGTGCAAAAAAAATCTTGCGTGAAAAATTGAGGGGGTATTATGAAAACTAATGAATCAAAAAAAGAAGACAAAAAATCAATTTGCGAAAAACACATGAATCAATATCTTATGCTCGACAAAAATGAGCGCTTGCCTTTGAGCCTTACAATTCATCTTTTGAGTTGCAAGGAATGCCGAAGGCAAGTAAAACTGCTCACAATGGCGGAGCGAGTTGCCGCTGAACCGCTAAAAATCGACTTTCCGGTCTCGGCAACCAAAATTTTGAACGCTGTCAAAAAGCATTATTTTGGCTGGCTTCCAGAAATCAAACCAGTCTCAATGACAAAATGGGTTGTCGGAGGCATCTTGATGATTATTTTTATGCTGGCATTCGGCATTTTTACGAGAAATTCTCAGGACGAAAATCTAATTCTCGCATTTTATTTAGTCTTCGCGGGTGCAGTAACAGCGTATTGCGCACTTTTTGTGGCCATAAATTTGGACTACTTCGTAAAGGGAATAAAAAAATTCCAGCTCTCTTTGTGAACTTTTAAAAAGTCGAATTTCTACCTTTCTATTTTACAAAACAGAACCGTGTGTCATTATCGGGCTTGTCCCGATAAATCTGTACACCTAAAACAGTGAATGAGAGGATTGGTAGAAACTCGAAATTGAACCTAAAACTTTCTTCCAAGGAAAAATTTATGTCCGAAATTTCTTCAATACTCGAAAAACTCAAAAATACTTCAGTTCACGATATTCTTGTTGAAATTGAATCTGCTTACGAGCGAATTTCTGATGAGCAGGCAAACTGGTACGAAACAAGTAAATTCACCTGCCCTTCTGGTTGCGGAAGTTGCTGCAATGGCTTTGAGCCAGACATTTTTGAAGGCGAAGCTCTTTACATGGCGGCATGGCTTTTGGAAAACCAGCCAGAAACGGCTTTTTCAATCCTAAATGACTCTTATCCGTTTGACAACGGCAAAGACACATGCCCAATGTTCAACCCGGACAGCCCCTACCATTGCTCGATTTATGAAGGCAGACCGTTCATTTGCCGATTGTTCGGAGCAGCCGGAAGCCGTTCCAGAACGGGAGAAAAAGTCTGGAGACCTTGCAAATTCTATCCGGAAACGATACTAAAAAAACACATACCGCCGATTGAAAAACGGCAGTACAACGAAAGCGAAACGCTGAATCTCTTCGGAACACTTCCCCCGATTATGAGCGACTTAATCGAGAGCACGGTTTCATTCGCCGCTCATGCAGAAGAAACGTTGATTCTCCGGGAAATTCTTCCGCAAAAAATAAAATTTATTCTTTGGCTAATCGAAATGAATGACAACAATAATCCGAACGGTAGCCCGTCAAACACGCCATTTGCAGCATAAAAAAA
>NZ_JPUF01000089.1 GCF_014737315.1 Treponema zioleckii | reverse complement strand
ATGTTCAAAGATATTTTTTGTCGTAAATCTGTCTTTTTTTTCTAGTAAGCAGTTGTAAAAATATCTTCGTAGTCAAGTTCGTAAAAATCGTGCACAACGAAAAACCGCATTTTGAACCTTTTGGTGCGCGGGCGAGCAGGTTTAATGCCACTGCGTTAAATTTGTTGCACGCGTTTTTAAAATACCCCAGTCCCAATTTTCTGTTTTTTTGATTTCTTTGTCCGACATTATGATTTTTATTCGTTTGAAAGCCGGATAAACAGTCGTGTTTGCAGGAACTAAAATGCTTATGTCATCGCGAAAATCGATAATCGTGTCTAACCGTTTGCAAAGTTCATAAGCGAAGCGGTTTTGGCCTGTAAGGGAAGGGGAATTTTTTTCAAACAAAAAATTCCCGTTTATTAAAATCTTTGCCTTTCTTTTTTTTGATTCTGTGTGAAAAAATTTTGCGAAATTCATTATAAAATATTTTAACAATTTTGCTTTTTTCGGCAAGTCATGCACTTAGAATCACTAGAAATTTGATAGACTAGAGTTTTCTTTCGGCATAAAATGAATGCATGACAGAGACTATTATTTCTTTTTTGTTCTTAGCTGGCGCTTTCGTTTTGCTTTTGATTGGCTTAATCGGAACTTTTTTGCCAGTTCTTCCAGGCCCGCCGATTGCATGGTGCGGTCTTTTGCTTGCGTATTTTTCAAAATTCGCTAACATTCCTTTTTGGGCACTCCTAGTGACTGCGGTTGTGATGGTTGCCGTTACGGTGGCCGATTACGTTTTTCCGTCGATGTTTACAAAAAAAACTGGTGGAAGCAAAGCGGCAGAGCGGGGAACTATAATCGGGACGATTATTGGTTTGTTCGTAGGTCCTTTGGGCGTAATTGCAGGCCCGTTCATCGGGGCTTACGTTGGAGAGCTGATTCACGATGACACGGACAACAAACATGCTCTTGAAGTGGCTTTTGGGGCGTTCAAAGGATTTATGCTCGGAACCGGAATTAAACTTTTGGTTGTTACTTGCTTTATTGCTTACTTAATTGTTGCAATTTTGCTTAATCCTTCAAAACCAGAAATTTTATCTGCAGTTGTATAGCAAATACATCCACAAAAAATTCAAAAAATTAAATGCGGCGTGGGCAAAAAATCCAGCCCAAATGCCGCAAGTTTTTTTTACGCAAATTCTTAACGCAGTTCCCCCGATTATTGCATTTGCGACTCCCAAAATACCTAAGTACAAATGTCCGAGCGCAAAAATTATCACGCATAAAATTTCTGTTGAAATGTCAAAAATCCTTTTTTTGAACGGTGAGTTAATTTTTGCAAGGAATTTTATTTCTTCTGGAAGATACAGTCTGTACAAAACTTCTTCATAAAATGCGGCACCAAACGTCCCAATTAAAAAATTCAAAATCTGCAAAAAGTTTTTTGGCGCAATTAACGTGAATTCTGTTGGATGAGTTTTTTTTAAAATCAAAAACGAAAGGGATTCAAGCACGGCTGCTGAGAGCAAGAGTGTTCCAAGGCATAAAAGTGACTTCCCAGCATCAATTGCTATTTTAAAAAAAGATATCTCTTTGTACGGTATGAACTTATCTTTGATTTGCAGGTAAAGCACAATTCCAAAAATGATTGTAACGAAAGTCTGCATAGGATAAATCATTTTTATGGTTGAGTTTATCGGATTCTGCATGAAAATTGGCGGAACGATAAAAAATAATATTATTAGAAAAAGTTCTATGGCATAAGTAATTTTTTTCATATAGAATAAAATATAGGAGGATGTGGCAAAAGTCCATAATCTAAATTGCCGCAATATTTAAAATGCCTTTAGGTCTGATAATTCTTGTAATTTGCATTTTTGTCGCTGCACGATTTTTAGTTGTTTATTACGATAAAATGAAATTCTTTTTTACTGGATTCGATAGAGGTTTTACCTTCGGTGAAGTTTCAACATTGTGGAAATTGGGAAAACTTTCTGATATTGATGAGCCAATGGCCTTATATTTTTCGGTAACGGCTCTTAACAGGGCAATTGCGAATTATGTTGGCGAAGTCCACCACGAAGGAATTGAAAACACGAAGCATGTGCAGGAATTCCTCTCAAAATTGTACAAATATCGTACAAAAGTTAATATTGAACATGAAAACAGCCGTGGAATCGAGTCTACAAGATATTTGGAGCAGGGACAGAAACTTAGGGTTTTGCTTCCTGGCAGTGGAGTTTTTGCTTCTGAAATTCTTAATAACGGTCATCATCTTATAATAAAGCTTCCGACTCAGAACAATCAGATTGTACTTTCGGGCGACAAATGGGTTCAAAAGCCAGTTAGCGTTTATCTTTGGCGAAAGGGCGATGCTGGCTATGTTTTTGACACGACGGTAGTTGATTCTGATGTTTATAACGGTCAGCTTGCACTTCATTTGATGCAGGCGACTGAGCTTTTGCGCACACAAAAACGAAAATCTGTGCGGGCTGAATGCAATATTTACGGTCAAATGTATTTTATTACCGATGAAAACGAAGATTTTAACGTTGTTGAAACGCAGCCTGGATATAAATGTCTTTTGGAAGATATTTCTGAAGACGGTGCGTTGATTCGCGTGGGCGGAAAAGGCGCTGAAGGAATCAAAATAAAAATCCAATTCAACATTGGTGAAAAATTGATTATAATGTTTGGAGTTGTGCGTGCAGTTGAGTACAATAAAGCTTCAAATCAGTCGAGATTGCATTTTGAAAGCGTTCATGTTGAAGAGTCAATGAAAAACGAAATCTTGAGTTTTGTTTACAATGTTCTTCCGCCTGAAAAACGCGAAATGCTCGAAGCACTTGAGCAAACTGAGGAAGACGAGGCTTTGGATGAAACAGCACCAAAACAAGAGCCTTCCATTGAGAATTTGTTTGAGGGAGACGAAGTTAAAACTACAGAGGATGCACTCTCGGCAAATTCAATTGAAGATTTGAATGATTTGTCGGCCCCCGAACTTGAGCGGTCTTACGAAAAAGATTTGCGTAATTTTGTTGAAAAATCTTAACAGCGTTCTCAAGTACAGATAGAAAAAAGGATGCAAAAATGATGGAAAAAGTTCGGAATTCTATTTTTAAGTTTTTTTTGTGCACAACCATATTCGCATTTTCTTCCAATTTTTTGTCTGCTCAAAACCAAAGTGCCAATATTCGTAAATTCATAAAAGGTAATATTTCTGACAAGACGGAAGCCGTAAAATCTGCCGGGACGGAAGATGGCGAATCTCTTTGCGAAATGGGACTTAATTTTGTGATTGAATCCTTTACGTCGCTAGGAGAAGATGCGGAGTTAAATGAACTTGCAGTCGCTTCAGTTTTGGCATTGCCACGTGCACCGTACACTGATGACAAAAAAAATGAGCAGGTTGCCGACAAACTTTTTTTGATTTTTAATTCATCTTCCGACGAATCTGTAAAAATTGCTGTTCTTAGCCGTTTGGAATATTATTCGTATGGTGATAATCTTACAAAGGCGGTCGGGCTAATAAATTCATTTCTTAAAAATGCGAGTCCGCTCGACAAAAACTTTAAGTCGATTATTGAGCCGGCGTTGGTAACTTTGTCAAAAATCGGAAACTTTGAGTCGCTTGCGATTATTTTTGATGCCTACGTGGAAAATCGGTGGGCGGATTTTACGCCACAAGTTGAAAATGCACTTTTAATCTTGTCGTCAAATTCAATCGAAAACACATTAAAAATTATTTACGGGTCTAATATCTCCAATATCTCTAAATATTTTGAACTCGTAAAAAATTCTGACAAAATTCTTAAGAATTTCCAGTCAGAAATTGCCGAAAACGTTCTCTTTAAGGTAAGTAACAATACAGAGAATTTGCCAGAAGATTTTGACAGCGTTGAAAATCTGCGTATTTCGGCACTGCAAGTTATTGCTGAGAATAAATGGGCCAGAGCGTCCGCTTCGGTTGCAGCAAATTTTAAACTTGCAAAGCAAAACTATGATCAGAAAAAACTTTCTGAATCACAATTTATAGCAGTAATTAAATATACCGCGGCATTGTCTTCGTCCGAAGTCGTACAAGCGTTGTCTGATTGTCTGGCAGATTTTAACAGGAGCACTGAAAAAAATAGCGTTCCTGCGGAGCCAGTTATGCTTGCTCTGATTTCTTCGTTAGGAGAGTTGGGCGATAAGACTGCTTTTGACAATCTGCTGTATGTTTCTTATCTGAATTATCCCACAGATGTTGTTGAAGCGTCTAAAAAAGCCCTTGCACTGTTAAAATGGTAGGGGAATTCCTTAAAAAATTAAAAAACTTACGTTTTAAAATTCCGACTTATTTTTTTAGTCCTGTATTTGTGGCGGCGATTATTTGTGCAGCCGTAATTTATTCGTTTGCCGCCAACGTGAACAGCACAAAAATGACTTTTCGTTGTCTCTTTTCCTCCGATGAAATTTCTACGATTTCTGGAAAAATAATTTCAAATCCTGTAAAAAGCTTTGCATTTAATGGCTCCTATCGAACGGAAATCGCTGTAAAACACGTTTTCACTTTGGATGGTTCTAAATCTACTGCCGACGGGAAAGTTACGCTTTATATTCCACAGGAGATTGTTGAGTCTAATTTTCCAGGAAAACTTTATTCAGCAGCCAGGCACAATGCAGGATTTATAATCGAAACAGGCGCAAATTTGAGTGTTGAGTGCTCGGCAAAAAAAATGAAAAATGGTGAATTGTGCTTTTTGGCGCAAAACGTAAAGGAATGGAATTTTGAAAACTCTTTTAGTGGACGTTTTGCACGTTTTAGGGCGTTATGCCGACTTAACTTTCGGCGAATAATGTTTGCGTGGGGAAAAGCCGGCGGTTTATTGCTGGCATTGCTTTCTTCGTCAAAAGAGTACACCGAGGCTACGATTTCTGACAGTTTTAAGAACGCAGGCCTTTCGCACATTCTTGCTCTTTCAGGAATGCACCTTTCACTTTTTGGCGGACTTGTATTATTGTTCGGAAAAAAAGTTGCCCGACGAAATATTGCGGACGCGATTCAAGTGCTGGCAATTTTATTTTTTGTTTGGTTTGCAGGTCTTTCACCGTCGCTTTTTAGGGCTTTGCTCGCGGCACTTATTTTGTATTTTAGCTCGCTTTTACGAATGCGCCGCCCTGACGGAATTTTTGTTCTATCTGCGTGTTTTTTGATTCATTGCGTTGTTTTTCCAGACCATGTAAAAACGGCAGCTTTTATGCTTTCTTATTCATCACTTTTGGGCATTCTCGTTCTTTCTGGAATTGTAAAACGGATTTTTTCAAGAGCATTTTTGCCGCATCTTTCCTCATCGCTTTCTGAAAGTCTGAGCGCACAAATTTTTACGGCACCTGTAACAATAAGTCTTTTTGCAAAACTGATGCCGATTGGAATAATTGCTTCGGTATTCGTCGCTCCTTTAATCACACTTTTTATTTATTTGGGGCTTTTTGGAATGCTTATTTGCTTTTTACTGCCTTTTCTTTCACCGTGTTTAAGTGTTATTATTAACGTAGTTTATGATTTGATAAAAAAATTGGTAATCTTTTTTGCAGGTTTTCCAGCCATACAATTTTAATTCAGATTACCGACATAGGAAATTTTATGATTCAACACCCAGACTATAATTCACCAATTGCGCTAAAAACTTTTCTTGATGAAAACGGCATGGCGATGCAAAAAAAATTCGGTCAGAATTTTCTTGTAAATCAAGATGCACGAAAAAAAATAATTGATTTTCTTGATGTTTCAGAAAACACGAGCGTTTGGGAAGTCGGTCCAGGCCTTGGCTCAATGACCGATGAAATTTTGCAGAGAGGCGCAAAACTCACTTGCTTTGAAATTGACCACGGTTTTGCTCGTTTTGTTCGGGAATTTTTTGAAGATTATTCCGAAAAGGGAAAATTCAATTTGGTCGAAGGCGATGTTTTAAAGACTTGGAAAAATTATTTTGACGAGCAGGGAGTACCGAACCGTTTTTTTGGAAATCTTCCATATAACGTTGCGGCAACAATTATTGCGGACACAATAAATGAAGGCGTTCGATTCGAAAAGGCTGTCGTTACGATTCAAAAAGAAGTTGCGCTCAGAATGGCGGCAAAGCCGGGTAGCGAAAATTATTCATCTTTCTCGGTTTTGTGTCAGTGGGCTTACGATTTAAAAACCGTAACCGACCTTGCCGGAGGAAATTTTTGGCCGGTTCCGAATGTCGCTTCTCGCGCAGTTTTAATGACTAAAAAAGAAGCATTTCCGTGCTGTAAAGAACCGTCGCTTTTTATGAAAATGATAAGACAGCTTTTTTCTTCAAGGAGAAAAACTGTGCGCAACAATCTGCTGCCGATGGCCGGCGGCGGCGAAAAAGTTGACGAAATTCTTTTGAAGGCCGGCATTGCGCCTACAGAAAGAGCAGAAAATCTCTCGGTAGAAAAATTACTTTTGCTTTCAGATGTGCTCAGTGAATTTTCAAAGTAACAGAAACAAGGTGTGAAAATGGAAAATCAACTTGAATTTGAATCGGTAAAAACCAATCTTGAACGAATTAAAAATCAGATTCTCGACTGCGAAAAGTCTTCGAATCGTCCGCTCGGTTCCGTAAAACTTGTTGCGGTTAGTAAATTTCATCCAGCGGAAAGCGTGCTTTTTGCAATGGATGCTGGGCAAAATTTGTTCGGTGAAAACCGTGTTCAGGAAGCGGCGAAAAAATTTGATTTTGTGCGGGAACAAGGCCGTTCGCCAGAACTTCATATTATTGGGCAGCTTCAGCGAAACAAAGTAAAAGAGGCTGTTCGGATTGCAAGCTGCATTGAATCGGTTGACAGGCTTGAGCTTTTACAAGAAATCGAAAAACAATGTGCTAAAATCGAAAAAACGATTCAGATTTTTTTTGAAATTCACACCGGTGAAGAATCCAAATCGGGTTTTGAAAGTGCAGAGTCACTTTACGAAGTTCTTAAAAAATGTGCCGCTGGTGAATTTCCGCACGTAAATCCGGCAGGTCTTATGACGATGGCTCCGAACACGGACGACAAAGAACTTATCCGAAAATCATTCTCAACTCTCAGAAATCTTCGTGACAAAATTCGCGTGGATTTTCCTTCGCTTTGCATAAACGAGCTTTCGATGGGAATGTCGGGGGATTTTCCGATTGCAATTGAGGAAGGTGCCACGATTGTCCGCGTAGGAACTGCGATTTTTGGTCAAAGGAATTACGACGCATGAAAAAACGCTGGCTTGTTGTTTTGCTTGTTTTTGTATTCTCTTCGATAACTTCTCTTTCTGCTTCAGAAGATGAAACAACGAGCTACGATGATATAAATTTTCCGCAGTGGTCAAAAGATTTACGCCGCACCGAGATAATAACACTCGGCTCTTTTCCGTTCGTCACGCTTTGGACTACTCTTGGCTATTCGCTCGCCGTTCTTGGAGAATTTCACAATCCGCTGGACAAAAGCACATCATCATTTTCGACCGACGACCAAAAAAGAATAATTGCTTATTCTGCAGGAATTTGCGTCGGGCTTGGACTTACGGATTTGGCAATTACGCTTATAAAACGCTCTTACAACAAACGAAAAATCAGAGAGCAGCGGCAAGTGATTACGATAAGCTCATTTTCGGAAAGAGAGAAAGAAAAAAATATTTGCCCCCGCCTGAACTTAGCGAGGAAGAAGAGTATAAACGAAATCTTGAAAAAATTAGTCCTGATGATTTTAAAGAATACATTTTTGGGGAGATAGAAAGTGCCATTTATTAATATTGAAGTGCCGCGCACTTTTGAGGGAACTTTGCGTCTTGATAAATATATTGCCTCCCTGCCAGATGGAATGAACCGCTCAAAACTAAAAACTGGCGTTACCGAGATTTTACTGAACGGCAAAAAAGTGAAGATTTCTGCAAAAGTCAAAGCTGGCGATAAAATCGACATTCAGTGGGAAGATAATATTCCGACTGATATTGTGCCAGAAAATATTCCGCTTGATATAATTTACGAAGATGAAAACGTTACCGTGGTCAACAAACGGCAGGGAATGGTGACTCACCCCGCATGTGGAAACTGGACAGGAACGTTGGTGAATGCACTTTTGTACCATTGGGGGCGGGACGCACTGCCTCAACAAAAGGAAGGAAGTGCAGCCGAATTGTTGGCTCAGAGACGCCCTGGAATCGTTCATCGGTTGGACAAAGACACGTCTGGAATTATCATCACTGCAAAAAATCGTGATGCGGAAGAATGGCTCCACGCACAGTTTTGCGACCACAAGCGGCTCACAAAAGAATATATTGCGATTTGCACCGGACGTCCTCCTGCTCGTGGCGGAAAAATCGAAACCCAGATTATCCGTGACCCGAAAGACCGCAAGTGTTTTAAGGCTGTTACCGGCACTGATGAAGGCAAATACGCCTGCACGATTTATGAGTGCATAGCCATGTACGGAAATTATTCTTTGATGCGGCTACGAATCAAAACCGGGCGAACTCACCAGATTCGAGTGCACATGAAGTTTATTGGCTGCCCGATACTCGGCGACCCGATTTACGGAGCAAAAACTGCTGGCACGATTTTTAGCGGAGCGTCGCTAATGCTCCATGCCTATCTTTTAAAAATCAAATTGCCTGAAAAAAAAGAATATTCGGTTTTTAAGTCAAAAGTTCCCGTGCGTTTTAAGAAAGTTCTAAAAACTTTGCATTCAAAATTCAAAAAAGAAGTGAAATAAATGAATGATTTGAAAATAATTCACGAACCGACAGGAAGAGAGCCTTTTATTGTAGTTGATAAGCCTGCGTCCTTACCGTCGGCTCCATTAAAAATTGATGATGACTCATTGCTCACCCGCATTTTAAATATTTTTCCAGAAGTAAAAAATGTTCGTGGCAAAAAAGAAATTGAGTACGGGCTTGTCCACAGAATCGACAACGAAACCCGCGGTCTTGTTTTGATTGCTTCTTCCCAGGATTTCTATGATTTTATAATCGAAAGTCAAAAAAACAATCTTTTTGAAAAAACTTACTCTGCAAAAATTCAGCGGGATTCTGAAAATCCTAAAAAACTTGGTGGTTTTCCAGAAAATCAGCCAAAAATCAACTTTTACGGCGAAAATATAGTTCGTAGCCGATTCAGACCGTTCGGCACAAAAAATTCTCAAGTCCGTCCAGTAACAGAAGAGTCGGGCAGGGCCGCCTTAAAAAAGTGCGGGGAAACCGTTTACACAACTTGCGTAAAGTTCATTGGCAGCGAGGAAGCTGAGTGCAGAATCACGAACGGGTATCGCCATCAAGTCCGCTGTCATTTGGCTTGGCTTGGCTGCCCGGTTTTTGGCGACAGGCTCTACAATTCAAATTTTAATGAAGGCGAGCGTCTTTTATTTGTGGCAAAGAAAATTAGTTTTCCTGATTTGTTTTCAAAAAAAACTTTTTCATTTGAACTGAACGATTTTTAATTTTCTTTAGGCAATATTGAAAAAAATCATTTTTTTATAAACTTTCGGCTTTGTTTTATCATTCTTTTTGCATGTTTTTATGATATAATTCATGTCATTATGATTGCTCCGCATATAAAAGAATTGATGAATAACAAAGGCTCTTCTGCAATACGAAGAATGTTCGAAGAAGGTATCGCGCTAAAAAAGCAATTTGGCGAGGATAATGTTTTTGATTTTAGTCTTGGAAATCCAGACCTTGACCCGCCAAAAGAGGTTTTGGAGGCTATAAAAGAAGTTTCCGAAGATATAAGCCACGGCGCGCACGGCTACATGCCGAATGCAGGTTATCCTGAGGTTCGCGAGTCGATGGCAAAGAAAGTTTCGCTTGAGCAAGGCGTTTCTGTCTCTGGAAAAAATATTGTTATGACCGTGGGAGCCGCAAGCGCACTGAATTGCGTTTTTAAGGCAATTCTTTCGCCGGGAGATGAAGTTCTCGTTCCTTCTCCTTTTTTTGCTGAATACAGGCATTATGTAAGAAATTACGGCGGGATTCTCGTTGAAATTCCTTCAAATGACGATTTTTCGATAAATCTTGAGCTTTTAAAATCAAAATTGAGTTCAAAAACTGCTGCAGTTTTAATAAATAATCCTAACAATCCGACAGGAAAAATTTATTCTGAGGATGATGTAAAGGCACTTTCAGAGATTTTAAAAGAGCATTCAAAAAAATCCGGTCGCACGCCGTATTTGATTTGTGATGAGCCATACAGGGCAATCACTTACGACGGCCAAAAAGTTGCGCCCGCGTTCCAATTCTACGAAAGCAGCGTCATAGTTACATCCTTCGCAAAAGATTTGAGTTTGCCAGGAGAAAGAATCGGCTATGTTGCGGTAAATCCAAAATGCAGCGACGCGGACGAGTTTTCTTCTGCTGTCACTTTCTCGCTCAGAATCTTAGGATGCGTAAATTCACCTGCATTCTTTCAGAAAGTCGTTGCAAAAAGCTGGAATGCAAAAGTTGACTATTCTTCATACGAAAAGCGAAGGAATCTTCTTATGAAGAATCTTGATAACGCTGGCATAAAATATTACAGACCGCAAGGGGCGTTTTATTTATTCTGCAAAGTGCCGGATTCTTGGAATGATGATGACGCGGCATTTTGTGACCATCTAAAAAAGCACTTGATTCTTGCGGCACCGGGCACGGGTTTTGGCGGAAAAGGGTGGTTCCGACTCGCATATTGCGTAAGCGAAAAAACGATTGTAAATTCAGAAAAGGCATTTATTGCTGCTATGAATGATAGAAGTTAGACATCAAAGGAGTTAGACATGAAAATATTGATGGTCAGTGCAGAGGTTGTTCCATTTGCAAAGACCGGAGGTCTTGCTGATGCAGTTTCTGCGCTTGCAGGAAATTTGAGTTTGCTTGGACATGACGTAAAAATCGTTATGCCTCGATACTATAAAATCGACCGCAGGAAACTCACGCCGCTCGAAGGTCCGCTTGGCGTTCCTGTCGGAATGGGGCAGGAGTGGACAAAAGTTTACAAAGCTCCTCTTCCAGGTTTTCCGAAGGTAGAAGTGTATTTTATTGACCACGAGCAGTGCTATGGACGCGACGGCGTTTACGGAACTCGCTCAGAGCCAGATTTTTATGACAATCCGTATCGATTCTCTTTGCTGGCGCACGGCGCTTTCCAGATTTGTAACAAACTCCAGTGGTTCCCGGACATCGTTCATGCCCATGACTGGTCAGCAGGACTTGTTCCGGTACTCTTAAAGCATGTTTGCCGCTCTCAGCCGCAGTTCAGGCACACGGCAAGCGTTTACACGATTCATAATTTGGGCTATCAGGGCGTGTACGGCAAAGAAAAGTTCAGCGATTTGGGAATCGACTGGAATCTTTACTACGGAGCAGGATTCGAGCGAAACGGGGCGATAAACTTCTTGCAGGCAGGTCTTACTTGCGCTGATATGATTACGACCGTTTCTCCGACCTACGCCCATGAAATTCAGACGATGGAAGGAGGATTCGGGCTTGACGGTCTTCTTCGCGTCAGAAGCGATGTTGTTCGTGGAATCGTGAACGGCGTTGACGTTGCAACATGGAATCCTTCAACTGACACTTTGATTCCCGCAACTTTTAATTCAAAAAACATGGCTGGCAAGGCGATTTGTAAGGAAGCACTACAAAAAGAATTCGGTCTTCCCGTAAATCCAAACGTTCCGATTATCGGAATGGTAGGCCGCCTCGTAAGCCAAAAAGGAATCGCAGAGGTTTTTGCGCCGACTTATGGCTCGATTTACCGCATGTGCGCAAGCATGGACTTGCAATTTGCGATTATCGGAACTGGCGAAAAATGGTGCGAAGATGAAATTAGAAATCTTGAGGCAAAACTCCCGAATCTTCGTGCAAAAATCGGATATTCTGAAAAACTCAGTCATCTTATTGAAGCAGGTTCAGATTTCTTTCTTATGCCATCGCAGTATGAGCCTTGCGGATTAAACCAGATGTATTCTGAATTGTACGGAACTCTGCCAATCGTTCGACGAACCGGCGGGCTTGCGGACACTGTTCAAAATTACAATGAACTTACAGGCGAGGGAACCGGCTTTATGTTTGACAGCCTGACACCTGGCGCAATTTACGATACCGTTGGTTGGGCGCTTTACGCTTACTACAACAAGAAGAATCACATAAGAGAAATGCAGACTCGCGCAATGAGTCAGGATTTTACTTGGGAAGCTTCTTGCAAGCAGTATGTTGATGTTTACAATGAGGCAATTTTTAGGGGTTGCCGATAAAT
>NZ_JPUF01000088.1 GCF_014737315.1 Treponema zioleckii | reverse complement strand
CGGCAAGCAGGGCCACGATTTTAAGAGGACTGTTTTATTGCTCGCGCCTCGCTCGCAATTTTTGAGGAAAAAACGAGCGCAGGCGGATACCTATTACCTTCAGCTTAGCACAACAGACGCGCTTTTCTAATAGTGGACGTATTTTTTACATTGAATTAAAAACTCAACATTCAACCTAAATAAATTCGGAATAACAAGGTTGGATTTGAGCTTCTACTCTGTCCACTAACCTAGATTGATGAACAGAGCAGAAACAGACAATTTTGTTTCGGAAGCGTTAGAATCCGTAACCTTTGTCTTCTTTTTCTTCTTTTGGCTGGAAAACGGTTTTCATAACTTCCATCGCATTTGTAACAGGAATGAATTTTATACCTGTTTTTACGTGCTCAGGAATTTCTTCCAAATCGCGCTCGTTCGCCTTCGGAATATAAATCGTCTTTATGCCATTGCGCCTTGCGGCAACAGTTTTTTCACGAAGACCGCCAATTGGCATAACCTGTCCCGTAAGGTCAAGTTCGCCAGTCATGGCAACGTTCGGCTTTACGAGTCTTCCGGTCAAAAGCGACATGAACGTAGTCGCCATCGTAATACCTGCACTCGGACCATCTTTTGGAGTAGCCCCCTCAGGAATATGCAAGTGAATTACATTTCGCTCAAACCAGCTCGAAGGCTTTATTTTATGCTCGATTGCAAACTGCTTTACCCAGTTCATGGCAATCTGAGCACTTTCCTTCATTACATCGCCCATTTGACCAGTAAGTTGCAAGCCGCCTTTCTCACTCGGAAATGTGATGGACTCAATAAGAAGCGTGTCGCCTCCCATGCTTGTCCAAGCGAGACCTATACAAGTTCCAGGAACGCTGGCTTTTTTAATCTCACTCTCGTCAAAAACAGGCTTTCCGAGATATTTATCAAGGTCTTTTGCGTCGATTGTCCAAACTTTGCTCTTTAAATCCTCAAGCCCGTTCACAGTATCGTCGTTAACCTTTCCGACTGAACTCAAAGTCTTTATGTCGGCAGGAATTCCTGTAAGCTGCTCCATTACGATTTTTCGGTGAATCTTGTCGATGCACTTTTCGTAATGACGAACGCCGGCTTCACGGGCATATTCTTGTGAAATTCGCATCAGAGCGTCTTTCGTGTAGCGCACCTGATTTTTTGCAAGACCGTTTTTTGCAAGATTCTTCGGAATCAAATGTTTTTTGGCAATTTCGATTTTTTCCTGATCAATATATCCTGCGAGGCTGATAATTTCAGCCCTGTCGCGGAGCGGTCCAGGAATCGAGTCAAGGGTGTTCGCCGTCAAAATAAAGAATACGTCCGAAATGTCAAAAGGCAAATCAAGATAGCTGTCCCTAAAGTTTATGTTCTGCTCAGGGTCAAGCACTTCGAGCAAAGCAGAAGCCGGATCGCCTCCAGAATAGCTCGCGCCCATCTTGTCAACTTCGTCAATCAAGAATACAGGAGATTTAGTCTTTGTGATTTTAAGTCCCTGCAAGATTTTTCCAGGCATGGCCCCAACGTAGGTGCGCCTGTGACCTTTTATCTCGGCCTCGTCACGCATTCCGCCCACGCTGAATCGATAGAACGGCTTGTTCATCGCGTTTGCAATCGAGAAACCAATAGAAGTTTTTCCAACACCAGGAGGACCAACAAGAATCATAATCGACCCCTTGTTGTCCTTTTTGAGCCGACGCACCGCAAGGTACTCAAGGATTCTCTTTTTTACGTCGTCGAGCCCGTAATGGTCTTTTTCCAAGATTTTAAAAGCTTTGCCCAAATCAAAATTCTCTTCTGGCTCATCTTTCCACGGAAGCGCGGTTATAAGCTCCAAATAATTTCTTGAAACAAAATATTCACTTGAACTCGGATCCATCAACTTGAATTTTTCAAGCTCATTCTCAACGGCTTCTTTTATCTCGCCCTCAAACTTGAATTCTTCAATTTTCGCCTTGAGTTTTTGATAATCGCTGCCGTCAGCACCAGCACCAAGCTCATTCTGAATCATCTTCATTTCTTCACGAAGGAAGTACTCGCGCTGATTCTTTTCAAAATTTTCCTGAAGCTCAGTCTGGATTTTCTTTTGGATGCGGATTAAATCCTGATCTTTTTTTATGTAAACAAGAACCTGCCCCAAACGAGAGCGAACATTTGTTTCTTCAAGAATCTTCTGCTGCTCTTCTTTTTCAACGTTCAAAATCGAAGTGACAAAATCAGCGATTTTTCCAGGATTGTCAATATTCACCATGTTAAGGCGCATTTCTTCACTAAAAAGAGGATTATTTTCGCTAATCTCTTTCATTTCGCTTATGAGCGCACGGGTTAGAGCCTTAACCTCAAAAGTATCGTCCTCTTCATCATCAAGATATTCAACCGCAACACAAATCGGCGCTGTCTTTGAAAGGACTTTTTTGATTTTAAATCGTTTTATCGAAGAAATAAAAATATTTAATCCACCGTCAGGCAAGTTGATTTTTTTTATGATTCTCGCAACCGTACCGACTTTGTATAAGTCTGCCGTAGACGCAGTATTTCCGTCCGCCGCAGAATCTTTCATCATGATTATTCCAATAAAGCCGTCGCTGGCAAACGCCTCTTCCACCGTCCGGCTGTCCTCGCCGGCATTTATCATCACAGGAGTAAAAATGCCTGGAAAAAGAGGGTGCGCTTCGCTAGGCACTATGTAAAGATGAGGCGGTAACATCTGATCCAAAGGAATTATAGAAGAATCTATCACGCCTTCGGTAACATCAACTCGCTTAGCCTTATTCTTTTTTTTAGGAGCGGATTTTTTATTTTCGTCTTTCGGCTCGGAATCTTCTCCGTCAAGCATTGCCATTTCTTTTAAAGTTTCATCATCCGAAATAGAAATTGTATCGTCATCAGAAATCGATTTTTCTTCGTTTTTCAAATCAATTTCTACATCAAGTTTTTCGTCATTATCATTCATACTATTAAATATAATAACACAAAATATGAATCGACAATAGGAAACGCCCGGAAGTTTATTTTTAAATTTAAGGGGACATTGAAAAACTTCAGTTTTCAAATGTCCCCTTAAATTTGTTTTAGCGTTTCCAATAAATTTTTAGCAATCTAAAAGCTAATTGTTTTTAGCGACATCAGACTCGCTTTCAAGACCAATCTCAACGTAAAGTTCATCCTGATACCAGTCAGTTACCATTGAGTATTCTTTTTCAGCATATCCCTTTGCGGACGCACGAATTTTATATACACCTTGGCTTCTGAGCTTTTCCGTGTTGATTTTTTTAAGATCCTGCCATTTTCCATTGTAATAAATCGAGAATTTCGCCTTCTTCGAAAGGTCTTCCCCTGTTTTTATGTCGTGAGCCTTCGCAAGAACTCTTACAGAACGCTTATTTATGGAAGAAAAATCGACGGGAAGGTTCACAGCCTCTTTATCAACCGAGAAAGAAGTCCAGAAAACATACGAACCGAGAAGGATTTTTGTTCGGTAAAGACCGGCTCTAAAATATGCAGGCTTTATCGTATAAATCGAGAACTCGGAATCTTCGGAATCCAAAGATTCATCAACGATGAACGAGCGTTTTCGACCTTTGACTTCTGGCTGGTCATCGCCGTCCTCAAAGAAATAGGCCATAATTGGCAAATTGTTTCTAAAGCGGGCGGTGGCAATCGGAAGTTTTAGGGTTATCGTAACAGGCTTGTACCAAGGGCTCAAAATCGTCTTGTGGACATACCCCGCCTTCCAAACAGAAATTGATGAGCAGACAAGAACCACGGCTCCAACAAAACTGAGTACTACCATTAGCAAAATCTGCTTTTTTCGCTCGAATTTTGGAATCTCAACCTGAGCAGTCTCGTTTACAGCCCTTGCAAGATGGGTTCTGATTGAGTGAGCGTCATAATGCGAAAGATATTTTTTTAAGATTGCAATAACGTCATCAATTTTTTCGTAGCGGTCTTCACGCTTAAAACGAAGCATTTTTGAAATCATTCTACACAATTCGCGCGGAATCGATTTGTCGAGTCTTCGCGGATTCAAATACTTTCCTTTTTTGATTTTTTCGTATGCCTGTTCGTTCAAAGTTCCGTCGCGTTTTAAAGGTGCGTCAAAAGGCTTGGAGCCAGTGAGCATTTCGTAAAACATAACGCCCATTGAATAAATGTCTGCACGCTGGTCAACGCTGTTCGCATCTTCGAGCTGCTCTGGAGCCATGTAAGCCGGCGTTCCGAGCACAGAACCAGTTTTTGTAATTCCGTCATCATCACTAAAATTCTGAACTTCTTCTTCGGCGGTCTTGTCCTCATCCTCGAACTCGGCAGAAGAGTCGTTAACTTCTTTATCAACACCGGCAATTCCAAAATCGGCAAGCTTTACTTCGCCGCGTTTTGAAATAAGAATGTTAGCAGGTTTTATGTCGCGATGAACGATTTTTCGATTGTGAGCAAATTGCAACGCACGGCAAGCGTCCAAAAATATGAGCGCAGAAAGTTCTGTTCCAAGGGAAACCTGTTTTTCAATCAAGTCGGAAAGAGAAATTCCGTCAACGAACTCTTCAACAATGTAATGTGACGAACCTTCAACGAAATAATCAAAAGTGTTTACAATGTAAGGGCACTGAAGATTCATCATAATCTCGGCTTCGCGCTTAAAACGTTCAAGAACGATAGAATTTTTGCGCGCCTTGAGTTTGAGCTTTTTTAGAATTACATCGCGTTTTAGCTGTGGGTGAGTTCCAATAAAAACAGCTCCCATGCCACCTTCGGCGAGTTTCTTTTTTATAGGATATTTTCCGATAAACGCAGGCGTGTGAGTTCGCGTTCCTGAAGTTTTTAAAATTGATGCTGCGGCAGAACCTTTTGCAGGTGCAGGAACAGTTTTTGCAGCCGTGCGAACAGAGGTTTTAGGTGCGGCAACAACTGTTGAATCAGCCAGAACTGTACGAGCGGCGGACGTTTTTGGAGCCGTAGCTGTTAAACCGGAAGTCAATTTTTTTGCGGCTCCGGAAGCGGCAGGAATTGAAAGTTTTGTGGCGACGCGAGCAGAAGGCTTTTCTATCGCGGCCACGGTGGAATCAGCAACAACGGTGCGCATAGCCGCCTTTTGAGATGCAGGAACGGCAGTCTTCTTTTTTGGTGCTGCAACTACAGTTTTTTCGTCAGACATATTCTCCCCCTATTTTCCCCAAATATGTACTGGTTATATTTTTTAATTTTCGGGCAAACCAAAAACTGCGTTTCAGAAAGCCCAATTGTTTTTAGAACGTTTTTTATGACTCAACGTTTAAAATATCCTCATCGGCATTAAAGATTTTGTTTGGCATAACAAAAGCAATATTTTCTTCATTCGGATTATGAATCTGAATATATTTTCCTTTTTGCCGCAAAGCATACGTTCCAAGAATCGGACGATGCCCGCCAAACCAAATTCCGCTCTTTGCGAATTTGCGGCCAAGAAGATTTTTCATTGTTTTTTCACAGCTGTCATCTTGGGCAGTGTCGTTTGCAGTCCACGTAAGACCGTAAATAACATCTGGTTTCATCCTGTAATTAATGATTTCTTCACGGGAATATGCGCGGAGCGGTTCAGCATGACTTACAACGCAATTTGAAAAAACTGCGCAAATCGGCAGATTCTTTTCGTAAATATCGATAAGATAAGGAATTATCTGACCGTAAGCACATTCCAAAAACGTGTAGACCATATTTCCCTCATCAGCGAATTTTCTAAAAGGTCGATTTCCGAATTCTCCATTATTCAAAATGTTCTCGTGATTTCCTTTTAAAACATGAAAAAAAGGCGGAAAACTCGTCTTTAAAAGAAGCAGCATTTCCAACAAAGTAAGATTTTCTATCATCTCAGCTTTCATAGGCTCGCTAGATTCAAATTTAAAATCTCCGTTTTCATAAGCCTCGTAATCATCATAAGCAAGCAGCCATCTGTCTCTGGCCCTGCCCTCTGCATGAAAAATGTCTCCAACACAGCAGATTATAAGCTGACCGAGTTCGAGCATTTCAAGAACCGTTATATTTTTTCCAGGCAGACAACTGTCTAAAATGTCAAAAAGGAATTTTCCGCGTGCATGAAGGTCTGGCACAATAAGTACAGGAAGACCGGCCAAATCTCCTGATGAAAAATCCAAAAGTCCCCCAGATTTTAAGGTTTTATCTTTTGGACGATAATATATATTTTCGTTTTCTAAAACTGAAACAGCATATTCGCACAAAGCACTTAGCGTATCGTGATTCGGTAACTCTGTTTCATTTAAAAAGGTGTAAAGTTGTTCTCGGATTTCTGACAAAATGGTTTTCCATCGACTAAAAGTGACTATTTTGTGATTTAAAACTAAGAATTGCAAACACCGAAAAACAGCATTTGCAATTCCTGCTAAAATGGCTATGCCATAATCATCGTGACTGAGCCGACGGTAATTTTATCGCCAGAATTCAGTTTTACATATTTTTCCTGCGGAATTCTGTGTCCGTTAAGGAACGTTCCGTTTGTGCTGTTCTCATCTTTAAGGAAGTAGTCATCCTTGATTTTTTGAATGCAAGCATGAACACGACTTACGAGCTTGTTATCAATTACAATCTCACAGTCGGGACTGCGCCCGATAGACATTTTTGCAACAAGCGTAATTCTTTTTTATTAAAAGTAAGGTATGAAACTGGAGCGCCCTCTGCGATTTTCTCCAAGTGTTTGCCGATTGGGCTTTCTGTAGCAATAGTTGTATCTTCCATGAACACGATTATAAAACAATAATCAATAATCAGCAATTTTTTTTCTTTACTAAATCGTTTTTTTATGAAGAAAAGTATTTTAAAATTAGAGATTTTAGAACTTTTGTACAAACAAGTAGCCTAGAAATCTGTTAGTCGTTATTGGAGGCAAGGCAAAAAATGATTCTGAGAGTCGCGACTGAAGGGAGTCGGAGACATCTAAAGCTCAACCATCATTTTTTTTGAAACTCCGTAACGGACGCTCAACAGATTTTAAACCTTCAAACGTTTCAATAAAACTTCTTGCGCAAAAAGACTAAAAAAAAGTTATCCAACGTAATATTTTGTTTTAGGAAAATACTATTAAGTTTCGTTTTGGTTCTATGTATAAAACTTAAGAGCAGTTCTAAAAACTCAAAAAACTAAACTTTTTAGAGCATTCCTTAATCAACTTTTTAAGAGGTGAGCAATGAAAAAATTTACATCAATTTTTATGTTTGCAATTTTATTTACTACCGCGTATGCGCAAAATGAAACAAAAAAGGTTGTGAGCAACGAAACAGAAAACTTTGAAAACTTTTTTGGAACTGTTCCGAACGAAGAAAAACCAACTTTAAAAGGCAAAATGACCGTTTCGGAGGGAAGCAAATCTTTTTCATCCGTGGCGGTTGAGTCTAAAGCAACCGACGAAAGTGCATTTTTAGTACAAGAAGGAGCATCCTCTTCAATAAAAAATGTCAGCATTAAAAAATCAGGCAATTCCTCAAACGACGGACAGAGCAATTTTTACGGATTGAACGCCGGCGTTTTAAGCAACGGCGGAACTCTCACGATTTTAAATTCTTCAATAGAAACTGACGGTGACGGTTCTAACGCAGTTTTTTCGACTGGAGAAAAATCCAAAATCAACATCAAAAATTTAAAAATCCACACAAAACAAAATTCTTCACGCGGACTTGACTCAACTTACGGCGGAAAAATCAACGCGCAGAACGTGGAAATTCTGACAGAAGGCGACCACTGCGCGGCATTTGCGACTGACCGAGGCGAAGGTTTCGTAAACGTGAATCAGGGAACTGCAGAAACCCGCGGAAACGGCTCGCCAGTAATTTATTCCACCGGAAATATTTCGGTAAAAAACTTAAAAGGAAGCGCAAAAGCATCTGAAATTGCTTGCATCGAAGGAAAAAATTCAATAAATATTACAAATTCAGATTTGAGCGGCGGGGCTGGACTTCAGGGCGAAACTGCAAGCGCAATAATGCTTTACCAGAGCATGAGCGGAGACGCAAACCTCGGCACAGCATTCTTTTCTGCATCAAGTTCAACGCTCACAAACGTTGCGAACGGACCTTTCTTCTATATTACCAACACAAGTGCGGTCGTAAATTTGAACTCCACGAACCTGAACAACAAATCTGGCGCGCTAATCAAAGTTTCGGGAAACAACTCTGAACGCGGCTGGGGACGAAAAGGCGCGAACGGCGGAAAACTTGAATTCGATGCAGAAAATCAGAAACTCGAAGGAAAAATTCTTGTTGATGAAATAAGCTTTTTAAAATTGAATCTCGGAGACTCGACAATTTTTACGGGCGAAATCAATTCGGAAAACAAAGGAACGGCGGACTTGATTCTTGCGAAAAACGCAAAATTCATTGTGACTGCCGATTCATACATAAATATTTTGAATGACGATGACAGCGAATTTAAAAACATCGTTTCGAACGGACACTCGATTTATTACAACAAAAAACTTTCTGAAAATTCTTATCTGCATGGCCGAACGATTATTCTTTCTGACGGCGGAAAACTAGTTCCTTTTGAATATGCAGAAAAAACAGTCTCAAAAACCGAAGATTCTTCTCAAAACGAAAGGATGCCTCCGCCGCCAAACGAAAAAGGCATGAAAAACGGCGGTGAAAAGCCAGGCAAAATAAGGGAATTACAGACGCTTTCCGGAACGCTGAGCGTCACAAAAATAAGCGGAAAGGAAAGCTATATTTTGACTGGAAGCGACAACAAATCCACGATTCTTACATTGATGGAAGAGCCTAAAGGAGGCGCGGGAATGCCTCCAAGCGGCGGTCCAAAAGGCTTTGGCGGCGGTGAACCACCAAAAGACGGAATGCAGATGCCGAACGGCGGAAACAAAAACATGCAAAAACCAGTAACGTCGGCTGACCTTAAAAAATTGGTAAAAAAATCAGTAACGGTAAAAGGTTTTATGGAAAAAGACGGAAAGTTCGTCGTGCTCTCGTGCGAGCTATTAAAGTAAATAGAATCTCTAAAAATTGCATTTTTTAGAGATAACTTTGAATATTTTGTCATTTCCGCGCTCAGGTACGGGAGTGACAAATTTCAAGTTTTCAACGTAGATAAACACGGATGGACACAGATTTCAAAAAACAAGCGGTGGTTGAGCCTGTCGAAACCACAACCGATTGCGTAAAAAAGTCATTTCGACAAGCTCAATGACCACATAGCACTGTCACCTCGAACGTAGTCGAGAGGTCTGCAAGCGATAGCGTCTCCTCTCCGCTATTTTCCGGGGGCAATAGATGTCTCGACTTCGCTCGACATAACATCGATTTTCATGGGAGCCACAAGATTTACTGCTTGCAAAACAGAAAATTCAAAGCCGCAAGAATCAAAACATAAACAGCGAACGGAGTTAAAAACCACGAATCCTGCACGGAATTCAGGTAATAAAACGGCGGCAGAATATATTGAATCGGTAAAAGCGTCTGAATTCTGACGAAAATCGGGCACACGACCAGCTGAACTAAAATCAAAAGTGGCAATGCCGCGCAAAAAACTGCCGGAGTTTTAAAAATCATTCGCAAAAGATTTGAAAAAAGCACTGCCGAAATCAAAAAAAACAAAAGCGGAATAATTTCTGAATGCAGATTCGTAAAAAGCCCGCCCGCAAAGACTGACAAAAAAAGAACTAAAGCCGCATCAAAAACAGGAATTGACTGCATAAAAACAGAAAAACCGAACTTTTTTAGCCGCGAATTAAGTTTTATCCAGACGAAAGTGGCATTTTTTTCATCATTCATAAAAACCACAGACGAGGCAAAAGCGCACAGCATGAGCCAAACGGCCAAAAGACCGCGCATCGGAGTTAAAAGATACGAAACAGAAGAAGTTTTGTTCGAAGAAAGGCTTTCGTGCACAAAAAAATCAGTGGAAGCCGAGTAAAAATCGTAATTTTTTTTGAGGATTTCTTCACTCACAGGGCCAAAACGTTCGAGGACAAAATTTTTATAGGCACTGTAAGAAAAAATCGGGTAAACTTTCATGTATAAAAGTTCGCGACTAAAAGCCATAAAAGAATTTTCTTCGCTTTCAAAAGCCGTTACGACAGGCTGAACAAGCCCATCTTTTCCAGCCTCGTCCAATTTTTCTTCAAGATTTCTGTCAAAAATCCAAGCACAGTCAACTTTTTTTTGAAGGACGAGAGTTTTTGCAACTTCCTCACCGTCGCAGCGAACAAAATTCACGTTCGGCACAGACGATTCAAGTTCTGCCATGATTTTAGAAGCAAGTTCTTCCACCGGCAAAGAATCCGAAGTGTTTTTTTGGCAAAGCGCAACCGTCAGAATTCCGCTTTTTTTTGAAGCACAAGAACGGAACGAAAAGACCATAGGAATGACGAGCAACAAAATAATAATAAAGCCAGGCTTTTTAAAAAATCTTTTTTGCATCAAAAAGAACCAGATTTTTTTCATCACTCGCTCCTAATTCGCAAAGTTCTAATAAAAATCGAAAATCCGCAGAAACAGGCTGCATAAAAAATCACTTTTAAAACTGAAAAAATACTTTCTTGCAAAAAGCTTGCTTTTAAAAATGAAAAGGCGGCGCCGATTGGCAAAAACGAAGCGATTTTTTTTAAGACCTCAGGAAAAAAATCAACGGGATAAAAACAGCCGCCCAAAAAGCACAGGCTTGCCAAAATCAAAAATTGCAAAGTCAGCATCGAAACGATATTTTCTGAAAATTCAAAGAGAAAAAATTGCATTGCCGAAATCATCAGGCAAACAGGAACGAAAGACAAAAAGAGCGAAAGCGAACCGTGAACTGCCCCCGAATAATGCCAGTTTTCAATAACAAAAAATCCGCGTTCCGCCGTAAAAGCAACGCTCGCGCAAACAATTGCAAGAAAAACGATTTGCACGAAAAAATATGCGCTGAATTCGCAAAAAAACTGTTTTGCACAACCGATTCCGTTCACGGTAAAAAATTTGAACTGCGTTTTTGTACGATTCATAAAAAACGGAAAGGCTCCGATTCCAAAAAACGCAAAAAAAAGCAGAATCGCGGCAAGAAGATAATATGCCGTTAACGAAAGCCCGCCAGCGATTCCGGCTTCTTGAACGCGACAAAGTTTGGTGCGTTCAAGAGTCCAGTTAACGTATTTTAAATTCAAATCGTTATTGTAAAACGAAAGATTTTTTGTTTGGTGAGTTGACCTAGCAATTCTTTCCATCGCGAAGATTCCGGCCTGAGCGTGAACGAGCAAAGTCGAAATTATGTCCGAAACCTGTTCTTTTAGAATTTTTTCGATTCCTTCCTGCCCGCTTGCCGTATAATAAGAAACTTTTAAATCATTTTCGCCGCAAATGACAGATTCAAAAAATTCATCAGGCACGACGACAAACGCAGAAAGTTTTCCACGACGCAAAAGATTTTTTGCTTCATCGAATTTCAGGATTTTCAAATCAACGAAATACCGGCTCGAATCCATCATTTTTAGTGCGTTCACGCCAAAATCAAGATATTTTGAAGACAAATCGCCCACGATTCCAACCGAGAGTTTTTTCTTTGAGCCAGAAAAATCCATATTCCGTACGACCAGAAACGCCAAAACTGCAATAAGAGCAAAAGTCAAAAGTGAAAACGAAAGAATTTTTGGAAAAAGTTTTAGAATCCGTAAAAACTGAACCCTCAAAAATCTAAAAAAAATTGTCATTCTGATTTTTCATCCTCTTTTTCCGTCTGCAAAATTGCGGAAAGTGCATGAAAATCACCGTCATATTTGTACGGCGAAAGAGTTCCGTTTTGAAGGACAAAACATCGTGTGCACAACGCAAGTTCTTCGGCATCGTGCGTAACAAGAATTATGATTCCGCCTTTTTTGGCAAAATCTTTGTAATAGTCGTAAAGTTTTTCTTTGCAAGGAATGTCCAGCGCAGAACTTGGCTCATCGAGCAAAAGGACTTTTGGACTGTTGGCAACCGCACAGGCAATGGAAAGTCGTTTTTTCATTCCGCCAGACATTTTAGAAACAGTTACGTCCAAAAAAGAATTGATTCCGAGGGTGCGCACAACTCCGCCTTGCAAAAGGGATTTTTCTAAATCAGACTTTTTGTACAAAAGCCTTAAATTGTCGCGAGCCGAAAGTTCTTCGATTAAGACGGAATTCTGGGGAACGTATCCGCATTTTTGAGGCAAGTTGGCCAACGCAAAAAGAAAAGTTGATTTTCCGGAGCCATTTGCCCCAACAATGCCGATTATCTCGCCGTCGTTCGCGGTGAGAGAAACGTTTTTTAGAATCTGCCGTTTTTTATATGATTTTGATAAATTCTTTACTTCAAACATTTTAGACCTTTCGCATTATAAACTTATAATTGTAAAAAA
>NZ_JPUF01000087.1 GCF_014737315.1 Treponema zioleckii | reverse complement strand
GAAAGCCGGTCATTCTGAGCGTTCTCGATTTGCTTGTCGACGCGGCCTCTCTGTCATGTCGAGCGAAGTCGAGACATCTACTGCTCCCGGACAACAGCAGAGTGGAGGGATATCTACCTCTTGTAGACCTCTCGACTACGCTCGAGGTGACAAAAACGATTATTCCCGTTTTTCAGCATCTGCTTTTGTGTTATGAAAGAGATTCCGAAACTAGTTCGGAATGACAGCAATATCATTTACTACACTAGATTACATTCCCGCTCGTGTTGTTCGCCATCTGCATAGACCACATCAACATGAGCTGGTTGTATTCATCCTGATATTCCTCGATTTTATTTCCGTAAAGAATCTCAGACGTTTCGCCAATCCACATAATCAAAAAAGAATCCTCGTCAACATCAAGTTTCGTAATAAAATCAAGTTTTCCAGTGCCAAAATCAAACTCGTAATCCTCGCCTTCGTGGAGCATTTTTCCCTTTGCCATTACGCACGGCTTCGGAACATCGCTAGCCATTCCACGAAGAATCAGATGCGGCGGATTCGTGTAAGTGCCCTCAATGTGAACGTTCGTTCCGCCATTAAGCTTTTTTTTGAGTTTTAACTCGGTCGTATTCTGGTCGTACTCGTAACTAGACGGGTCAAAATCTGAGCCAAACGATCCGTCGTCATTCAGCAGGCACACTCTTGTGATTTTTGAAAAAATATAGCAGGTAAAAATCTTTCCGTCCTCAGCATGAACGTAAGTATCCAGAAAAGTAGTTTTTTCTGCCGGTAATTTTTCCTGAACCTCAGCAAGTTTGTTTGTTGAAGAACAAGAACCAAAAAATCCCGAAAGCAAAACAGAAATCAAAACAAAAATAATCTTTCTCATGCCGCGATTATATCACATTCACATTTTAATGTTATACTCTACGGTATGAAATCTATTCCATCGCCATCAAAAAGACGACTTGTAACCCTGTCGCAACTTCTCGCACAAACCGAAAGCAAAAACGGAAAAATCACTTCGGTCGAAATCTCGCAAAAAACAGGTTGGAGCGACGCAACTGTTCGTCGGGACATTTCGCTTTTGGAGCTGCACTCAGGAAAATCAAACGGATATTATATAGAAGAATTGCGTTCCGCAATCTGCGAAAAACTGAATATCTCCGCCCCAAAAAACACGCTCCACAAATGTTGCATCGTCGGTCTCGGAAAAATCGGCGAAGCACTCCTGGAAAAATCGATTTACGAAAAATCAAATTTCAAACTTTCAGCAGGCTTTGACCCAAGCATGAACAAAATCGAAATCCTAAAAACGCACATCCCGCTTTATTCAACTGCCGAACTTGAAACCGTAATGAAACTCGAACACCTGGAATTTGCGATTCTGGCCGTTCCAGACGAAAAAGCCCAATCCACCGCAGAAAAACTCGCTGCAATCGGCATAAAAGGAATCGTAAACTACACAAATGTGATTCTCTCGTTGCCAGAAAATGTGGTCGTAGAAAACGCAAATCCGCTCACCGCACTAACAAATCTTCTCTCAAACTGTGGGGAAGAATAATAAGTCGAATATCGAGTTTATACGTCAACTTAAAAAAATGCGTCCACTACCAGAAAAGCGCGTCTGCTTTTGTCATGACTGAAGGTAATAGGAATCCGACTCCCTTCGGTCGCGAACGGTCAGAATCATTTTTGCGCCCAACCTCCGCTACCGACCAACAGATTTTTGGTTTGCGTTTACATCTCGAAAGTTACTTGAAAATCTGTGTCTCATCTGTGCTTATCTGTGTTCATCTGTGTCTAAATTAACAGAAAATCAACTTGCCAGCGTAAAAAATTATCTGCACTACCGTAAGCAATCTACAGTGACTTGCTCAGTTTTGCTTGAAAAACTGATAGGAACGACAAAAAATGTTTGCAGATTTAAAGAAAAATATTGTCGTTCCACTTTTGTTCACGCGGTGCAAGGTGTAAGGAACTTTATTAACGTCGCAAAGCGGCTCACCTTGCAAACGTCCACAAAAGCCGTTTTTTTTACTCTCGTTCCGACAATTTTTTTATCAGCTTTCCTGTAACGAGGAACCCCTGCTTAGAATCATTTTTGCGCCTTATCTATGTTCATCTGTGTCTAAATTATCTCTTTCAGTTTTCCGTTTCCCGTTCTCGTGGTTTCGATACGCTTCGCTACTCAACCACCGTCCACTTTCAATTTTCATTTTGCACTTCATCTGTGTCCCATCTGTGTTCATCTGTGTCTAAATTGCCAAACTACATTTTCACAAGTAAAACTTCGCAAAAGGTAAGACAAAATACAAAAAATCGGGTAAAATATTCGTTCATTAAAATTTTATATAACGGAAGTAAAAATATATGGATTATTCTAACCCTTTGATCGTTCAAAGTGACCGAACGCTTTTGCTGGACGTTCACGCCCCGCGCGCTTCGGAATGCAGACAGGCCCTGGTGCCGTTTGCGGAACTTGAACGCTCACCAGAGCACCTGCACACCTACAGACTCACGGCACTTTCACTTTGGAACGCCAGAGGAGCCGGATTCACGTCGGAAGACGCAATAAAAGTGCTCAAAGAATTTGCCCGCTACGACGTGCCACAATCCGTAGAAGTGTGGATTAAAGAAACCGCAGGCCGATTCGGAAAACTTCGCCTCGTGCCGGCACCGTGGATTGAAGTTACCGGAAAAAACGGCGAAAAAATCAAAGAAGAATATCTTTACCTCGTAACCGAAAATCCGCATGTTTTCAAAGAGATTTCCGCAAGTACGGTCGGAAAAAAACACCTCGTCTCATGGAATTACGAAGAACCTCAAGATGATTTGATGAAAACTTGCATAGTCTCGAACGAAGAAAAAAAATTCTGCTTCAGACTTGCACTCACCGACCGCGGAACAATAAAACAGGAACTCCTAAAAATGGGCTGGCCTGTAAAAGACGACGTACCAATGATTGACGGCGACCCGCTCGAAATTGAATTAAGAACGACAACACTCAGCGGAAAACCGTTCCAAATCCGAGGCTATCAAAAAGAAGCCGCAGAATCCATCGTCGGAAACAAAGGACCGGGAACCGGATTCGGAACAATCGTGCTTCCTTGCGGGGCCGGAAAAACAATCGTCGGAATGGCCACAATGGCACTCTTAAAAACAAACACGTTGATTGTAACGACGAACATAAGCTCTGTTCATCAGTGGATAAACGAACTTCTCGACAAAACCACGCTAGAAAGAGACCAGATTTCAGAATACACGGGCGAAAACAAAACGCTGAATCAAGTCACCGTAGCAACTTACCAGATTCTTACCTGGCGACCAGAAAAAGACGGCCCTTACCCGCATTTTTCGATTTTTAGAGAACGCAACTGGGGACTCATAATCTACGACGAAGTTCACATGCTCCCGGCACCGGTTTTTAGAGTCGTCGCAGAAATTCAGGCAGTCCGCCGGGTTGGGCTTACAGCAACTCTCGTCCGAGAAGACGGCTGCGAAGGTCACGTGTTCAGCCTCGTCGGTCCAAAAAGATACGACGTGCCGTGGAAAGACCTTGAGCAAACAGGATTCATTGCCAGCGCGGAATGCATTGAACTTAGAATCGACCTTCCAGAAAACAAGGAAGTTGAATATGCCGTCGCAGAACCGCGCAAAAAGCACCGACTCGCCAGCGAGAATCCTGACAAAACAGCCTACGTAAAAGCGTTGGTCGAAAACTCACCAGAAGACAAGATTCTCGTAATCGGTCAATATATAGAACAGCTTCAAAAAATTGCGGACGCTTTGTGTTGCCCGATTATCACAGGAAAAACGCCGAACGCAGAACGCGACGAGATTTACGGAAGATTCCGCAAGAACGAAATCCGCGTGCTCGTAGTCTCTAAAGTCGCAAACTTTGCGATTGACCTTCCAGACGCGAGCATGGCAATCCAAGTGAGCGGAACGTTCGGCAGCCGGCAGGAAGAAGCCCAGCGACTCGGACGAATCTTGCGACCAAAAGAGCGAAAATCAAGATTCTTTACGATTATAACCCGCAACACGGTAGAAGAAGATTTTGGGGCGAACCGACAAAAATTCCTTGCAGAACAAGGTTACGCTTACAAAATCGTGCGTTGCACAGAACTTTCAGATTTGAACAGTCTAACTTGCTAACAAAACAGAACGGAGGAAAAACTATGACAATCGAACCACATGCACAAAAGATTTTGGAGTGGAGAGAAAGCATGGCACTTTTGCCAGATGCCCATTTTTTTGAAATCATGCGCATTTATCTTGGGAAAATTCAGACTCCGTTCAACAAGCAAAAATTAATCGAAACTCTCGGTTCGTTTTTAAGAAAGACTGAAAACAAGCAGACAATCATAAAACTTCTGAGTCTCTCGGATTTGCAGATAATTTGTGCCGTAAAATTTCTCTCAAAAGCCACGCATAAAAAACTCGCCGCCTTTTTTAAGGACACTTTTTCCTACGCGGCTCTTTACGACCGGCTTTTAAACCTGGAAGAACGGCTCATAATCTATCGTCATTTGGACAAAAACAGCCAGAAAACGATTATTGACGTAAATCCAATGCTCGACGACGTGTTTGAGCCGTACTTAAAAAAATCTATTCTTTTGGAATCGCCAGAACTCAGCGAGACTTTTGACGAAAGCCAATTTTTGATTACGAACGAACTTCTTGCCGCATACATTTCATTCGTAAATTCGAATTCTGACCTTTTAAAAGCCGACGGAACCTTTAAAAAGCGTGTCGTGCAAGAACTCGAAGAACTTTTTCCAGAAAAAACAGGAATCTTGCAGACGCTCACCACAGCATTTATAAATCTTTCAATTTTTAAGGACAGCCTGCACGGCTACACAGTGGACAAAAGCCGCATAGAAGCCTTTGCCCACCTGGAACCGACAATCCGCCTGGCATATTTGTGCGTGGCATTTCACGGGAGATTTTCAAGAACCGCGCTCGTCCGTCAGGCAAAAATGCTCATCGAAACCGCGACTTCAATTCCACCTCAGGGCTACACCAGAAAAACGCTTTTGCGCGCCGCATATCTCATTTCCGACAATCAGAACGATGTTCCGGGAGTCTCCTCTTTTGGGGCGCGGGGCCGATTCGCAACGATTTTAAAAAATGCGAGCCGAACGGAACAGGTTTCAAAACCAGATCCAGAAGAGGCAGGTTCTTCTGCAGGCACAATTTCGCAAGCTGACGAAGAAAATCTCAATCTGATTCTCGACCGGCTAATCGACACCGCAGAGCAACTCGGAATCATCTCAAAGAAAGGAAAAACCGAAAACGGAGAAAATATTTTTGTAACGGGAAGCGCATTTTTGAGCGCACAAGATTTTTCTTCTGACGACGCAAAAGTGCTCAGCCTTGACGCAGACTTTTCGGTCACGTTGCTACCCGGCCTTTCATTCTCGTCACTGCTTCCATTGATGAGTTTTATGGAAATTACGCGCTTTGACACGGCAGCGACTTTCGAAATCACAAAAAAATCGATTATGCAGGGATTTGATTTTGGGCTTTCCGCAGAAAAAATCATCGGCTATCTTGAAAAGCACTGCCCGTACGAAATTCCGCAGAATTTAAAAATCACGATTGATGAATGGAGCCACACGTATTCTTCGGCATCAATTTACAAAGGATATATTTTAAAAGTCAGCGGAGAAAACAGCTCGCGCACCGAAAAAAACCCAATTATCGCGCCGTTCATCAGCGAAACGCTGGCACCAGGAATTTTTTTGCTTTCGGTTTCGACCGACGAAGAAGCGAACGAGCTGATTTCAAAAAGCGGACTTGATTTTATCGGAAAAATAAAATCCACAAAAAAAGAACACGAAACACTGGGATTTCCGGAGTTTTTTATTGAAAAGCACAATTTTGAATCAGCTTCCGACGTTTGCGCACCGTCCGACCTTGAAAAACTTTCCACCGACGAAGAGCGTGCCGTTCATTTTGATGAAATGCGAAAGGCTCTCGAAAAAATCGAGCTTACAAAAGACCAGCTTGAAAGCCTTGATTTGCGAATAAAGCACAAATTGATTCTGACAGCGGAACAATTGCGTGCGGACAGCGTAAAATTTGAAATTGCCGAAGCGTATGGCATGGATTTTGCAGGAAAAGTTCACGTAATTGAAGGCGCAATCACGAGCCGCAGCATGGTCGAACTTGAATACGACGACAAATACAGCAGCGATGGAATTATCTACATGGGAACTCCGCTCGGCATAGAGCGACTCGACGGCGATGCCGCCGTAAAAGTGCTCCTGCAGCCGAACGAAGAAGAAAAAACTTTTTCTATCGGACAAGCCCGCCGTGTAAAACGCATACGAGGCCGAATTTTTTAGCACATCGAATAGTAATCAACTGTCATGCTGAAATAAATTGAGCATGGCAGTTATTCAATACATCAGATTCTTTTTTATAATAAAGTCGGCACAAGCGAAAGTTTGTAGCCGGCCATTAAATCCATACCTTTTGAGTTTTTAAAATCGCCCGAACTGTACCAGATAAAATTCGAGCCGATAAAGAATCCGTGTCTGACTTGCCCAGAACCAAACTGGAAGTCAAAACGCACGGCAGACTTGTATCGCGCAAAGTCACGCTCTTTTTCGTCTTTGTAAAAAGTATTGTCGTCGCGATAAATTTCGTATTCGCTATAATTTACAGGCTCTATAAGAATCGGAAAGAACAATATTTGAACATTTTTATTGCGCCCGAACACCTTTCCAACAAAAGGCCCGAACTGGCAGGAAGTACCGTTAAAATCGCAACTGTAAACATTTCCTTCAATCTCTTCATCGTGCGTAGAAGTTGCAAGCGCAAAGTTCATCTGCATACCGGCAATCAAATTGGTTTCGGTTATGTAGCCCAATTCAAACACCGCAGAAAAATTAAAAATCGAAGAATCAAATTCCACGCCGCGATATTCAAGATTTTCAAGACCAAGATTCATACCAAGATTGATGTTCAAACGAAAAGGATTTTCCTGCTCTTCTTGATTTTCTGCAAACAAAACGGAAACTGCCAAAATGCCAAGCAAAAAGCAGAGCAAAGTTTTTTTAAGATTTTTTATGTTTTCCACACAAGAGAGTATAACAGTTTATTTATTTTAAGTCAGAATCAATAATGCTTACAAATTCTAAACAACAGGTCATTCCGAACTTGTTTCGGAATCTGTAAATACTGATGCTGAAATAAATTGAGCATGACAGTTAATTTTTATTCGTTATACTAGAGCTGACTGGAGAGTCCGTTAAAAAGCGTCTGCGAAACGTTCAACTCGGCTAAAAGCGGATTTGATGAAGGCGAGCAAGATTTTTCATCAGATTTTTTTACAGCACGAATCAACAAATTTTTTGGAGTGTTAGATTCTTCTATAAATTCAAGAATCTGGGTTTTATACCCGTGAGCCTCAAGAAATTCAGCACGGAGCGCGTCAGTAACCAAAGCCGAAAACCTTTCTTTTATGAGACCGTATTTTAAAAGCGGCGCAAAAGGAGAATCTTCAGGAACCGAAGTTTTTTTGAGCTGCGAATTAATCTCGTGCTGGCAGCACGGCACGCTCAAAATCGCTTTTGCATTACGCCGAATCGCATAATCAAGGGCAAAATCCGTGGCCGTGTCGCAAGCATGAAGCGTAATTATGATGTCAGGCGACTTTTCTTCACCAAAAGAGGCAATGTCACCAACCGCGAAGGTAAGATTTTTTATATTCAGTTTTTGTGTGAGCGAATTGCAATATTCAATCACGTCTTTTTTTAAGTCCAGCCCAAAAATTTCCGCATCGATTTTTTTGATTTCGGTAAGAAAATATTGAACCGCAAAAGTCAAATAGGATTTTCCTGAGCCAAAATCCAAAATCCGCAATTTTGAACCGCATTTTTCAGAAACATCGTCGATTATATCATCAATAAATTCGAGAAATCTGTTGATTTGGCGGAATTTATCGTATTTTGAGGAAATAACTTTTCCTTCCGCAGTCATAATTCCAAGATGAACGAGGAACGGAACTGGCTTTCCTTCTGCCAAAATGTAGTTTTTCTTTTTTGTGTCGGAAGAATTATTTTCGTACTGCAAAAAACGTTTTTTCAGGTCAGTGCGCACGGCTGAGACAGTATTTGAATCGTCTTTAAAATTTTCGGGATTTTCGCCCTTCTCCGACGCTCTGATTTTTTTTACGATACGAGAAATTTTTCCTTTCTTGTTCGAAAGAATCTGGATTTCCTCGGATTCAGTCCGCACGACGCAAGCCTTAAAAGTTTTTCCCGCATTTTCATTCAAAAAATCATTGAGAGAAGTTTCGGAAAATCTTTTGTGAAAAACCTGTTTCTCCGTAAAAAACTCAGCAAAATACACGTCATTATTTTTTGCCGACACCGAAGATGAAGACAATTTGATTTTTATGCGCGTGTATTCCTCGCCGAGTAGTTCAGAAATATTTTTTACGGGTTTTGAAAACGTAGCAGACAGAATCATTTTTATGCCTTAAAAGAAACTGAAGCCGCCCGGACTCTTTGCACCGGCTTTTACCCAAGCGACTTTTTGCTTTGGAGAAAGACCTTTTTTGAGCTGGTCAATTTGGTCAATGTATTCGCAGAGCCAAACCGCAAGCGCGCTGTCTTTTGTAGCAAGGTCATTCGAAGGTTCGCAGCTAACGAGCACCGGCGTAATTTCAGTGTTGTTCACAAGTGAAGCCGCAATGTTCTCCGCATACGCCTTAAATGCATTTGCCGCAGCCGCCACAAGCGGTGAAGACAAATTGTTTGCCGCGCGTGCAGATGACGAAGTGATTCCGTCACATTCAGAAGGATTCGATTTATAAAGGAAAATCAGTTTTACAGTCTTTTTAGATTTTTCTGCAGCAGAATTGTCTGCCGCGTATATATTTTTTTTGGTGATTCGAGAAATCAATTCCATCGTAAGATATTGATAGCTCGCAATGAGTTCTTCAAGAACTTTTATGCTTTCAGAAGGATTCAGAGTCTCCCCGTATTTTGACGCAAGCCAGGTTTCATCAAAAAAAAGAACAGCTTCGTCAATATTTCCAAATTCATTCAAACTGCTCAAAACCATCGTTCGTGCAGAAAGCGCCGAAGACCTGTTCCAAGAAAGACATTTTACATCGTTTGGCGGAGTGATTTCGAGATCCTCTGCCGTTTCTTTTGTAATCATCGTTTTTCGTCCCTGAAACGACGCTCCAGAGGCAAAGTCCGTTCCTGCCGGAAGTTCCTTTCCAGCAATAAGCAAGTTTTTTTCCATAAGGGAGAGTATAGCATATTCACGGATTAAGACACAAGGAAACGCTACAAGTTGATTTTTAGATTTTAGTTAAACTTTCGCTTTGCCGGGGTAAACTTGTGCCGACGTTCCATGTCGCCGCGAGTCTGAACAAACCAATTTTTTCGCTGTAAAATCAACATTTTCAAGATAACCTCTTTTATGCTATAATTTTCTTTATGAAAGTTTGGATAAAATATTTGCTCGGTGTTATTCTTGGAATTGTCGCTTATTTTATTCTTCCAATGAATATTCCAGCCGTAAGCCTTGCTGTTGAAAATTGTTCTGAATTTGCAATCAGATTCGGAAGATATTCTTTAATGCCGATTTTGTTTTTTGGAACGACATTTGCAGTCTTTAAATTACGAAGTCAGAAACTCTTGTTAAAAGCAAGTTTTTGGACAATCCTTGCCATCGTTTTTTCCACGGTGATTTTGATTTTTCTTGGACTTTTCTCCCTCGGAGTCATCAAATTTTTTGACGTAAACCTTCCGCGTATTCCGATTACAGGCGAACGCATGGCAGAAACTCCAGCAATCAACGTAAAAGAACTTTTTATGAACCTTGTGCCGTATTCAAGTTTTGACTCCCTCAAAGACGGTGTTTATTTGCTTCCAGTATTTTTGTTCGCAGGATTTGCAGGTGCGGGATGCGCAGTAGACACGGCTTCTTCAAAACCTGTAATCACTCTTCTGGAATCACTTGCAAAACTCTGCTACACACTTTCAAGTTTTATCGTTGAATGGATTGCAGTCGGAATGATTGCAATTTCAAGCTACTGGCTAATTTCGCTAAAAGCCTTTACCGAGGCAAAGATTTTTATGCCGATGACAGTCCTCTTGCTCGTTGATTTGATTCTATTCATATTCTTGATTTGCCCGATTCTCATAAAGGTTTTCTGCAAAGACTCAAGACCGTACCGAGTTCTTTACGCAGGAATCAGTCCTTTGCTTGCAGCTTTCTTCTCGCGGGACACAAACTTCGTGCTGCAAGTAAACATGCGCCACGGGAAAGAAAGTCTCGGAATCAACGACTCGCTGAACCACTATACCTACCCACTTTTCGCAATTTTCGGAAGGGGCGGAACAGCACTTGTAATCACTGTTTGTTTCGTAACGATTCTTCGCTCATATTCGCCATTGGCATTCTCGATGGGCAACATTACATGGCTTTTCCTTTCAGCATTCGGTGTTTCCTTTATTTTATGCGCATTGCCGGCCGGCGGAACTTTTGTGGCACTTGCAGTGCTATGCACGATGTATGGAAAAGGTTTTGAATCTGGCTATATTCTTATGAGACCTGCAATTCCAGTTCTTGCAAGTTTTGCATGTGCGTTCGATGCCGCCGCAGCCGCATACGGAAGCTACTTTACAGCCATGAAGTGCAAAATGATTGAACATGTTGAGCTGAGACACTTTATTTAAAAGACTTAATTATTTGACACAGATACACACGGATACACACAGATAGGACACAGATTTTTTTTTGTTCTATCTGTGCCTGTGACACAACAACAAATCGCAAAATCTTTTTGAAGGAGCTTTTAAAGCTCTTGAATCGAGTCATTTTTCTTTAACAAAGATTCTTTTTTTAAATCCGAAACAATGAAATTTTTCTTAAAATTCTTGGAGTTTTCCGGCCGACCAAAATAGAAGCCCTGAAATTTGTCTGGCTCAAAAACAATCAGTTTTTCAATATCATTCTTGCTTTCAATACCTTCCATACAAACTTTCATGCCAAGTTCATGAGCCATTTGAGTAATGTGCTTTATAACGTGATTGTCGCCCTCGTTTCCGTGAGTCGCATGATGAACGAACGTATAATCAAGCTTTAACGTTGTTGCATGAAGATACTGCAAATAACGAAGGTTCGAATATCCAGTTCCAAAATCATCAATATCAACATTCAGGCCCATGCCCGAAAACGCTTCAGTAAGTTTTTGCAAAGCCTCAACATTATCAATGTATCCGCTTTCGGTAAGCTCCACCGTAATATTTGCCGGCGAAACCTTGGAAGTCAGCAAAGCCGTCTCAACATCCGAGAGAATATCGCTTTTCTGCACCTGAATATACGAAATATTCACGCTCATGTGAAAATCTTTTTGTATTCGATTCCAATCATGGCACTGGCTGAACGCATTCTTTAAAATCCATCTTCCAACAGAAATTATCATGCCCGTTTTTTCAAGAATCGGAATAAATTCATCCGGATACAAAAGTCCGTATTTTGGATGAGTCCAGCGCAAAAGCGCTTCCGCGCCAATCACATTCGGAATAGAGCAGTCAGAATCAAGATATGGCTTCCGTGCATCAACAACAGGCTGATAATAAAGCTCAAATCCTTCAAAGCCCTTTCTTATTGAGTCACGGATTTTTTCCTGCAAATCAAGTTTTCTAAGATGGCTATTGTAATCCGCGGCATTGAACATTACCAACTTGTTGCGGCCAGTCTCTTTTGCGACAGAAACCGTATAATTTAGTTTTTTAAGGAATTCGTCAAGCTGGCTCAAATCGTTGGAAAAAGCCACAATTCCCGCAGAAATAGTAAAAACTATGTCAGCCTCCATAGTCTTTTCAACTTCTGCAATTTCGCGTTTGAGATTTTCAAACATTTTTTGAGCGGTAACAGCCGAACTTCCGTCAAGATTCATACAGATAAACTCATCGCCAGAAATGCGGTAAGACCGTGAATCCATAGTGGAGCAAACTTTTCGGCAGCACTCAGCGACTTTTTGAATCACAAGATTTCCAGTCGCAATTCCATGCTGCTCATTTATCAGCCCCAAATTGTCAATGTCGATTTTTAGCATGAATCCTGAAACTTTTAGTTGCTGTGAATGCTTGTCGCCAAAATCTTTTCGAAACTGCGTGTCGGTAGGAAGCCCCGTAAGCAAATCAGATTTGTCCTGAGAGTCGGTAATAGTCAAAAAACCCACCAGAGTTTTTTCATCGTTGTCAGAAATCAGCTGGCTCCGGCAACTGAGCCAAACAGGCTTGCCATTTTTGTTGACCCACCGAAATTCAATATTGTGGTCTTTTTTTCTACCAAGTTTCAGAGAATCAAATTCTGCCATCATTATGGCTTGATCCTCTTTGTAAGTGACTTTTAGGAGCTCATCAATGGAATTGGAAAACTTATTGCCAGGCAAATCAAAAAAATTACAGGCGAAATCAGAAATAAAAAAAGTACTTTTTGTAAGATTATGAAAAAAGACAAAAGAATCCGTACAGTTATTAAGCACTGTAAGAACACTTTCAAGCTGATTCAATGATATATCCTGTGAATAAACTTTCATTTCTTATCCTACTTTTTGAAATATTCTTTCAGATTAGTCAAAATCCGTAATCTTTTTGAATAACTTTTGTTTAGATAAGAAAAGTATAACGCTCAGATACAATTTAAATCTGAACAAATCAAATTTTTTCCTAATTTTTCATTTTTTTTTAATTTTCCAAAAATATCTCT
>NZ_JPUF01000086.1 GCF_014737315.1 Treponema zioleckii | reverse complement strand
CGGAAAATTTTACGTGTGCGTTTCCGAAAAGTCGCGGGGAGCGGCAAAATCTAGCTTTTTAGATTAAAAAATGCACTCTGCCGCCTGCCAGACAAATAATCGATGAATTTCCGGGCTTTCGGAAATTGCGAGCGGCGCGCGAGCAATAAAACAGCCTCTCCGAGTCGTCGCAGTGCTTGTCGCGGCGAGTCGGAATCCCCTGTAAGCTGTTCCACCAAAGCGCGAGTTTTGGGAAACGCTAAAAGCTATTTTGTGCTCGGAAAATTTTACGTGTGCGTTTCCGAAAAGTCGCGGGGAGCGGTAAAATTTAGCTTTTAGATTAAAAAATGCACTCTGCCGCTCCCTTGAAATCTCCAAAATCTCTTTAAATCTATTGAAAAAAATCTGTCCTTTATATAAAATAATTTTAAATAAATTAGCGTTTTATAACAATTGGTTGTATAAACGACTGTTATGATTTGTCTTTCTTTCGGTTTGAATCTGACCGATATCTTAAACGTATCCTAAAAAGTAATCCGTAAATCTTAGAGTCTTTTTTTTCATAGGACGGAATTGCGTTCTTATTGTCATTAAATAAGATTGCAAAGAAGTCTTGTGATTTTACTTGTTTATAATGGAGTTTGTTTTATGAGAAAAAATACTGTTGCATCAAAATTTTTGGGAATATTATCATTTCTTCCTATAACCCTTTTTATGGCTTGTGACGTAGGTGTAGGTTTGGGAGAGTCTGTTGATACTTCCGCACCAACAGTAGAAATTGCTTATCCCCCGATTGCGGCTACAATTCGCGACACTTTTACGCTTTATGGAAATTGGAATGATGACAAGGGAATTTCTTCAATCAAAGTAAGTATTATTGATACTGCCACAAAAGAAATAAAAGCTTCAAAATCAGCTGTAATAAATGCTGACAAGACATGGAAAATCGACTTGAACGAATTCAATTCCGAAACAGGAAAATACGAACTCTTGGACGGCACGTATCAGATAAGCGTAACTGCTTACGACGACGCTGGCCATTCATCAGGCGAGACTTCCCGAACTTTTGATATTGATAACACCGCACCAGTGTTTGTAATTTCTAATCCTGGAGTTGTAAAGAGTCAGGATGCAGAGCCTTCAGCATACGGCTCACTTTTTACAATTGAAGGAACTATTGCCGATGACCACACGATTGCACTCATGGATGTAAAAATCTACTCAGAAGACGGTGCTTGTGTTTCTTCAGAAACCTACGATGGCGAGCAGATTCCGTTCTACCGTGAGGAAGAAATTCCTACTGCCGGAGGAAGTAGCGTAATTATTGCACAACATGCAAACGACGGTGACACTTCTGCTACTAATTCACGATATTCACAGATGTATTCTGGCACGGAAAGCACACAGAATTTCTACGCGGAAATTTCCCTTACAGACAGCGCAAAAATCTACAAGAATCCGAACGGAAACGAGCGCTCTGCAGCTGAATCAAAAAATGATTCTCTGGGAAACTCTACTTCAAAAGTTTACCTTTACGATGATGTTTACACTTCGCTCATGAGCGCAAAGAAGGGAATGGGCCTCAGCGCAGCAGACTTGAAAAATCTTCTTAACGGAACTAAGACTGACAATCCAGAAGCTCTTGAAGCACTCAAATCTTCTGCGAAAGATACGGCAGCTAGCGAAGGTGACCGGCTTTCATTCTCGTTAAATCCTGACGCAAGCCCAAAATATCAGGTGAACGGATTTTCGTACGAATTCGACCCTGAAAAACCTTTGCAGACAGCTTCCAGCGGAAACTCGCTTACTGTGACGGTTAGTGCGGGGCTTGACGGCACGCAAGTTAGGCCACAGGGGTATGACGACAATGGCAAAGACAGTGTAAAAATCTGGCTCAGAAAATATACGGAGCGTCCAGCTTCAAATTCATCTTCTGTTAGTGAAGATGGCGTTAAATCTGAAATTCAGGCTCTTGTAGGAAAAGTTAAGGCTCTCGAAAACGATGAGACAACCTTCGGAGAAAATGAGACGAAAATAAATGTCGGTGCTGAAAATGAGAGCAAAGAATGGACTCTTATCTACAATTATGCAGACCACGTGGGCCGTGGCGGAAGTTCAGTTTCCAATAAAACATTCAGCGTTACGGTTCCTGAAGGAATCGAGCTTGGAGAATATTACGTTCTTGCCCTGACGGGTTGTGATATGGAAGATGTTGCGTTCTCTCAGGATAAAGTTTATGGCTTTGAAGGAAATCAGCAGGGCGTTGCGCCAACGTTAAAAATTGCTTCACCTGAGAATCTTTCTACAACCAAAAATCCAGACATTGAATTTACAGGAGCGGCAACTGTAAATATTGGAAACATTTATGTAAAGGAACTTGTTGCAAAACTCACTGTAACAAATGAGGAAACTGGTAAGACTGTTGGTTCTGTGGATGCAACTCTTACTTGTACGACAAGAAATAAATCAGATGGTTCGACAGATTATGTTTGGTCTTCACATGATGATACAAATGCTGCGTTCACATGGAATACTACTGAGAATACATGGACGTTCAGACCTTCGAAACTTGCAGGGTTTGCCAATATAAAAGCCAAAGACTCAGACATGTATCTCTATACGCTTGACTTGCAGGGAAAGTCTTCGTCGGGACATACAAGTAATGCTTCTGCAAGTGTACACATTGACAAAAAATTTCCTGCAATCTCAATCTCCTCAGCGGAGCCTCGCGTTGAAAGCTATGCGCCGCTTGGAGACGCTCTCAAAGACAAGTACATCTATTTGAACGGAACCGTCACCATAAAGGGAAGCATCGAGGAGCAGAACCTTCACGAAGTTTCTTACGACATTTGGGCGAGCACGGACTTGAACAAGGAACTTTCAGAAGACGATTCAATCTTCAAGATGGCAGAGTCGAATTCGGCTATAAAAGCCGCGCTTGAAAATGCGGGCTTGGACAAATCCCTCGGAAAGGTCTATTCGATTAGCCAGGAATTCAAGACGTCTCTCATCTCGAACCTCTTCGCCACGTCGGAAACCCGCGACCAGATGATAAAAGTTGAGGTCGTTTTGATGGCGGAAGATACTGCTGGAAACAAGACGACATACTACGCATCTAAAGACCCGATTTTGAACGGAAAGACGGACACTGTTGACGGAAAGGCCTTCGTAATCTATCAGGAGACCGACCGCCCGATAATCACACTTGAAAATGCGGACTCTTCTGTAAAAAGCGTGAGCGGAATAAACTCCGAGACAAATCTCTTCGGAACGACGAGCAACAACCGCCTGCAAGTTTCGTTCGAGGACGACGACAAAATACATACAATCTGGGTGACTATCTACGACAAGGACAGAATAAAGCTCGATGCTGACAAAACTTCTTATGGATTGAATCCGTATCAACTTCCAATCGGAAAATCGACATACACTCTGAACTACCAGCTTCCGAGCGCGGAAGGCACTTACCAAGTTCGAATCGATGCATTTGACTCTGGAACTAGCTTCCCGACAGAGGTGAGCGGAATCGACCCTTACGACCACAACATCAGGTCTGTGCAGCCGTTCTTCATTGCAGTTGATTCTGGAGCGCCGCAGATTAAAATCTCTTCGCCAGATAACGAGTCTTACACGAACCAAACTGGTGAATCTGGAAAATTCACTCTAAAAGGAACTGTCTCTAAAAAATTAGAAACTCAAATTGAGTGTGCGGTAAAAGATTCTTCTGGAAATGTTGTTTCATCCGGCTACACTTTTGAGGCTGCGATTGGAGAGAAAAATTCTTCTGGAACTTACGACTGGACTGGTTCAATCATTCTTCCATCTACAGATGATTTGTACACGCTTACGCTCACTGCAATCGACACTTACAGCCAAAAATCTTCTGCGGACATAAAACTTGGTCTTGATACAGAAAAGCCTAGCTGGAACGACGATGACTTTAAGGTTGGCGGAAAAGCGTTCGCTTCTGGCGCGAACCACACTTGGTACAAGTCTTCCACTTTGCAGTTCGAGGGAAAATTTGCTGAAAGCGGAAGCGGAATCGACCATGTTGAATACAGCGTAACGAAGGTCGGCGAGACTGAGAGCGCATCCGACACGTTCGCTCCGAACACGGACGGCTCTTTCAAGCAGAACCTGGGCGAATTCATCGCGAAGGTGACGGGCGGCGCGGCTACCGCGAACAAGATAAAATTCTTCGCGGTGGACAAGGCCGGAAACAAAAGCGAAGAAAGCGAATTTGACATTTTCATCGACTCGGAAGTTCCGACTGTAAGCTCGAACCAGTCTGGAAGCCAGTATTCCAACAAATCGAACTCGATTACCGTGACGGGAACGGCGGAGGACGATTCTTCCGGCGTTGAGTCTGTCACGCTCACCGTCACCGAAGACGGACAGACAGCGGTAAAGACGACCGTTGACGCAACTTCAACCGACTCGTTCGCGACTTGGACTGCAACGATTCCTTCTGACTTCCTCAGCGGACTTGAAGACAAAACGTATGCCGTGAAGGCGACCGTAACCGACAAGGCCGGGAACAAGTCTTCTGCAAAACTCTTCAGCATCGACGTGGACGCAGAAAAGCCTACTATAAAGAACGTTTCGCTTTCGGACGAGGGCGGCACATACAGCGTCTACGAGACAAAAGAAAGCGGTTCGACCGTTTATTACATCCACAGCGGAGACAACTTCCTCCTTTCCGGCTCTGTTCAGGACTCGAAGTCTGGAATCAAGTCTATCGTGGTCAATGACGGAACGAACGACATCGTTTCAAAAATCAACGGAAAAGACGTTACGGCTCTTCCTGTAACACTCGACCTTTCTAACTATGCTTCGGCAGGCTCGGTAACGCTCAAGATTACCGCGACTGACAACGCAGGAAACACAGAATCTCAGAATGTCCTCGTAAAAATCGACGACATCGCGCCGAAAGCCCTCCACGCAATCGACGAGAAGCAGAAGGACGTGTTCTTCCGAATCAACGAGAATGACAACGACGACATTGAGACGCTCACAGAATTCGACAAGGACGTTGGCGGAAAGTACGCCGAAGGAACATACGGAAACTCGAAGACGATAAAAATCCGCGGAACTTTGAGCGACACTGGAAGCGGAAATTCGATGATTTACTACAAAGTCATCTCCGAGACTGATTTGGTGGGAGTTTCCGAAGCTGATTTGCAGACAAAACTCAACGAAAAGGCGACTGCCTTCCTCAAAAACTACAAGACGGACAAAACCGGCTATTTCGCTCCTGGAGTCATAGCTTCCGACGCAAAACGCCGCGTATTCTACACAGGACAGCTCAAGAACGCAGACGGCGAATCGACTTCGTTCAGCACGACTTCCGGCGAGTACAAGGATTTTGTCTCGAATCTCGGAACTTTGAGCGAAAGCACAAAATCTTACGCGACCGTGGAATCGAACTACAATTCCGTCCTCTCTGGATTCAGCACGGGAAAGAACTACCTCATCCTCGTTGCTGTCGACAACGTTGGAAACGCGGCCCTCGACTCGGTAAAAGTTGGTGGCACTACATACAGCAACATCTCCCTGAACGTGGACGAGACGACGCCGGACGCAAGTTCAAGCGTTGAAGGACTCAAATACACGAACAAAAAGGGCACGATGGAATTCAGCGGAACAGCGAGCGACGCGGATTCCGGCCTCTACAGCATCACGCTCAAGCAGGGAACGAAAGAAATTCTCTTGAAGAATGACGCTGCCGGCGGAACGGCAACGAACGAAAACGGAACGCTCACAATCGTAAAGACCGACGACAAAGACAACGAGTGGACGTGGACTGCGACCGTGAAAAACGACAAATTCTTTGAGGGCGCAAGCGGAACTGTTTCTGTTTCCCTCGAAGCGAAGGACTGTGCGGGCATTGGAAACACCAAGTCAATCAATGTCGCAACTGTAATCGTCGATGAACAGCTCGACAACATCACGCTTTCGGCACCGACTGACGCTGATTCCGAGACGACGGGAACTCAGGTGAACGGCACGATTACGCTCGAAGGCACAATGAGCGACACGAACGTTCTTCCGACAAATGCAATCACAAGAATCGAATACAAAAAAACAAGCGACACTGCTTGGACAGAGGCTTCTACAACGACAATGCCGAATCTCGCATTGAGCGGAAGCTACACGTTCAAAGTCGAAGGTTTCGACACGACAAAACTTTCTGACAACACTGAATACCAGATTCGCGCGGTGGGAACGGACTCTGCCGGAAACGTGAAAGAATCGGGCGCGGTGAGCGTAAAAGTTTCACAGGATTCGGACAGACCGAAGGTAAACTTCAACAACATCGAATACAGTGAGACTCTCAAAACATTCCTCCTCAAGCACGGAACGGATTCGCAGGTGACAGGCCGAATCAGCGACGACGACGCGACCGGCACTGCCGTTGTAAAGAAATTCATCGTATCCGAGACTGAATACACAGGCGCGGAAGGCGAGACAGAGCCTGAAAATCTCCTCGGCACATCGCTTTCTTCAAGCGGCGAATTCACGATTACTCCGAGCGACACGGACGACGGCGAGAAGACTTTCTACATCTACATCGAAGACAACGGCGGAAAAAAATTCTACACGACATACACGTCAGTTTCCGCAAGTGCAACGACGAACGACAAGCTCCAGAACCCGAAGATTCTGGTGAAGAACACAGGTTATGTTGAGTGGGACGAAAAAGAATTCGTCTACAAATCAGACAGTCTGAACCCGACAATCGGCAGCGGAAAGGGACTTCCGTATTCTGATGCAGCGGCTGCAAGCGTTGCGAAAGACTTCTCTGGAAACGAATTTGGAATTTCAAGCAACAACTCAAACTTGAACGCAAGTTTTGTTGTCGGCGGAGTGGATAGGCGATACGTCAAATTCTACTTTACGGGAAGAGACGCGAGCGGAATCGCAAGCATGAGCGCAACATTCACTCTGCCTGACGGCAATACGGAAACGACAAGCCCAACTCTTTCGACAGGAGATTCTTGGACAGGAACTCAGAACGAAACACTTGCCGAATGGACGACGAACGTTGTTGATACACGCAAATGGGGAACAGGACAAGTTTCTGTTTCTGTAACGATTACTGACCGTGTAGGAAATGCTACTACTGGCACATATTCGTTCTTTGCGGACAATGGCGTACCGATGATAAGCATCACAAAACCTGTGAAAGATTCTCACGAAACACAAGTTGTAACGATTAGCGGAACTGCATTCGACGCCGGAAACGCAGACGTAAAATCAATCGAGTGGGCGATTCCTACAAAAGAACAGCTTTCAATTACATCTCAGGATTCTCTGAAAGATACCCTTGTATGGAATTCGTACATGGACACGGAGAAGACTGTAAAGAGCTGGGAATTCGTCTTTGATAAGGCGACAGAGGACCTTACCGACGAAGAAAAATCATCAAAGATATTCAAGGAGGCAAATCCTCTCCTCGACCTCTTTGACAACGAGACGTATGCGGATGCGACGGACGGAATTTATCCTCTCCATATTTACTTTATGGCGACGGACAAAATCGGCAACTTCACAGTCATAACCGATTACACTATCAACCACGACCCTTCCGGCGACAGACCGCAGACAACGTTCTCGTACCCGACAACGAAGGATTACGCGGACGGTCAGAATTATGTAACGCTCGGAGGAACAATCCGCGCTTCCGGCCAGTCTATCATTCCGATTGGAGACGCTACGGTGAAGGAAGTCTACTTCCAGCTCGTAGAGGAAACTGCAACTTCATTCACAAAAGACTATGTTTCAGGACTCAAATATACGGATTCAACTGGAGAGCATAACGCTTACACGGTTGTGACGGCCGCTGACATCCTCGGAACTGTCTACACAAGCATCACAAGCGAAACTGATGCTACAGAGCAAGCCGAACTCTTAAGAAAATATGGATTCTCTTCTGTAAGCGACATGAAAAATTGGTGGGGAATCAAGGCGAACGGAAGCGCTTCATGGAACTTTACGATTAACGAGCACGACGAGCTTAACGCAACTGGTACGACGAACAACATCAAGATTCGCGTGTGCGGCGTGAACTCGAACAACAAGTTCGGCGCGTGGTCAGACACAGACAATGTAATCCACATCCACGTTTCAAGCGGCGTTCCGCAGTTTACGTACACTGTCGCCCAGTTTGAAACAGCGCCGACTTCTGTCGATGCGACACCTTCTGTTGTAGAAGCGTATTCTGCTGACATGTACCTCAAAGGAAAGTGGTACATCATCGTTACTGCTACGGACGACTCGCAGGTTAAGGAAATGACCGCAACTGAAGGCGGAAGCGTTGTTTCTGGTCTTGTAAAGGGAACTGAAAGTCAGAAGACCGTAAAGATGATTATTCCTGTGAGCGAGGCAAGCGGAAATCACTCGTACACGGTAACTGCAAAGGACGACAACAGCAACACTTCAAAAATGCCGTTCAGCATCAACATAGACAATGCGGCTCCGACTCTTGAAGGCATCACCGGCGCATCAGTCGCGTTCAGCACGAAAGTGACGAACGACATCCAGAATTCGAACGGAATGTTCACGCTTGCAGGCGAGTCTGACGATTCATCAGACGGCTCTGGAGTCAAGTACGTTGCCTTCTATTACATGAGGGACACCGGAACTGGAACTGCTGCCGAAATTACAGACGCAAAGGACAAAGTTGTCTTTGACCCGATTCACATTGACGGCGACGACTCTTATTCTGCCCGCGTCAAGATGGGCGACCTTGTGGAGCGCAAAATCACCAATGCGGAGAACGTCGCAAAAGTGATAAAAGCGGACAAAACGACGGAAGAAGAAACTCAGAGTCTTACTGAATTCTCTCTTTGGTCAAAGAAACTCACAGGAACGATGAGCGCAAAGGACACGTTTGAGTCCAGCACTGCTCTCGGCTCGCACATCCACGTGGGCGGACTTATCGAAATTGGCGGCGTTTACAGAAAAATCTCTGCGATTTCAGGAAGCACCATAACGCTCGACAAAGAACTCGTCGATGCGACTGCGACCGAGGCGTACTGCCCGATTGCCCAGATTATCGACGCGGCAAACGCACAGAACAGCAGCAAATCAGGCTCTGGAAAATTCGTCTTTGATGAAGGAAAGGACGATGGCGACGGAATGCCTGAGTCGTTCACGAAGAGCGGCTCAAAGAGAAAATGGGATGCTTCGATTTATTCTGACAACATGCCTGACGGACCGGCGAACCTCGTGCTCCTCGTGTTCGACGAGGCAGGAAACGTGAACGGCGTCAAGTACAATGTTATGGTTGCCAACAACGCGCCGAGAATCGCGAAGCTCCATCTCGGAACCGACTTGGACAAAAACAACGAATATTCAGCAAACGAATTTGAGACATACAATATTCTTGGAAAATCAGGTTCGGAACAGAAAGTATTTGAATTTGCTACGGCGGGCTTTGCCGAATACGCACAGGATGCTGCCGGAAAATGGCAGGAAAACGCGTCCGCACCAGCACGAAAAGCGTTTATCGCAAAGAACGGACTTGCCGTCTGTGCGGAAATCGTCGGCGGAAACGGCGACGTGAACCTTGTATTCAACAACGCCGACACGACGACAAAAACCGACGGACACCAAACCGCAGATACTGTGCTTTCGGGCACAAACCGCAACGACGACATTTTAGGACGCTTCTGGGACCTCAAAGGAAAACTGGCCTCGGACGGAGCGAATCAGAAAGTTTCGTTCACGTTCTGGGATTCGACCGAAAAAACGACGTCTGGAAAGAATTCTCTCTACGCGTTCATCAGAGTCACCGACCTGAATGTTGACCAGACGGACAAAGTCGCGCCGAACGTCGTCGTCGACCCGTTCTTCTGGGAAGGCGAGGGCGAAGGCAAGAACAGCCTCTACAAAGGCTCGAAGGCGAACGGCCACATCGAACTTGAGGCGGATTTGCCGGCAGATACGTTCAAAGCGACAATGACAAGCGGCGAATACGACCTCGACCCGAAAGTTTCTGGAAAAATCGTGCTCCGCGGAACAGCGTTCGACGAGACATTGCTCAAGTCGCTCAGCTTCTCTATGACCGACTTCGATTCAAGCATAACGACTCCAATCGAACTTGCGACGTATACGAATGGCGTTTGGACAAACAAAAAACCGAATGCAATCGGCACGAACTCTTACGAAGTGACCGTAACGGACGAATATCTGAACCAGACCGGACACAAAGTCAACTGGAAAATCGCAATCGACACGGCTCACCTTAAGGACACGACGAAACTCGACGCAGTGTTCAACGTACTTGCGAACGACGACGCTGCGACATCGCACTTGTCTAGTGACACCGCAAATGCCGCAAGCGGAAGAGGCGAAGACGGCACGACCGACGCGACAAAGCACAAGCCGACGTACAAGATGGACGTGGTGCCGTATATCACGGGAATAAAGACGAATGTCAGAAGCGCAAGCGGTTTGAAGGACAACAACATCCGCTCTGCAAGCGGAAAATATTCGATTCTCGCGAACAAGGCTGAAAATACAATTACCGTGAATGGATTCAACTTCTCGACAAGCAATCTTGTTGCAAAAATTGCGAACAACGCGGCTGCTGGAGGAACAACTCTTACTTCGACCTCCGGCGGTATAGGATTGACGGCTTCTGCTTCAGATACGAATACTGTTGCGATTTCTAACAGCGGAATCACAAAGTCGGGTTATCTTGAAATATTCTCGAACGGCATCCGAACTCTCAACAACATCAATGCGAACGATGCTCATGATGCAGTCGGAAGCGGCTCTGCAATCGGAAATGCGATTGCTGATTACGCAAACTACTACAACCGCGAGCCGGACTACTACACGACGAAGAACGTGCAGCTTACGGATGATAGGTATTTGTTGATGTGGGATATGAAAGACACGGGCGTTGAGAACGGCTATTATCCTGTCATGCTCATGAATGGTGACAATCCTGTGTTTGGATATGTTGATAATAATGGAGGTCCGAGTTCTGCTGTTGGTACTGGGGCTGGAACAGGAGCTGGCTCAGACCATCCAACAAATGCCCATGCCCAGCGTGCGGAATTCAACGGTTCTACTGGCGCGGAAATCTACACTGAATATCTTGTAAAACAGCTTGGTACTGAACAGATGGGTATGGCGGTGGACGAAGGCGGACGCTACTACAACGCAACTCTCTTTAACTATGCGGACGGTGCTCTCGCTCTCTACTATGACAGATATAACGAGCTTGCTCCTTCGAATTCAGGAGATTGCTGGGGACCAGGAACGACATATTCGAACTACAATGGAAAATTTGCATATACTGCCGGTAATAACGCTGTAAGTCTTGAGCGAGTTGATTACAACGGTGGACTCAAACTTAACAGGTATGAGTATCCTAAGCTTATAACCTCTGGCGACTCCACAAACGGAAATGCTGTTGTCTATATGGCCTATTTCGATTCCAAGACAAATGAAATCCTCTTCAGGAATTTCTTGATAGGAACCGAAATCGAAGCGGAGACTAATTCAGGTGCAAATCCATATACGTTCACATATTATGGACCGTATGGTGGAAATACAGTTTGGTATACGAATAGTGTCGATTTTAATGATTACTATGTTTACTTGGATGGGCAGTATCATAAATTGACCCGTAGGGTAACTAGTGGAGGTAATGGCTTCTATAGCATTAGTGACTATACTGGAAGTAAATCATTCTCATCTTTTGTTTATTCATCAGATAATGAGGGGGCTGCAGTTTTGACATCAGCAGAATCTACTTTGGATTCTACATATGGTCAAAAGGTGAATTTCCTTGAGAATATATCTAATTCATCTATTTACAATAATGGTCGCCTTTCTGTTGTAACAACCGGTTCGAAATATTTTGACATGGGAGTTACAAGCGACAAGCATGTTGTAATTGTCTATATGGACAGTTCAACGAACAAACTGGTGCTCAAGTATTCTACAAATGCTGTTGATGGTAGTTCTCCGACAACAAATGTTGAATGGACAACTTCAGCAGTATCATTCCCAGAGAATGTAGGTACTTATGTTTCAATGTCTCTTGATGGTGATTCTGTGCATATCGCGGCATTCGATAGCTATGATTCAAATCTCGTTTATATGCACCTGGATTCATATGCAGGTACAGATTTGAAGAGTATTACAGTCGATCAGGCATCTGCTGTTGGCAATTGGACGCAGGTTAAGATAAAAGAGCATGTTCCATATATCGCTTATTACAATGCAACAGAAACTGGTAGCCGTGACTGCATCAAACTTGCATATCCAGTGGCAACAAAAGGAGCAACCTCCGCTGAGGACAAGACTGCGGTTGAGAATGCACTTGTTGCAGGTGTAGATGTAAGACCGGGAACAGCTTATGCTGCGAGTGGTTCGGGTGGTGCAACTGGCTACACAACAGGAGCATGGGAATACATGACAATTCCTGCGATGACTCCACCACAGGGAGGAGATCCAAAATTCCAGAACGTATGTTTGGGATTCGACTCAAACGGTCGCCCTGTAGTCGGTTATCTCGGCACGACCATAGAATTCGGCAAGGCTCTCGACGAGTAAAAACAACAGTGCTTTCCCCCTCGCCTCGCGCATCCGTGGCAGGGGAAATCATTGCACCAAAACAAAGCAGCCCGCCTGCGCATGGAAAATCCCCCTGCGTGGGCGGGCTGTTTTGTTGGCAATCCAGTAATCCTTGTTCGCACTGATGTTCGAGAGTGACTTCTGTGCGTTCATAAGAGTTATTTTCTTGCTTCTGAATCAAGTGCTTCTTTTAGAGCAATCACTTGTGACAAGGAAAGCCCTGTTCCAGAAGCGACTTGTTCAACAGATAAATTCATGGACAAAAAATTCCGCGCGGTTTCGATGGCTTTGTTATGCGCTCCTTTCAGCATTCCTTGTTGCA